>NZ_CAWNQH010000057.1:0-110396 GCF_963876495.1 Xenorhabdus sp. KJ12.1
ATTCCCTTTCAGTTGATACTTGTTATCCGACTCACCTTTGGAGTACGCATCGACATCACTCGCAGAAGGTTTATTTTTGGTGGTATAGAATTCTGTCCACGGTTCTTCAAATCCATAACCATCCCTAGCTGAACGATAGGCTATGCCATTGTTCTTATACACTGATTTAAATTGGAGTGATGGTGTACTGGTATTCCCCTGACCAATACTAAAATGAACAATAAGTTGGCTATGACCACTATACCTAGCATTATATACACCAGATACAGCATTCCATGGCACTTTATCTTCCGTAAAAGCTTCCGTTAACCCTGTACGAAACGCGCCAACATCAGCCGCGTTCAACGTAACATCTGATGACAATAACTTTCCATTAATCTTTCGGCCATTAGGAACAACATTCTGATTTATGGCATAGTTTCCTTTAGGCTGGTACTTACTGTCAGATTCACCTTTGCTATATACATCTAATTCATTCGGTGAAGGTTTGTGATTTTCTGTGTACACCCTGACCCAACTAGGATTGCCTTCTTTGGTGTTGGAAAATCCGTAATAAACATGTCCACTCACCCAACCCGTTAAAAACCCAGCATAACCCTGAGCCATATCACGGGCTGCAACAACATGCCAATAACCATAATCATTAAATCCGTTCGGTAAACCAGCACTATCTGAACGCACCATTGTCGAGTAACCGATAGGTTGTGCCCATCCACCATCTGGAATAGTGGTCAGTGCAGTCCATGACTTACCCAGATTTGTTGTATCGTTTTTTACAAAATTCTGATTAGTTTCGTCTTTAGAATAGGAATAGCTTTGTAATGCAATCACCCCCGTTTCTGTTGGCAAAGAGGCTACAGAAATATTAGTGCCATTTGGCTCACGGTAAATAAAGTTTATTGGTGCTCCGCCGTGTGGAGAAGTTTCGATAACTGCATAACGGTTATCAGGCTTTTTAAGTACCAGTCCCGAATATTGACCGCCACTATTAACGTGTAAGTGACCTGCAACAATCGTTTCTTTAGAATTTTTTAAGGCATGCTTAGTATCAGATTCACCTTTGGTATAGCTATCTCCTTGCAGTGCAAGTACACCACCTCTTCTGGGGTGCTGGACTTCACCTTTCCAAACTCCATCCTGCTGTACTTTCCATACCCAATTGCCATTACTCTGATAAAAAAAGCTGTTATTATTTCCTGATCCGGTGATTATCTTTGGCGCCCTTATTTCTCCGCTAAAGGTATGGGAAGCAGCATTAGCATAGCCACCTTTTGGCTGATATTTCCCATCGGATTCACCTTTTGTGTAGTGATCTTCCAATATAGCTGCTGTTCCCGATTTTTTCGGGTGCCGTAATTCACCAACGTATTTATCACCAATGTTAGCTAACCAACGAGCATTACCTTCATGAGGTTCTATCCACGTTCTATCTTGATCTTTTTTTCCCGCGACAAATACTGGCGCATATATATTTGCATCAATTGATAGGTTTCCACGATTGTCAGGGGAAGCTAAAACGTAATTGTATGCTTTACCTTCTCTAACTCCTTCAGGTAGAATTTCTGATGATTTTGATAACTGCCCCAGATTCAAGATGGTGGCATTATTAGATTGCTGTACATTAAAGATCAAATTAAATGGATAAGCGCCAAAATGGACATAAACGTCATACTCATCATCTTTTGTATTGATAGTTGCCACGTGATTTGCAGCAGCAATATTTGTTCTATAAATAGATGCGCTAATACCTTTTGGATGATCATTGCCAGAGCGTAAAACAATCTCAGCCATAGCTGCTTGTTGATATTCACCAGTATTAAAGCCACTACCGCCAACGATCTCTATACGTACCGTGCTGGCGGCCTGTGGCATTATAACTGTGGCTATTTTTGTCCAAGTTGCTACATGTGTCCCTAGTGATATCGTAACTGTCTTCCCCTTGAGAAGATTTTCTTTCTCTTTTGCAGAAAGTGTTGCTCTATTAGCGGCATCCTGAGCCTTACTCTCAGAGGCTGCGGCAGATTCTGCTTTTTTAGTTGCTAAATTCGCAGCTTCTTGTGCGGTGTTTTTGGATGAAATAGCTACAGTTTCCGAGGCTTTTGCTGCGGACTGAGCGGCAGAGGCAAGTTTTACTGAATTTGCTGCATTGGTTTCTGAAATTTTTGCAGCATCTTGAGATACTTTAGCTGCCTTTGCCGCATTGGCAGTATTGGTTTCCGATGTTTTAGCAGCGATTTCGCTTGCCCTTGAACTATTCTCTGACAGCTTTGCGGCTTTGGCTGCATTATCGGCAACCTTTGCATCATTTCCCATTTTTGCAAGAGTACTTGCCGCATCTTTTGCCGATTGTTCGGCTGCTAATTTAGATGTGGATGCATTATTTTCTGATGCCTTAGCATTTGTCTCTGAGGTGGAAGCCTTATTTTCTGATGACTTGGCGTTAGTCTCAGACGTTTTCGCTGAATTTGCAGAACTTGCCGAACCGGATGCAGAGGTTGCTGCATTGTTAGCTGAACTTATTGCTTTATTAGCCTCCTGTTCTGCTTTACTTGCAGAAGCAGAAGCGTTAGAGGCAGATTTAGCTGAGGCGTCTTTGGATGCTGCTGCACTAGTTTCTGAGGCTTTTGCTGCTATTTGTGAACTCGCTGCTTGTTTGGCTTTTTCAGTTGCAGAGTTTGAGGAAGATTTAGCATTAGTCTCTGATGACTTAGCGTTAACTTCTGATGATTTTGCGTTAGTCTCAGAGGTCTTAGAGGCAAGTTCAGATGCTTTAGCCGCGTTAGAAAAATTCCCCGCATTAGTTTCAGAAATCTTTGCAGCCGTCTGAGACGCACTTGCTCCGTTAGCTGCGTTCACAGCATTAGTTTCTGATGCCTTAGCCGCTGTTTGTGAAGATACCGCTGCTTTAGCTGAATTGGCCGCATTAATTTCAGATGTCTTGGCATTGGTCTCTGAGGTTTTTGTTGCCGATTGAGATGTGGATGCTGCAACTTGAGAATCATGTGCAGACTTAGTTAAGTTTGCAGCTTGTGTTTCACTGGCCTTCGCCGCTATTTGTGAATCCTTTGCTGCTTTAGCTGAACCAGCCGCATTTGCGGCTTGATTACCTGCATCTGAAATCAGTGTCTTATTTTTATCAAACCATTCTATACGGGCTTTGTGTGCCGCATAAATTGTTTCCAATGAGTCAGCCTTGAAGGTAGTACCGTCATCTCGGACAATAACGACAGGTGATGGTGAGGTTAGCCAATTTCTAATTTCACGGGAATCACCGGATATTGAGTGAAGCAAGGCTGAGAATCGTGCGCTAAATTGCGATAAATCACCTTCGTAAGTGGTGATGATACGACAAGGCTGATCTTTGATTGAATTTCCTTTGTAAGCCTCTACCAGAGTAAGTTCTGTATTACTCTGAACACTTTCAATTTCATATAGGAGATTATCAGCACCAATAAGTACCATACCCGGCATAACACCATATTTTGCCTGCGACCAAAAAGTGCCAACACCAGCAACCGTTTTACTGCCTTTCTCAAAAGAATTAGTACCTTCCCTGTACCACATTCCATACCTCCTTTTAGATATATGATAGGTATTTAATTACTTGAAATAAAAATAATATTAACACACTAAATAAAGCCATTTACAGTAAACCGATCCGAACTCTTAAAACACCTTTTTCATCATAAACATCAATACGGTTATTGGAGATGTTTAACCTTCCCTGTCCAGATGTTTGACCATTCATTTCGAGCTGACCATTCTTGCCAAATCTCCAGCCTGTTTTCCCTGATGAGTAATTATCAGATTGTAAATCGCCAACTTTACCGCTACTTATTGAGCCATCTTTGATATAAGCGGCGTTCATATAGGTAGTGCCATTTTCAACAACAAACGGGGTTGTCACTGTACCATTGTTTACATTTATTAAACCAAATCGATCTGCCTGAACAAGAAATTGCGAGGCATTGTTATTGACTCCTAATGCCATACCCGCTGCATATTTTTTCCCATCTTTAGTTGTTTCTACTTTCAGATTCCAAGAAGCAGAAATTTTGCCATTAATGTCAGCTACTGTTTTTGTAGTCTGCTGAACAATTGCAGCATTTTCGTTAACTTTTGCCTGAACCGTGTCGATCCTATTTCCAAGTGCCGAATCACTATTCGCACGCGCTGTTTGTTCCGCTTTTACTGCTGCTTCATTAGCATTAGTTTTTGCCAGAACTTTAGTTATTTCTCCTGCTAAGGCATCATCTTTACTAGCTCTAGCCGTAGCTTCATTGGATACCGCACTAGCTATATCTTTTTGGGTTTTAGCACTCAACACATTGACACTATCAGCTAAACTTTTATCAGCAGTTGTACGCGCATTTTTTTCTGCCAATACTGCTGCTTCAATATCCTTACTGGTTTGTGCTTTAAGCCGTTCAACACTTTGAGAGAGCGCTTCATCTTTAGTGGCGCGAGTTTTCTTTTCCTCATCAAGTTGAGATTTTATATCTGTCCCTACTTCGCTTCTCAATTGAATAATTTGCTTAGATAATGATTCATCCGCATTCGCCCGTGTTTGTTTTTCTTCATTCAATTGAGCTGCGATGCTTTGGTTTACTTCGCTTTTTAGCTGAGTCATCTGCTTAGACAATGCTTCGTCTGAATTTGCACGGGTTTGCTTTTCTTCATTTAATAGCGCATTGACACTTGTATTGATTTCACTTTTTAACAGAGTAACTTGTCTGGATAATGCTTCATCGGCGTTAGTTCGAGTCTGCTTTTCTTCGTGTAATTGTGCCTTAATGTTTTTATCAACTTCACTTTTTAGCTGAATCACCTGTTTAGATAGTGCTTCATCAGCATTCGTTCGTGTTTGTTTCTCCTCATTCAATTGAGTTGTGATGCTTTGGCTTACTTCACTTTTTAACTGAGTGACTTGTCTGGATAATGCTTCATCGGCGTTAGTTCGCGTCTGTTTTTCCTCACTTAACTGAGCCTTGATATTTTGATCGACTTCACTTTTCAATTGGGTAATTTGTTTAGATAAGGCTCCCTCTGCATTTGCCCGTGCTTGTTTTTCCTCATTCAATTGAGCAGTGATATTTTGACCAATATCACTTTTCAGTTGAGTAACCTGCTTAGATAGAGCCTCATCCGCATTTGCTCTTGCTTGTTTTTCTTCATTCAATTGAGCTTTGACGTTTTGATCTACATCTGTTTTTAGTTGTCTAATCTGCTTAGACAATGCCTCATCAGCACTAGCTCGTGTTTGTTTCTCTTCGTGTAACTGGGCTTTAATACTCTGATCAACATTACTTTTTAGTTGTATGACTTGTTTAGATAGCGCTTCATCCGCACTTGCCCTTGTCTGTTTTTCTTCATGTAACTGTGCTTTGATATTTTGGTCAACTTCACTTTTTAGTTGCGTGACCTGCTTAGAAAGTGCTTCATCTGCATTTGCTCTCGCTTGTTTTTCTTCACTTAGCTGTGCCTTGATGTTTTGGTTTATTTCACTTGTTAATTGTGTAACTTGCTTAGACAATGCTTCATCCGCGCTTGCCCTCGTTTGTTTTTCCTCATTTAGTTGAGCTTTTATGTTTTGATTGAACTCTGCGGTCATTGTTTCTATCTTTTGAGACAATGCTTGCTGTCCGTCTACTATTACTTTCTGGTCAGTGAATATCTTGGCGTTGGTATCACGTTGTTCCCTAACTTCTTCTTCACCTTTTAACGCTGTATCAATAGCTGCCTTAGCAACAGCTTCAACTGAACCAGTAACGCGAGCTATTGTCTTTCCGGCATCAATAGCTGTAGATTCAGCTCTTTTAATGGCAGCATCGTGACTACCTATTTTTGTTTCGATCAATTCAACTTTTTCAGTTGTTGCTTTATCAGCCTCAATACGAGAATTTTTCTCTTCGAACAAGACAGCTTCCATACCGCCTTTTACCGTCTGAATGGCTTCTAAAGTTGAGGCGATCTTTTTATCTTGCTCATCGACAGTACTTTTGATTTTAACAATCTTAGAGGCGTTATTATCTGAGTCTTGCAGAGCTTTTTTAGCATTCTCTTTTACCGTTTCTACGGAAGAGTTTAAGATTTCTTGCGATGCTTTAATTTCATACGTTATTTTGTCAATTTCATGAATTTTTTTATCTGACTCTTCGAACAGATCTTGTATTGCCTCAATTTTTTTCTCCGATACATCAACCGAATCTTGTATCGAGCTAATTTTTTTCTCTGATACATCAACCAAATCTTGTATCGAGCCAATTTTTCTCTCCGACTTATCAACCAAATCTTGTATTGCCTCAAGATCTTCGCTGACAGCTTTGGCGTCTAGTTCTTCCAGTAACTCTTTACCGAGTTCGCTTGATGTGATTTTATTCCTCAAAAAAGACAATATATCTTTCGTAGTTGCACTTGTGCCTAAGTTAGTATTTACAGGGCTTAACATGCCTCGCTTGTTAACCGCTCTTACCCAGTAATACCACGTAACGTCATCGTCCAAACCCGAGTGCGTAAAGGTTGTTGACGGTATTTTTGCCAAAAGGCTCGCTGTCTCGAAATTATTTTTTCGTGAGCCATACACATAAATCGTTTCAAGGTCGATAGCATCAGGGTTTACCCAAGTCAGTACAATTTGTCGGTAGTCTCCGACTGCTGCCAGATTTTTAGGTGCTCCCGGAGGCATCAAAGTACCAAGAGTGGTGTAAGTCGCTGCTAATGTCTCAGTTTTTCTACCAGTAATTGAGATAGCAAAAACTTCGATATCATATCGAGCACTATCCACAACATTCAGTATTTCACATTGGTTGTCAGTAAGTTCCATCCGCACCCAATTGTCTACCACATCACTACGGCGATAACGGAGAACATATTTAGGAGAACGTCCTTCCCAAGACACTATCAATTTCACTGATAGGTTGCCGGGAGATGAGAGATAAGTGGCTTCTGTTATTTCTAGACCTGTAGGCTTACTGAACGTCGGATCTAAGACGCTTGTTTTAGGCGGGATAAGGATTGCGCCACGGTCAATCGCTTCAAATTTAGAGGGATTATGCTCAACACCGGTGATTTCGAACGTACCTTTTTCATCACCTTCTCTGACACTTAATACACGAATCAAAACGGGTTCTAAATCAGGTTCAGTAATCGTCCAAATACCCATTTCCATAGGTTCGTCACCGGTATTAATCGGCTCTTTAAACGTCACTGTCTGGTATTCACCAGTTGGCTCAAGCAAATTACGATCTATCATGCGGCTATCAGTCGTCAGATAGGTTATGAATGCTCCCTCTTTATCAAGTTTTACCGGAGCGTCCAGTGTTATACTATTTTTAGTAAAGGATTTAATACGCCCTGAATTACGCTTACCTGAACGATACTTATCTTGTAGTTTGACCAATTCACCGGGAACCAGAAATGAGCTATCTATTCCAGCCTTGAAGGTAATGACATCTGTCTCCATTTTCGACGTATAAAGTAGCCAAAGGCCAGTTCGATATGCTTGCCCTCGACTGGTACAACCAAACGCCAGCGATTCTGTTTTGCGAATTCCAAAGCGTTTTTTAGCATCCTCATCTTCGATATATTCAACATTTTGTTTGTAAAGATCGTCTTTGTCGTTATAGGTAACAACAGCAACTGTCGGGCGATCTTTTCGAGATGAGCCTTTACGGACAATTTTATCAATGATATTTGCGGCCGAAAACTGCATAACTGGTGTAGACGGACTATCTTGTCGGAGGTTAATCATACCTCCAGCCCAAAAAACCATGCCACGGAATACCGAAGCAATGTCAGAAATGACTTTATACGCTTCCTGACGGTTTGCGATCACTGTATTAATGGTAAATCGTTTTTCTGTTCCTCCGAAGCCATCAGGTACTTCCTGATCACAATAACGTCCTATTTGATAGAATTGTCCCCTGTCTATCATTGATTCATTAACGAAATTTCCCAAGCCATATCGTTTATTCGTAAGCAAGTCATAAAGAATCCACGCAGGGTTAGATGATACCTGAATATCGAAGCCCCCATCCCAATCCCCTTGGTAGGTATTTTCGGTAGGAATATAGTTTGAAGGAACTCTAATTTTCATACCTGAAACAAGGTATGAACGACGAGGCATATTCCCACCAAATTCTCGTGAATCAATAGTAACCCCAACGACCGCACTGTTAGGATAGCCCATTTTCGCAAATACGATTTCTCCGTAGGATGATATTATCGTTTTGTTATGTAAATAATCACTGCTACTATCAGGCGTATACCGAAAAATCCGAATACGATAATTTTTACCGGGTTTAGGTAAATCAATAAAGTATTCACGTAGGAATTTACCGCTCGATTTTTTAGCGACCGTAATCATACTATCTTTATGATCTACTGGTATGACTGGCTTAAATGAATCATTGCCGACGGCTAGTTGGAACTGAAGTTTCACCTCAGCACCATATATATCGCCATCCTCTTTATCAGTCGAAACTAGTCTGGGAAATTCCATAATGATCCGCACTCGGTCAGCGTCATCATTATCAATTTGCAACGTTTTAGGAGTTGTACTTTTAAGCTCTGTCGCAACATTGTAAGGGGTTTCAATATCGTCAAAGCCATCTATTGGCTCTTGATTTTGTTCTCCTCGTCTTTCCCAAAATTTCACTCCATTGAAATTTGGAGAACCATCAGGATTTAACAAAGGCACATTGTCTAAAAAGACTGATTGTCCTCCATTTTTTAAACCACCAATTACGCCTTCGCCCAATAGATCTAGTATTGAGGCGAGTGTCTTAGATTCAACATTGTCTGGCATTTCAACAGGCTGTCTTGGTTGTTCATTACCACCACCACCCGCTCCCGCTATAATCATTTTTTCTTTTTTCATTGCAATCTCCATACCGCAATCAAGTATTTAAATACCTACAATGATGAATAAATTTATAACCAAATACAATTTTAAATATGGTTTGTTAACTACTTTTATTTAAGAGCTCATGGCCTTGGTAATTTTATATCCCATGTCCGTCGGTTCCTCTGGTGGGAGATCAGGTATCAATTGTTCTACTGACAATTTAAGGCTGATTAGCTGAGAACCAACGAGTATTTCTTCACCATAAATAAGGGGAACAGGCGCACCTTGTTCTACGGTATTTTCAGGGCCGTCAAAGTAAGTGGAGTTTTTGCGGTTATCCGCCCCTCCCGTGTTTGGTTTCGGTTGTTTTGACAAAAGAGAAACTACACCACCAGCGAGCATTAACGCACCCTGCAATATCAGTCCAGGTTGCCCAGTGTAAATACCTGCCACAATCAACACTACACCAACCACAACCTGAATAGCCCCCATAACCTTAGCCCCTGCTCCTTGATAGATCGGGGTGATATGAACGTGCACCATGTCTCCATGATTTTCCATTTGGTATTCAGTTTCACTCATATCTCGTACTGTGCCGTTAGCTCTGGTCACACGAATATGATACTTTTGGTACTTTTGCGCATTTTGCTTCATCCACGCTAACAATCCATCTCTATTGCAGTTAATGATGCTAATTCCCTGCCGTACCGTGGTACATCTTACCTTGTGTTCTTTGCCATATTTCTTACCTAACACACCACCAAGTTCAAATGTAACAAGACTAATTTCTTTTACTTGTTCGCTCATAGCAGTTCCTTATGCCGTATGTGATGGATTGTGGTTTTTTGATACATACCACCGTAAATTGCCTTGCAACTTAATCGGTTAGATTGATGATGCAAAATTAGGTTGTCACCGATATAAACCGCACAATGGTCGGGCATCCTTGCTCCTATTTTCATCAGTAATAGGTCACCACGTTTTGGCTGTATTCCATAGGGTAATTTCACAAATCCTTGTTCAGTAATGTTGTCACTGAGAATATCTCTATTGCCGTCCCACCAATTAGGGATATGCAAATGCGAACATGCCCCAACCTGAATATTAAATTCTCGTTGAAGATAATCACGGCATAACATCCAGCAATCAAATACCCCAAAAGCATAAGGTCTTCCCTCATAAGGCATTTCAAAGCCATTTGGGGAAATGACATTTACATCACTAATGATGAATTCACTGTCAATTTCAGAGTTGTAATTCTTTGTCACATTGATGATAAACCACGGAAGTTCTGACGCTTCACAGCCAGCCATATCCGCTTCACTGGCTTTATTGGTTCCATCCGTATGGCTATGCCACACCCCTACAACTTCCCCTCTGCATTCTGCTTCTATCTGATCTTCTGCATCCATAACAAAAAAATTAACGGGGTCTTCTGCAACGTTTTTACACAGCACAAGCTCGTACTTAGCCCCCTTAGTATTGATCAACAACCCACATGCTTCGTTTGGATAAGCTTTGACGGCTGCTTGTTGCATTTGCAAGTACAAACCTGTACTCATCATTTCTTGGATCATGCTCGTGTTGCTCCCGGAAACCCTCCAAACATAATGATGCCATCAGCAAAGTAATTCTTACGCGCTCGACAACTTGACAATCGTTTAGGGCAAAAATCTTCTCCGGCGATAGAAGTTGGTTTGTCGTCTTTATCAAAAGCAGGGCCAGTATATCCACATTCCGCACCTCGATAATCCCACTGACAAGAATTACGGATCACCTGCCTGTTAGGAAGCTGCACTCCCATCAGGTCATAAACAGACGCCAGTTCAAACTCTACTATTTCGCAGGTTTCAAGGTTTTTTTGGTCAATAAACCATACATCATCAGGAAAGTGCTGTTCGGGGTTTGCATCTGGATTGACACCATCAGGAAAGTTTTCAGCATCAAGAAAGCATTGCATCGTTCGCTTGCGTGTCACCTGACAACCTAGCAAATCGTCTTTAGCTTGCAGTTCAGCAGAAATCAATCCATGCAGGTTGACAACTTTTAATTTAGGTCTTGGAAGCTTACCTTCGCCGCTAATATCAAAACCTGTTGCCTTTATTGGCATAGGCTGATAAGTCTTTCCCTGCCATACGACAGGTTGGTTTATATCATTGGTACCAGCGTGAAAATAAAATCTACCTCCACCTGTATTTTTAGGCAGATCGATAATAAAAAACTCAAAGATAGATTCAGGGGATAATAATTGAATTTGCTGTCTGATTGACTTTCCTGTCATTACGTTTCACTCCTTGAAATCGTACTATTTTCTTATCGAGAGACACCACACTTAATCGAACACTTGTCTGAATGTTGCCGTTAGGGTTGCGCTCCCTGTATCTCTTTTTATATTAAAATCCTCACACACAATTAAATAAGTTTTCTTATCTGGAGATACCCAATGAAATGAATCTTTCCCACCATGTTCATAAAGAAAGTCTTCTATTTCTTGAATTAGGGGATATCCCCCCTCAAAAACTAAATTCCATTCGTATTTCCGCCAATTAAATCCCGACGTTAATCGTTGTTCATAACCTTCATCAAACGATTGCTTACTAATGGTGGGCTTAAAACTTTTGCTAGATTCAAACTTCGGATGCCACTTAAAGGTTTTACGTTCCATGTATTACTCCGTTAACATACCACCTGGTCGTTTTTCTTCACTCACGGTTTCAATAACGATTGTTTTAATTTTCTGAGCCATTTCGTTCCATGCTGACTCATCACTTAAATTACTTTTTTCATTTTTATCATTTCCCTGATTCACTACAGAAATAGAGATAACTACATTCTTATCTGAACGTTCCTCTTCACCAATCTCACCACCGGCAATATTCATACTCACAGGAATACTACGACCATCTGGTAGAGGAACATAAGCTTCATTTTGCGCTCCCTCGCCAAATAGAGCTAACTGAGGTGAGGTTGCAATTCCACCTTTGGAATAGGCTTTTAATGGTATAGCTCCAGATGAACTCATAATACCGCCATTCGCAAAAGCTGCGCTTCCCGCCTGCTTCATTGCCGCTGTTGTAGCCGCGAGTGCAAGCTCATATAGAGCAGCAGTAGCTATACCTGCACTCCCGGCTAAAGCAGAGTTCGCAGAAGAAGAAGCTGTTGTAGCAGTTGTATTTGCAGCTTGTGCAGTTGTGCCAGTAATCATTGCCCACAATTGTTGAGCGTAACCAGCAACGGTCGTGAAAATACCCTGTGATTGCATTGTCTGTAATGCACCTGTTGTTTCAGTTGCCGCCTTGCCAAGTTCCTCAGTAGATTTAGACGCAGCATTTTCACCGGGAGATTGAGCGGGGTTAGTAATGCCATCAGTTCCTCCTGTAGCATTAGTACTACCAGAACCACTAAACATGCTCCCTATACTCCCTATTGCACTGCCTACTGTTGAAAGAAGACTTCCGCCAGTCTCTCCACCAGCACCTAACCCCATTCCATTAATCATCGGTGAAATAACCATACTGCGGATAAAACTACGTTGAAGCTCTTTAAAAATAAAATTACCAAAATCAGCAATATCAAATTTGCCGGTCTCAAGAAAATCCATGAGCCTATCTTCTAGATTGTCGAAAACATTCTTCATGTTGTCGTCAATTAGCTTGCCTAGATTCTGGTAATCATATGCCATCTTCGCCGTAGCGGTTTCAGTCATACGCACCATTGCTTCTTCTTTTCCAGCGTGGAATTTTGCTTGCTCTGCTTTTAAATATTCATAAACTTCGGTATTTTTTTCATTTGCCTTGATAATTTTGTCAAAATAATCATCGGCTTCTTGGTAATTTTTTTCAAACTCGCTACGCATTTCTGCAACGGATTGAGTCATATTACTTTTAACTGTATTCGCAAAACCCGCCCATTTTGAAATAAGCTGATCTGCGGAATCTTTGGCTAACGCGTTTCGATAATCTCCCACTGCTGCGGTGATTTCCTCTAGTCCTTTTTTAGCTTTATCTATCTGCTCTTGAGTCAGAATTCCTTCTTCTGGATTAGATGATTTCAGTTTATTAAGGCTCTCAGTTAACGCCTTAATATCTTTGTCATAATTGACAACCGCTGAACTACCAAAACTGACCTTAGCAGCCATACTTTCAGCTTGATCGAGGATCTTTTTATTCTCCGCAGCCATTTTTTCAGCCAGTCTTTTAGCCTTAGCTTCTTTTGACTCTCCCTGATTAGCTTGGCGTTTTCGGTCTGCTTCCCCCTGAATTCGAGCTGCTTTCATCGTTTCATCAACAGACTTTTTGTTTTCTTGTGATAACTCTTTATAAGCGGAAGTTAGATCGTTTACTTTTATGCCTTGTTTTTCTAAGATCTCTACAACCCTTTGGCTTGCTTCTGCCTCCTGACGCGATCTGGCTATCCGACCATCAATGGTTTTAATTTGTTCTCCATTGTTAATTCGGTCACCAAGGGACATTCTGTTTTCATTTTGAGCAAGAGTTTTAAGCTGCTTACCGATTTCATCTTTTGAACCAGAATGGAAAGTCCCATCGATACCTTCAAACCCACTCTTAAATAGATTCACGGCATTTTTCACATCATCATTCTTGTTTTCTATCTCAGCAACAATATCATCCAGTTGCTTACCTAACTCAGCTTTTTGTACTCCAAGAATATCAAGAAAACTTTTATTAGCGGAATTGGCTGCGCCATTAATATCTGTAGATTTTTTTTCAATTGTATTCTTTATTTCTTTACTTTTTTCTATCAATACATCTCTGATTTTTTCTAACCCTGCTTTTTCTTCCTCAGTTTGCTTAATATAAAGCTCACGTTTTTTGTTACCGATTTCTTCTTTAATCTTAGCTTGTTCTTCTGAATTATTTTTAGCCTTTTCAAGACGAGATTTTTGCTCATCATCAAGTTGTTTCATTTGAATTTGAAAATCATCTCGGCTCTGCTCAATCTTAGTAAGATTGTCTTTTTTAATCGCCTCAATCTCTTTTCTGGTAGCTTCTCTTGCTCTTGACATCTTAACTGAATTAATAGTATTCAGAGTTTCCTGATAACGCTTTGAAGCTTTTTTTTGTCCTTCTTCCGCCGCCTTAATTGCCTCATTAACTTCCTTCAATTTGCCTTTATCGTAATAATGACCACTATTTTTAGCTCTCAAGATAGATTTACGTTGGTTCATCAACATTTTGAGCTTTTTATTGGACACATCTAAAGCTTTTTCTTCATCTAAGGCTTTTTCTTTAACCAAATTAAATTGCTCATCGGTGGTCATATCAGGCGTATTACGTGCTGCTTCATAAGCGTCTTTTGCTTTTTTTTCTACCTCACCGAACCACCATGCAAGAGCAATCACAGCTTCAATAACTATTGTGATAGCAGCAACGATAACATTGGCATTCATAGCCATATTTAATCCACGCCAAGCATGAGTCATTTGACCGATTGCTATGGTAGCTATATTCAGTGAGCCTCCCATACGTCGTGAACGCTCTGCAACATTTAAAATATGTTGTCCAAAGCTAACACCACCTGAGATTACAGTTGTAATAGAGCGGTTAAATGAGGTAAGGGAACCAATAGCTGTCTTCATGAAAGATAAAAAGATTTTTGCCCCACCAATTGCCAGTAAAACTTGCAGCAATGAAGTTAATACTGACTTATTATTGACCACCCAAACCATCATTTCCTTAACGGCATCAATTACTTCTTTGGCCATACTGCCGAATTGTTTTCCGTAATAAGAGGCAGAGTCGCTCATCAATAAAGCGTTTATATCCCTCAACGCATCTTTTACTGCATCCATATAGCCAGCATCACCAATAGACTTAGCCAGTAAAGCTGCATTAGTTTTAACCTGAGAAACAAGCCCTGTGTAGGTGTTCATCATCCGTTCGGCTGAGCCACCGTAAGACACCTCCATCATGGCAAACATACCTTTGATTGCTGAATTCGCCTCCACTGTGCCAGTTGAAACTGCCTTTGTTAATTCGCCGACAGTCATGTTCATACTGGCAGCCATAAGATTCATTGCAGAAGGGATTGCTTCACCTAATTGCTGACGTAGTTCCTCCATTGAGACTACGCCTTTTCCTGACATCTGCTGAATAGCAATTGTTGCTCGTTTAAGCAATTCACTATCGCCACCGAATCGAGCCACAGAGTCGATCATGGCATCTAATCCGCCTTTAGTCGGATCGATTCCTGCTGTTTTGAGCTTAACGAAACTGTCGGAAACAGCGTCAATAGAAAAAGGGGCATTTTTCGCTTTATCGACGATGAAGTTGAAATCACGCATTGATTCGGCTGCTTTATCCGAAGATGTAGCCAAGCCTTGTAACATGACTTGCAGGCGTTCTAATTTGCCTGCACTATCAAGAATAGTTTTTTGCCAATCAAAAAGGGCGGTTTTTAGTGTTCCAATTGCAAACGATGCCATATCGATTGTAGTAATCGTATCTGACAATGTGCGACCAAAACCTCTAAATCCGCCCTCTAAACGCTTAACACCCGTACTTGCTTTTGTACCTTGATTGGAAAGACGATTGAGTAAACGACCTGCATTGTCGATCTTTATCTCAAACTCTTTGCTGTCCAGCGACAACCGAAAACCTAGTGAGTCAGCCATCCTTAGCCCCTACCGAATATATTCCTTAATTTCAGTTCGGCATCTGGATCAGCCTCGGCATGGAAAGGTGACAACACCTTTTTCATAATGACCGGCTGCCCCAATCGCTGCTGTAAACTTTTCTCAAATGCCATGTAACTATCCGCCGTTGCTTGAGCACCCCTTGCCGTCTGCAAGCGACGAATATCATCTTCTGACCTGATACGGTCTATGTTCCGACTTAATAGCCAGAACCGTTCAAGCGGCATGGCGATAACCGATTCCGTGGTTTCACCATAAAAAGCAACAACACGACAAAAGTAGAAACCGAAATCGATAGAAATAATTTCGACTCCGCTTTCCTGACGGGTTATTACTTTGCGTCTTCTCCAGCATGACGCTCGTTGGTTTCTTCACCTTCTTGGAACGCAAAGAGAACAATTTGCTGAACTTGTTCTGGAGTCAGATTGTTTGCTTCGGTTTCTCCCATATCAGGAAGCAGTTTACGAACAATCTCAAGCCCAGCTTTTAATTGCTCTGCCGGAGTTTGATTTTCGATATCCTGAGAATCAAATTGCTGTGCCAGTGCGAATAAACCAACTGTCATTGGCGACATTTTGTAATTCACACCACGTAACATCACTTCTTTAGGTTTTGGGGCAATAGCGTCAAGGTCAAGTAGTTTTGCCATCTTCAACTCCATGTAATAAAAAGGGCTTCAAGTAGAAGCCCTATAATATATTATGTACTCGCATACTTACCAGATTAAATTAATTAATCTTGGCTTGTCTTCTGCACTGTCACAGATTGACTATTCTGAACCTTGCCTTCCTCAGATTTTTTATCTTTAGAAGCAGATTCAGTAATTACTTTTTTTTTGCCATTTTCCCCAATACACCGCTGTCATCAGGGTAAGCGTTGAATTCAATATTAAACACACGAACATCATCATGCTTGTATGCCATAGTGAAGCTACCTGCTGTAGCAGTACGTGGTAAAGTCAGAATGTAATCATCTTTGTTAAGCGGGGTCAGAACCAGAGATTCAGCCACTTCAACGAGGTTGATGCCGATACCCGTCTTAATGGTAATTTCATCGCCAGCACCGCCAACTTCACTACCCGGCATTACGGTAGCCAGTCGTTCAAGGACAGTTTCAGCCAGTGGTACGGTAACTTTTATATTACGTCCCTGAATCAGCTCAGAAACGGTTGTTTCACCAAACTGGTCAACGGTCACTTTCAGAGTATCAGTGGTAACTTCCACCTCTACACCGCCTTTGGTATAACCTAAATCAACGCCTTTGAAAGAAACGTTACATGCGCCTAGCTTAATATTTTCAACTTTTGAACCTGCCATAAGTATTCCCTTACTTATTTTAAATAACAACTGAACTCTATCACAACCCCTGCCTCAAAAGAACCTCCATCATTCTGAGGGTAGATAGCAGGTAATGTAATTACTTGTATTGAATTGAAATAAACTCCATTTATCTCAATATCACGTACTGAAAGGTGCTCCATAACAGCATTACTTAACTGGTTAACCTTTCCAATACTTTCAGCTCTAATCATAAACGGAAAAATGTCTTGATAGTAGCCTTTTAACTCTGTATCAATTTTAATCCCATCGTTAGGCGACATGACCAGATAGCCACGAGGGATTTTGGGTGGCATATAATAGCAAAACAGATCTTTGCCTATCTTTCCCACTCCTTTTGATTCAAGATACTTGGTGAACGCTTCTAAAATCATTTCCATCGACCTCGACCAAAACCAGCTCTTATACCAGCCTCTTTTAGATCATCACGGCGGCGTTTCCATACGGTATTGCCTGCGCGTTCTATAAACCCTTTACCAACTTTAACCCGCATGTTGGTGGCGTAATTGCTTTGCTGCTTAATTCGTGACAACACCCCAAGCCGATATTGTCCATCGTGCATATATCGAGCATAACGACCAACCGACACACTCTTGACGGACTTACCATGCGCGTTAAATCCCTCACGTTTCTTGTTCTCAGAAACATAAAGATTTACATGAACCTCATCCCTTCGATTCACTACATGAGCGAAGACAGCACTTTCAAGGCTACCTGTCTCACGGGGAGTCATGGCACGGGCATATTTCTGCATTTCAGCCGCCATTTTCCGTAGTTCATTGAGCAAGTTCTTTTTGAGGGCGTGCTGACTGTGCGTCAAACGTTCCTGAACACGTTTAAATGAACCTATGTCTACTGAGATACCCATAAGTTTGCTCCCACTTCAAAATGCCCCTCCTTGCCCCTCAAGCCGAATCTGTTGTGAATGCTTTTAACCTCCAGCTTCACACCTTCAACCAGCAAAATATCGTCAATATTGAGCTTTGATTTTTTGGGGAAGATCAGCACGGCATCAAACAACTCAATATCTGCTTTACCTCGTGATGCCGAGCTATCTGCTCGTACAGATGAACGATCATACGCCTGAATAAAACGGATAATCCCTACTGGGGATTTTCCAGCAAACTGTAATACAGGTTCTCCGTAAATATTCAACGTTTCAGATTTACGATAAATGGTTGCGGTTGATTGCCAACTGATATCCATATCACCCCCGACGAATACGAATTACATTGTCCGTATAACGCGCAATTAACCGCCAAGTCTTACGCGACAATGCCTGTGTTGCTCCCCTGCCGCTACGATACATATTGGTTGTTTCCCCAATAGATTCAGACAACACGCCTTCATCACGGGCATCAGCCGCGCCACCGGTAGTCACTACAGAAACAGCTTCAATCATGCAAGCTTGCGCCATATCATTGAGAAAGTAATCAGGCAGTGCGCGGTATTCTTCTTCTGTCAATTCAGAGAAGTCAATTGCATCACCTTTAAATCCCCCAGCCAGATAGAAAGGTAATGTATTAGCCGCTAACACGTTCTGAGGACGGTCGTATTCGTTATCCGAGATCTTATAAATACGTTTTAGGCTGAATTTCATGTTCTTGAGGCGTCTTGTTGCTTCTACCAACGCCTGACGTTGTATATGGTCGTTTAAGAGTAAAAACGCATCAGAGGAATACATATCTATAGCCGCCAATTTTGCTTCCATCAGGGTAATGAAAGATTCATCCGGCACTGCCAATTCGATTGAGGCGATAACGGCATAATATTGTTCAAACTCAGCCACACGACCGCTTTCTGTGGTTGTTTTCACCACAACACGACGCATGTCTTTGGTTTTACCATCAACTAAAGTGTTATATTCACCTGAGATAGTAAAGGATGCGCTCAGATCACCGCTATTCAGAGTAATGTCTTGGTCAGAAATAATCGTTTTACCGGCAATATCGAACAATGAATAAGAGGCTTTCTCTATATCAAGCGCATCAAACATCACGGTAATTTCCGACACTCCACCTGATTTGATTACATCCAGCTTTGACATTATTCACCTGCCACGTTAAGGATACTCTCGATCATCGCTTCAATTGATTTTTCACGCACATTGAATTCATTACCAATTTTGCGCAAAGCAGAAATCCCACCTTTATCAGCTAACGCCTCTAGTTCATTTCGTGTAAACCGGATAGCAGGCGCATCATTTTCTCCCTCGCGTAACAATTCAGTTATTGGCGTTGCTTTTGTTTCCAGCTCCACTGCTTGTTTTGCAGTAAATTCGCGAGATTCGGCTAATGCGGCCGCACCACTCACGTTTTTACCCTCTACAGTTTCAGCTTTCATAATTGAACAGATCCGCTGTTGATCAATAAACGGAATGGCGGTTTTACTTACACCATTCTCAAACTCAACACCGAACATGACACCGGTATAACCGGAAAATGCTGATTCTAAGAGTTTCACTTTGGCAGGTTTCATTTTTCACTTTCCTTAATGAGAAGGTGCGGCCATCCTGACCGCACTATTACTGTTGCTACTTAATCAGCTTCATCTACACCAACATCATCTTTCGGTACTTCTGGCTCTTTAGCTAGAGGCTTTTTTTCCGGCTCTTTTGCTTTTGGTGCAGGCTTATCAACAAGTTCAGAACGCACTGTTGCCAAAATACGGTTCTGTTTACGTTGAGATACTGGAGTTACTGTTTCGCCATTCTCAAACTCGGTCATAAATAAATGCCCGCTATACCCACGCATAGAACTTTCGGTAAGTTTCACTTTTTTTTCGGTCATAATTACTCTCCCTATAAGAAAAAAGGGTGGGCTTTCGCCTCACCCTCTTCCGATCACTTGTATCGATTACAGAGCCACGCCGGTCAGAGCCGCAATAGCTTTGTCGTGTTTGTTTGCCAGAGAGCAATACCATTTAACACGGGTACGAGTAGCATCTTTGTTCTGTACAGTTCCGATGTCTTCAACAACGATACCTGCATTATCACCACCGTACAGACCCGTCAGACCGTTTTCTTCGCTCAGATGCAGACAGTAAATGTCAGCTTTCTGCGCTTTTGTATCACCGGTTTTTGGAATGAAGTCATTCACAAGGAATGGCACACCATTGTGAGTCAGCATTGGGCGACCAAAGTTTTCGATCATGATTTCGGTAGGACCAACGTTTACGGTACGCAGCAGAGCACGATATGCACGAATATGTTCAGAGCGCATCATAATTGCATCAGCACCTAAGTCTTTAACCGCATCGACCAGTTCATCCAACATGGAGAAAGTCATTGCAGAGTCAGCAATGATTTTCTGATCGTTGTGGATCAGCTTTGGAATACCATCAAAGGTTTTAGCGTTAGCAGAGCTATCACCGAGGATCAGGTTGCGACGGAATGCACGAGCCAGACCTTTTACTTTGGAGCGGATTTGAATCGCCATTTGGCTATTCGTATCACCCATCGTGGAGGCAAGGAATTTATCAACATCCACATCGCCTGCCAGAATACGCAGTTTAGCAACATGTTCAGAAAATTTTGCCGCACCTTCCGGTACTTCATCATTCACATCGATAAATTGAGCTTCGCTCAGTTCAGACTCACGGTTATACAGATATGCCTTTGAGTCCACTTTCATGAACGGCAATACCGCAAACAGGTCTTCACGGTCGATAATGGTTTCAATAACACCCTGTTCAAGCGTGTTATTAGATAGCTTTTCAGCTTCTTCTCGCAGTAATGGCATCGTAAATTCCCTTTAGTATGCACACAGATTTTGCTTAAGGAGAACGTCCAGCTCCCCTTGTTAATTACTTACCAGCACGTAACTTGGCAAGTCCACCAGCAATCTTGTCGAGAGAACTTTTTTCTTTCGACATAGGTTGTTTTTCCAATACAGGATCACTCTTGGAACCTGCACCCGGTTTGGCTTTGCTGCGTAGTAGAGCATCAGATTCAGGGTCGGCTTTCAAAATGCGTTCAATGGCTTGCTCAAAGCCTAAAGCGCTACCATCACCATCAACTAAAATAGTCCGATCTTTAGCGCCGGCTGGTTTGTCATAGCCAAGAACACTGCCGTCCTCGCTGACTTCAAAATGAGTACCGTAAATCACACGAGCTTTGCTTGGCGTGATCAACGTTTCTTCACGTAAGAAGTTGGAACCGGAAAATGCCGAACCCACGGTCAGTTCAAGGATCTGAGAACGCAGTGCTTGCTTTTCGCTGTTCAAAGTTGTGATTTGATCTTCACGACTTTGCAGCTCAGCTTTATGAGCTTCAACCATCTGTTTTTTGACGGCATCAAACTCACCACGTTTCTCTTGTTCCTCTTGTTCACGGCGTTGTTTCTCTTCCTCAGCCGCCTGTTGAGCTGCCAGTAATTCAGATACTCGCTCAGGGGTTGCATCACCAAATGCCGCTAATTTTTCCGCCAGTGTCTTGTTATCGGTTTTGCGTTTCATCGTTTCTTTGATGAGATTCGCTTTCTCCGTATCAGCCACTTTCAGACGAGCGATCAGTTCTTCTTGTGAAAGTTCTGAATAACCGCCTGTGTTTGCATCTGGAATTTTCTCTGGTTGTGGAGCACCGCCACCACTACCACCCTGTGTACCATCATCGGCTTCGCTCATCAGAACGCCACGACGATCCATAAACTTGAACCCTAAACCCATTGTTTACTTTCCTTGTAAATAAATCACTCAGTCTCTTGAGTCGATTTTGGATCGGTTTCTTGATCCTTTTTATTACCTGAATCATAGGTATTTAAATACTTACTTTCAAGCATTAATTGATTATTTTTTGGCGGGAATTCCTTTAAATCCTTATCAAAAGCACTTCTCATCTCTTTAGAAACGTTCGGGAAGATTTTTTCGATCAGAATATCCATCTGATGACGGCGTACTGATTCAGGCGCTTCGATCTCTTTAAGTTGTTTAGCAACATCAAATTCATCCATCAGCCCACGAACATCAAAACTTTCGGGATATGCGACCAATTCGTCGATTTCTTCCTGCGTTTTCTCCTGCCCCATCCATTTCGCCGCCAGATAGAGCATTTGCCGTTCTGCACGTTGTAGTCGCTCGGCTTTAGTAATCAATAGGCTATTTACACGCTGAAAATCGTAGGCTTTTGCCGCACCTGAGCTGTTATCTATACCTTTTGCGTTATCCTGCTTAGTCCGTTCACCAGCTACACCGACCGAGTGATAAATTTCATTGATAACGGTTTGAACGGTCTGAATTATCATTGATGCCTGTTTCGGGTCTGGTGACATATAAAATGGCTGTGATCCCCCCTCTGCATCGTAGGTAAATACTCGTTTTGTGCCGAATTCCAAAACCTTCGTGTGATTCTCATCACCCGGCATCATCGCCTGAACAGGAATAGCCAATTGGCTAAAAGTCTGATCCTGAATAATGGCATCAAGGTTAGAGAGGTAGTTGGCGACAGCTCTATCAAGATATGCGATATCATCAATTAATGACGGGCTAAAATACCGTGACTGAGCATTTCCCATGCAATCAACAGGGAAAACAGGCACAACACCTAATTTATGTTCACCGTAATTCTCTAACTCTATTTGGGTCTGTTTAGCACTGCCTTTCTTGGTTTTAACTTCACGAAACAGAAACCAGCTTTCCCGCGTCCACAATCGATACCGGTTTTGTAAATTACCCGATGAGGTGAATGGGTTAGCATCATCACGCACCAGTTCATGTGTTAATACCCAAAGCAAATTGCCATCATCGTCATAGGCAAAATCCAGCATTTGTTGTGGCGGCAACCAATAGGCATAAGCGCGGGCATCCGCTTTTTTCTCATCGGCTAAAGAAGTTACCTCCACATCTTTCATGGTCG
Source organism: Xenorhabdus sp. KJ12.1 (assembly GCF_963876495.1). Classification (NCBI taxonomy): domain Bacteria; kingdom Pseudomonadati; phylum Pseudomonadota; class Gammaproteobacteria; order Enterobacterales; family Morganellaceae; genus Xenorhabdus; species Xenorhabdus sp. KJ12.1. Next base: position 22,689 of record NZ_CAWNQH010000057.1, read on the forward strand.
AATCAACGACAATCCAGATCCGCCCAAAGATTGATGTTTGGATATCGATTGCTGACATCAGCTCATCAAGGGTCATTTGTTCACGGGTAGCCCTATCCCAAAATGCCTTTACTGCATCAGGAGCATCAGCCCGTTCGCGAGAAATATTTTCTCTGAAAATGTACTTGTTGATTAGGTTGACAACTTCTCGTGTGTGATTGAAACGATAGGCACGTTCCAAACGCTCTTTGAATTCGTTATCACCCTCTTTGAAATAGCGAAAGATATTGTGTTTGAACCAATTACGCCCACCAGCATATGTAGCTGCCAAGAAATTCCAATGTTCTAATCGTCCTTCATATTCGGGATGACGACGATTAACTAACTCCTTCAATACTTTTTGGTCTAAAGATTCAACTTCCATTTAAAATCCTTTAGATAGATATTTTCATACCTATTATTGTTAACGTGAACCACCGAGAATTGTGCGTTCTTTGACAGGGAATCGTCTATGAATCGGATAGCCTATCGCATCAGTACTATGCTCAATACTCGCTGCCTTATCGATATCCCTAGAACCCGGTTTGTAGATTACTTTTTCAAATGATTCAATAAGATGTTTACATTTCGGGTCAATATAAAGTCTAACTGTCCCCGCAGCACTCATCAACAGACGGTTTGTAGCATTAACGCGATCCGCAATTGGTGGATGTTTTTTAGGAAAATCGATTCTTGTAAATCCTTTTTCTTTAAAGATATCAATATCCGACTCACCTCGTGCATGTTGACGATAACTACCAGCCGGGTCAGGAAAGATAACAACCTGATTTTTCCAGCGCCAATACCTACGCTCGATCTCGTCACACACTTCGACCGTGTTGGATGAGAACAATACTATTTCATCTACTGCCCACAGTTCTCCGTTAGGCTGAGGTTGTAACACGACAGACGACATAGGATCGATGTTAAAGTCCTGTCCTATCCAAATAGGCAGTTTCGGGTTGAATTCGCATGGTTTAACATGTGTACTCCGTACAAATGGATAATAGACACGACCAGACATATTCTCGAAAGAGGCGAGGTATTCCTGAGCAAAAGATTTAGGGTCCATATCTTCACGGGCTGCCTCAATCTCTGAATCTGGAACAAATGGCGAATCAGCGGTAACAAACTGCCAGCTTTTCCAATGCCCCTTATTCTGCATAGACTTGTTCTGGCCGATAGTCCACAATTTATGGAAAGCTGAATAACCTTTTGGTGTACCAATAATCAGAGCCTTACCTTTCGTAGATGAAAGAGTAGGACGGATTACCTTGTACCAAGTATCAGGTTTCATATCCTGAAATTCATCGAGTACAACAAAATGCAATGCTACTCCACGCAAAGTATCCGGCTTATCAGCGCCTTTTAATGCCAATTCACTGCCATTTTTCAGCACAATTGTCATTGTAGTATCGTTTTTCTTCTTGACCCATTTACGAGGGATCAATTCCTGCAAGTCATCCCAAAGGATCTGTCTTGCCATCTGATAAGTCGGTGCAATATACCAAACCCTCTGTTTAGGCGATTTTATAGCTTCTTTCATCAACTTAGAGATAGATAGACGTGATTTACCCCAACGCCGACCAGCACACACAACTTTAAATCGATGAGGCGATTTGAATACTGACATCTGCCCTTTGTGAAGCTGAACCAATTGCAGACCACCATTGCTCTGAGCCATCATTCGTCCCCGTCGTTTTCTTCGTTTTCAGTATCGAGATCGAGTTCTTCCGACAGGTCAGTCGGTTCGTCAGCTTTTCGCAATTCCGCAACCTGAGATTGTGTCAGTTCACCAAACATCAATGCTGGTAGCTCATCCTCTTCAACCTCAATTTTGTCCATGTTGAGAGACTTACTAGATACCTCAAAACATTTACTCAGCGTGATTGAAGCGCGCTGTAGTGCCTTTATATTGGCTTCCCGCTCAGCAAAACCAATTGCCGATCCTGACGCTGATGATTTAGAACCCTCAGTGACCTCCCTCATCAACAGCGCAGCAATATTGAATGCAAAGCGGTCGTATTTACCCCGCCTTTCTTCAATTAAAGCAGAACGTTCTTTCGCTCTTATTTCGGCATCTGACCTAATTGATTCACGAACTAACTTGCCAACAGCATCTGTGCCTTTGATGACCTTCTTTTTTTTGAAATGGCGCGAAAGCGTTTCTCGCCTTACACCGAAACGTTCCTCTAACTGAGATAATGAAAACTCTCCAGAAGACCAAGCCGCCTCAGCTTCCGCCCATTGTGAAGCAGACAGTCGTGTTCTTTCTTCCCTGATTGTCACTCGAAAATTCCTTTTCCGCAGTGTTAATAAAAAGACCTTGCTCCCATAATATTTATATAGATTTCTTACTAAGAATGACATGAAAACAAAGAAGATATAAAAACAATATAGATATGAAATTTATATTGTTTACTAATATATATTATTGGGAGCACGGTATTATTAACTATACATTTTTGCAACTGCTCTACCGAGGTCTGTCAGTTCATACACCACTCGGTTATATCCATCTGTTGTACGCTTTCTCAAACCACTTTTAACAACGACCCCTTTTTTGATAAGGGCACGGATAGAGAATTGCATGGATTGTTTGGTTGTTTTGTAAGGCAGCATTTCCAGCAGCTCGTCCATATCGACTGGATTCCCCCGCTCCACTCCAATCCAAACGGTACGGATGATTGATTTTTGCTTTTCAGTTACGTCCATGTTTAAGAATTCCTTTTTAAATCACGTTTAAACGCTCTGTATCCAATTGTGAGCGTATATCTTGGTTATCGAATGCCAGAAGTGGGATTTCATTTGGCAGTGCTTTCCCGAAGTCTGGATTCCGATATGCTCCATACAAAGGCGTGGTAAAGCTGAGGTTATGAATTTCTTTGAGCAATTTAACGATCGCTTCCTCAGTCGTTAAGGTGTCCAAAATATCCTGAATTGTCGTACCTCTATTCCGACCAGCTTTCGCCAGTGACGAATTTTTATGATAGTTAGCAACCAGATCAGACAAAGCTCTGCGCCTACGAGCATCAGTCATAGAAAACAATTCTTTTACGATTGATTCTGTGTCACCGGCATCTGATCGGAAATGACGCTGATATACACGCAATGCACTTTCATAGGTTTTCGGTCGCTCTGGTCGAATGAAGTCAAATCCGGCTTTCATTGCGAATGGGTTGTACTTGCTCATTGAGGACTGAATTTCAATGATCGGCTTATCATGCATACGTGAGGCAATATTAATTAGCCGGTAGCTGACACCAAGACCTCGGTAAAGCGTATCGACTACACAACGGCTAATAACTGCAAAATTCGCATTAACGTATTTTCCCCAATACTGGTTGGCAACCGTCGTGTTAGTTGTCGGTTTCAATTTGGGAAACATTCTGTGCCGTGGTGCCAGCAGCAACTTTGGATAGGCCACCACTACAACTCCCACTAAGCGATCACCTAATGTACATTTGTAGTAGCTTGGCGCAAATGGCTTGCCGTCTGTCTTATAGTGAAGTGATTTAAGCTCATGCCAATCTTCGACCGTTCCTTTCGAAACAACCATGTCTTTCATGAAGTTTAAGTGTTTCGGAAAATCCTCCGGTTTATGCCGCTTAATTATCACGTCCATATTCCACCTTCACCCGCTCTTTGTAGTGCTTGGTAATTGTTACGCTAGGACATAATGCATTAATTAGATCTTCATGAGTAGTTGCCACCATGACGGTTGCACCAACATTACGCGCCGCTCTTTGGAAGTTTGAAGCTACTGCCTGTGCGGTGATACGGTCTAACACAGCCCCAAATTCATCAGCCGCCCATATCTGAGCACCAGACTCAATCAGTTTTGCAATTTTCAACCGATAACGTTGACCATCAGACATTTCAGATGGTTTTCGGATAAATAGATAAGCATCGTTCAAACCAGCCATTGACAGTAAACTCAGCGCTTCTGCGGTAGTTTTACCAACCTGATCAATAATATTTTTGCCGTCATCAAAGGTAATATCATCGATAGATGCAATGGTTTTATTTTCGTCTTTCATCAATCGTTGTAGCTCTCGCAAAATCACCGATTTGCCAGAACCAGATTGACCAGTGATATACACAACATCTCCCTGTTCAATTTGAACCAGTAAGTTGTCATAAAGAGTGAATTGCTTATCATCCATACCTAAGCCGAATGACTCTGCAACTTCTAGTGTACGAGTTGTTTTAGTCACGCGGGTATCGAATGAAACGTTAATGGTGTAATCACTCATTGTTGCTCTCCGTACATTTCCTGAGAGATTTTCTCAGCAAATGCCAGAAAAGCGTCTATGCCACTCTTTCCCGTCATTTCTTCCATGTGGGCAAGTAAATCCCCAACCACAATCGCGGAGCTTGCAGGGATCGATTTAAATCCCATTACGTCCACCAGACGAACGTCTTCATTTGCCACTTCACGAGTGACTGCATCGTGCTCGTCTTTCTGGCGTTCCGTTTCAGCCGATAAATCTGCAACCAAATCATCAGTTGCCATTGAGCCGGTCATATCTTCTACTAATACATTCAATTCACGCTCAGAAAATCCGTAAACGGCAACATCACTGTCAATAAGGCTTTTCAGCTCTTCTTGCAGCAACATCGCATCATAGTCGATACTGGCTAGGCGATTGTCTTCCAGTCTTTTTGCAGCAACTTCGGTTTCGGTCAGGTCATCACGGATAATAACGGGGACTTTTGTCAGACCAGCAAAGATTGATGCCTCAGTTCTACCGTGACCGGTAATAATCACCCAATTTTTATCAACAGTGATAGGCTGGTCAAAACCACGTTTTTTTATGGCTTCAGCGAGGTCTTTAATTTGCTGGTCATTATGTTTTTTAGCATTCTTATCATACGGAATAAGAGCACGAGGATCTAAATAGACAATTTCAAATTTCTTTTCCATTAACGTACTTCCCTGTATTTTTCCGCAATAAATAAAAGAGCTTCCCCGGCATCTTCCATTTTGTTGCCCGTTTTAATGCCCTCGTCACGGATAACAGCAGCTATCACGGCTTCAATTGCCTCTGCCGAGTCTGTCGTCACTTTAAATCTCATGGTTTGGTGAAAACTCGCTTCGGCTTTTTCAGCTCGTTCACGTAATGACTCAGAACCAGACTCATCCATTCCAGTGCCTGAACTCATTTCAGTACTCAACGCTTCTAATTCTCGAAATGCTGCTTCTGTCGAAATAGCAGGCATTACCTCTTTGAGAATATCGTCTATCGGTGCAAGGTCTGCAAAGCTATAGGAAAGGTCTGCCTGAATTTCCTCAAGCAAACGAGTAAAGCTATCCGCATCATCTTCACCGTATCGCTCATTGTCGATAACAGAGATTTGCTTTGCAGCTGAATCACTGATTTCACCTAAACTGGCAATCATAACAGTCTGCATACCAAGTTCTACAGCAGTCCGCCAGCGATGTTCACCACCTAAAATCTCGTACTTATCACCGATTTCACGAACAATGATTGGTTTAAATAAACCAAGGCGAGTAACAGATTCTTTCAGCTTATCCATATTCATGAGTGGAACACTGTTGGTGTTCCAACCGTTAGGAACAAGTTTTCCCGTTTCTACCTCTAAAAATTTAGTTTTACTTTCCATTATGTTTTTTCCATACTTTTCCATAAGTATTCACTTACCTAGTATAATATCTGTTTTTTAAAAATATAAGGTTTTATTTATGGATATCGTTATTGCATATAACGCAGTCAACGCATTAATAAGTAAAAATGCTAATGAGAGCGTTTTACGCTGTGTTCAGGATGCGTTGAGCTATGAGGTTGATGGAGCGCAGTTTAAATCAAGCGGATGGGATGGCAGATCGACAATGTTCAATTGGACAACGCGCAGTTTTCCATCGGGCTTTGTTGCGGCAGTAACAAAGAAATTAGAGAAAGCCGGTCACAGGATACTTTTACAACGTAAGCCCATGACTATGCCATTAGGACAGCCCAATCCAAAGATAAACAACTTTCCACACAATCCCGATTACATTTATCAGGATGAAACTGTCGAGCGTCTGGTCAAGCTAGGCGGGATGATTGCTCAGATTGCAACTGGTGGCGGCAAATCAAACATTGCGAATAAAGCAGCAGCCAGAATAAATAGACTGACGCTATTTATCACGACACGCTCTGTGCTTATGCACCAGATGAAAACCAATTTTCAGAAATCCATCGATTACCGAGCTGAGCATGGTGAACTTCACTTAAAAGGTGAGAAAATTGGGATCATCGGGGATGGCTTATTTCATTTCTCTCGTTATATCAACGTTGCCACCATTCAAACCTTAGTTAGCTTTCTTGATGAGTATCCTCGGTTCGTAGAAAAACTACCACCAAAAGGAAAAAAAGCAGCCAAACCCTATCCTACTAAAGAAGAGCAACGCAAGGAATGGGAGAAAAAACGTGAGTTTCACTACCGCAGACGTGATGCGATCACCAAAATGCTAAAAGAAGTCAATCTGCTAATACTGGAAGAAGCGCATGAATCGTCAGGTAACGCTTTTTATGATATCTGTCGTATGTGTATGAATGCTGATTACCGATTAGGTTTAACAGCAACTCCATTCATGAAAGATTCCGCAGAAGCCAATATGCGTTTGATGGCTGTTACTGGTTCTATTGGAATAAAGGTATCAGAACGATACCTCATAGACAAAGGCATTCTGGCAAAACCTTACTTTCTCTATTTAAGAACAGACTACACACCAGATGAGGCGAATATCAAAAATGATTTGTCTGAAAAGGTCGGAAATTTTCGTTTAGGTCGTAACTCACCATACACACGAGCCGCACAACTAGGGATTACTTATAATCTAGCCCGAAACAGTCTGATCGTTCATCAGGCAAAAAAAATGGTTAAATATAAATTAACCGTGATGATCCTTGTTAGGCTTAAACGACACGGCCAGATTTTAAAAGAAATGCTAGAAAATGTAGGTATCAAAACAGAATTTATTTTCGGTGAAAGCAAACAGGCTGAAAGAATGGCTCAGCTCGACAAACTACGTCACCGTGAGATTGATGTACTGATAGGTTCGACAATACTCGACGTGGGTGTTGATGTTCCCGGTGTTGGTGGTGTCATTCTTGCCGGTGGTGGGAAAGCGGAGGTAGAGCTGCGTCAACGTGTAGGCCGTGGACTTCGCAAGAAAACCGAGCAGGCTAATATTTGCTTTATAGTGGATTTTCTTGATTATTCCAACAATAACCTGCTGCAACACTCGTTTGAACGAAGAAACATTATCAAAGAAACCGAGGGATTTGTTCAAGGTATTTTACCGGAAGGTGGTGAATTACCTTTTCACCTACTTAATCAATAGATATAATTATTTTAAAGGTATTTTTTTATAGGTTTATTATGGCTGAAAAATCAAAAGTCGTGCAGTTCAGGGCTACCCCAAAAGCACAAACTAAAATCAATGAATTGAAAGCTAGGCTGAAATCAAAAGGTGTTAAACCAAGTATTGAGGTGGTGCTCAACGCTATCCTAGAAAACATTACACTAGCAGACTTCGATAAATGCACTAAGCAGATCATTGCCGGTAACAGTGTTAAAACACAACTTATCGAGATGTTCAACGCAGGCAAAATCACAGAAGAAATGCTTGAGTTATTGATGAAAAACGCAGAGAAATCCACCGACAACTAACGCTTTTTCCCCTCTCCACCCACTTTATGACTCGCTCCATCAAACAGACACAACACGGAGCGAATCATGCCAAAAATATTAAATTTGTCCGCTTATCTGAATTCAATCAACTTAGCTATTTCACCTGTTCAACGAATCGATTGTGATTTTTTATCATAAAATAATATTATGTTCGCACTGTATAGTATTATTCTGTATTAAATTGAAAATAAATAAAATATTAGGAATCATAAAATAATGCATAACTATTTTATTTGTCTCGTAGCAATATCCCCTTATGAAGGCGCAGATTATGTGATCGGCGTATTTGATGAACTAGCCCTCGCAGAACAAGCCAAAGCTCAATTTAGCGCCATACTTTCAACAAATGAAAAAGGTGGGCTAGAGATGTTGAAAGAAAGCGAAAATCGGCTTATTGAAATTGAAGAAGTTAAAATTGTAGAACATCAAAGCGATACCCTGTTTACAAAGCCAATTTACATTGCCTCCCTGTTTAAAGAAGGGTTTGGACAAACTATTCGTGTCATTGAAGCCATTGTGGAGCCACACGATGCTGCACTACAAAAAATTAAAGAATTAGAAGCTAGATCAGACGCGAGCGAGCCAACATTCCCTGAATATTTTTCCTTAGAAAAATTAGTAATTAACCAGTTAAATCCTCAATCCGCTAATCAATGGTTAGAAAATGACTATTTCGGTGATGTTGACGACTATTTAGTGTGGAAATAAATGTATCAACGTTAGCAATAAGGTCTGGCTTTGTTTGTGACCGCTTCTCCGCTAGCAACCACTATTTCATTGCAGTCAATCATAGCTAAATAAACCCTAAAAGGCATTACAAAGTTAAAGAAATTAGGTGGTTCCGGCTTACGACTTTAATACTTAAGGATAAGGGAATTGCCCTTATCCTAGCTTTTTACTGATATTTTACCTCATCAATTCTGATTTTTCCGTTCATAAGGAAAACACCATTATCGTATATATCCTTTGCCTGCTCAATAATCTTTTTCTGCTCATCGGTGAGATCTGATAACAACTCAGAATAGCTACCTAATTGAACAATCTTAGACTCGCCTTCTGAATTGTCGAACTTATAAACTGTTTTAAAATTTAAAATCGAGTTATCTTCTAGCTGTTTTGCATCTTTGTAAAACACGACAATTTTAGGTGATATATAAATATTATCATCAACAACGGTCGCTTTCACAGTGAACATAAAAGATGAATCTGGGCTATATTTGTATTTATAAAGATTCAAAATGACAGCAGAATAAATATCTTTATTCAAATCATTGGTAATGGTTTTTAAAATTTTATTCTTATCATTTTGATCTATAACCGAAAAAATTTTTTCTTTATCGGCTTCTCGCTTTTTCTCCGCTAATGCTTTGGCTTTAGCCTCTTTTTCAGCTTCTTGTTTGGCCAACTCAATGTATTCATTTGCCTCGGTCACTCCTTTTTTTTCACATACAATCGGAGCAAAGTCGTCATAGCTATATTCATCAGCATAATTAACAAAAGGAACAATCCCATCTTTAGTGATTACCACATTCGCTATAAATGGCTTAAACCCAGTATAAGCACCATACACATTTTTTCCGTTGACCTCCCCACAGGCATAGGCTTTATCTTCCCTATCACGGTAGATGACAACATCACGAAACAAGGAAGATGTCGGGTCTTTCATAGCCCTGTTAACCTGCTCTTTGACAGCCTCTAGAATATCATCATCACTCGGTGAACAGGCTGTTAACAGAATAGAAACTGCTGCGATTATCATTTTTAGTGCGTTTTTCATGTACGATCTTATTGCAAATGAGAAAAAATATTATTTTCTTCTAATTGTTAATTTTTGTCACTAGAAAAATCAGCGTTTATTGCTATCGCCTCGTTCGAAGCCTATATTAGACTTTGAATATGACCATTATGATTAAGCTAAATGGCTTTCCAGAATGATAGGATACTGCCTGATTCCTCGTGGCGAGAGGAATCAAGCTCTCCACTAGCCTTAGTGGCTCACTATCATAAAAACCATTTAGATTCAAAGGAAATCAACCCCATCAACTACTATTGATAAATCATATTTAATTTCATTATCTATAACCTTAAATAATTAAACAAGCACCCAATAGATGCCGGTTGAATCCAAATAATAATCCCGTAGCTTGTGACGTTGAATTCAACACAGAAATATTAAAAGTAATCTGAAAATTCTATTGCATATGTCGGAACTGCTGAGTAATCGTGAAGATCACCCCTAGGTCCAATATTGCCATCACCAATTTTTATCCCTGTTGTTAAAGTTATTTTATTTTCATGAAATTTATATGCGGTCGAATAAAAGTTCCAGTCATTATTTCTGTGACTCCATAGAAGATATAAATCTGTAGCTCTAATCATTGGGAGCTTTAAACCTGTAGTAACCACATCATTCTCATTATTAAAATATACATTTTCACCTCGGAAGAATGGAACATATCGACTGGAGTATGTTAATTCTCCTCGTTCATTCCAGATATGAATTCCACAACCATCTTTCTGTGGAGTAAATCCAGAGGAAAAAACAACCACATATAAGTTGCAATCATGAGACACGGTAACTTTATTGTATATTCTGTCAGTGGAAACAGCACAATTTGGATTATCACTTCGGACAAATACTACTTGATTTTCTGGATTTGGCAAACCTGATGGAACACTCCATGATTGCCCTGCACTCATTTTAATTTTTTTTCTTAATACACAATAACCAAGCTCTTTTTCATTGGAAACAGTTAAAAATTGATTTGCCCCCTTAAAATCTAAACCATAATTATCTTTCTTTGTGTTTTTATAATATCCATACACATCTATAATGAATTCATCAGTAAATAACCATTCTGAAATAGAATAAAATTCATCAAGAGAATAAGGACTAATCCCCCAAATAATATAGTTACCCTGAATATCAAATTCAGTAATTGGTACTGAATACATATTAGCTCTCAAATAATACAATACATAATACAAACAAGAGCACCTTGGCACTATAACCAATTGATAGTTTTCAGCATTAGGTACAAAATGTTTATATTTATATTTAACATTTTCACCCCTTCCTTCCTGCCTCTGTTTAATTGTTGTTAATTTTGTTAATAAGTGGCTTTTTTCATTTAATAAAAAGGACTTACCGCCATCCGATGGGTAAACAACTAATCCAGATTTTTCCATTATAATCGACCTAACAATATCCAATTTCAGGGTATAGTGTGTAGAGTAAAGAAGCCTTTTATATAAGGCATATAAAACTAGCACATCATCAAAATAATAACACAAAGTTATTGTTAATGATGTTAATTACCCCATGTAATTAACATTAAAATTGGCCTAATTATTCAATTTTTTATGAAAATGAATATTGAGCGAAATATAGAAGGATACGAGTTTACTCAGAAAGGAATACTTGTTTAGTATTTTTCTTAATCGCCATGTCCAATTAAACGTGACTGTCTAAGCGGTCACTGCATTCAATAATGAAACGGCTCATCACAGCAGTAAATACTTTATTCCACTTGATAGAATGCCGAATCGCGCTAATCGCGTTCGTTATATGGTTAATCTACCAACCTACAACGAACGCAAGTATTGATCGGAAATATCTTTATGAAGTTCAACCATCCAGCAAGGGTACTTTATTAAGAACGTAAAAATCATTGTTTTTTGTATGTGTTATATTCTTCATATTGATTTTTATTGGAAGGTGAAATTTCATAAAATGTATTATTTTTTCTATATACTCCATCACTTATTTTTATCAGCAACTGGCTATTATCTTTAGTTAAAAAATAATAAGATGGATACTCTTCGTCTACAAGGTAACCGGCAAATTTAGGAATAACCTGATTTTTATCACGATAATCTAGATCAGGGAAATAGTCTTGAAAATACACGATTTGGTTATCTTTAATAAAGATATACTTCACTCCAACATCAAACATGTCTTGAAAATTCATTCCTATCGCATCACTAATATCTTTTCTAGTTATCCCTCTTGAAAAGATATAGGCTCTATCCCAATTAAATGGCGTTATCTTCTGTAAATCAATCATGCAATCTTTATTCACCTGACAGTTATCGTCAGCATAAGATGCAATAGCCTCTTTAACATCCCATTTATAAAAGAAGATAAAATAGATCAAAAATAACACAACTAAGGAGATAAGCATTTTTTTATTCTTTAGCGCCATGTCCGATTCCCTCTTGTGGCACAAAATTTTTCGTTTATTTATGTTATCGTAAAATTTACTTATAGAAAAATTTTTCTAAAGTTGGCATATTTTTATATGACATGATTATAGCTGTTTTTGATATAATTAATTATATGATAATTTCTTTGTGAAATATTTATCCCTTGCGTATGTATATATTGGTTACCAATCTTAAGCCATCTCCTATGGAGGTTGTGATTATTTTCCGTCCATTAATGAATCTTCTTTGACGCTTAATTAAACATATAAAAATAGAGTAATTACATAAAATTAGAAGCAGAATCTAATAATACAGACGTCTGCAAGATACCAATTGAAACCAAAATAATAACCCCGCAGCTTATCGCGGGGAATTCAACACAGAGAGATTAAAAGTAATCTGAAAATTCTATTGCATATGTCGGAACTGCTGAATAATAGTGAAGCTCATGCCTCGATCCGAAATTAGCATCACCAATTTTCATCTCTGTTGTTAAAAACTTCTTGAAAGAATTTCTATCCATTTCGTTTATTGCGATTTTCGTTTATTTCGATTAAACTCAATATGAACACTAACACATTAGGTATATACATATGAGCAATTCAACTCTAGTCGGCTTGAGCCTTCCGGCAAAGCATGAGATCGAAATCGCAATGCGCAGTCAACGAGAACTGGCCGCATTTCTTTCCACCACATTAGAAACTCAACAAATCAGCATTAAAGGTACAGATGACACATTTCACCAAATTGAACTACCTACCTCAGCATTAACCATGCTGATGGACATACTAGGGGAGTTGGCAGTCGGTAATGCAGTGCAAATTGTACCAGTCCACGCTGAACTTACGACGCAAGAAGCGGCAAACATAATGAATGTCTCCCGCCCTCATATGGTGAAATTATTGGAAGAAGGCCAATTGCCTCATCATAAAACGGGTAGACATCGCCGAGTGTTATTTTCCGATTTGATGGAATACAAAAAAAAACGTGATGCTGATAGCTTAGCTGCTATGCAAGAACTTGCAGATCAGGCACAAAAACTGGGACTAGGTTATTAAAAGGATGAAACATTCTCCTTATCCTGCGGTACTTGATGCCTGTGTTCTGTACCCAGCAAGATTACGTGATTTGTTGATGCATTTAGGTCTGGCTGGCTTGTACCAACCTAAATGGTCGGATACTATTCAGGACGAATGGAAGAGAAATTTACTGAAACAACGCTCTGATATAACGCCTGAAATATTGGAACGCACAACAACACTAATGAATAAAGCCTTGCCAGATGCCAATGTTACGGGTTTTGAGTCATTGATTGAAGGGCTAAAACTACCTGATAAAGACGATCGCCATGTACTGGCTACTGCCATACGTGCAAACGCAGAAGTCATAGTCACTATGAATCTGAAAGACTTTCCAGCCGATATTTTAGATGAATTTGGTATTGAAGCACTTCACCCAGACGAATTCATTTCAGACCTTTTGGATTTAAACCACGCCATTACGCTGGAAGCTGTCAGGCAGCAGCGTGTTGCACTAAAAAATCCACCTATGTCCACAAGTGAATTTTTAGGTATGTTGTTAAAACAAGGATTGCCTATGACGGTCAAAGCCCTTGATGCTTACAAATTTATTATCTAGTTTTACCAGTTGAACCGTTGCTTCTGAGGAAAGCTAATTGATATCGGAGGTAGCAATCTTCGTATCATTGCGTACATCAAATTTGAAACTCAGAACGTGTTTATAAAACACATAGTGCCCCACAAAGAGTATGACCGGCTCACTGATCACTACCGAAAAAATCCAGAATGATAGCTGTAAGCAATTATGAGAAATATGAAGTAGCGTTAAGCGCTACCCTGATAAATGCCATTCCCTTGTTGGACGGAAGCAATAAACGCGATGATTATGAACAAGCGCTTGAAATAGTAGAGCGGTTAATCGATATCGATGATGAAAACCCGCTTATAGGCCTGCTGGCGAAAAAAATCGCTGATTATGAGAATACAGCGCCCGAATTCGCCGAATTTAATGCACGTATTACCGCCGTACCGCAGGAGCTGGCAATGTTGCGTACCTTGATGGATCAATACGAGCTAAATCAAAGCAGCTTCAAAAATGAAATTGGCGCTCGTTCTTTGGTGAGCATGATTTTGAAAGGTGAACGTAAGTTAACGTTAGAACACATGAAAAACCTATCAAAACGTTTCAACCTGCCAGTATCAGCGTTTATCGATGAGAACAAATAATGCTTCTAAGCCTGCGGCGTAATGCAGGATTTTTTATTCAACGGGAAATAAGGCACCTGAATATGATGCCAAGAAAGGTACTGGGCGGATTAACACCAATGGAAGTATTTACCGGAGTACGTGTTGCATTTATTACTTAAATCCAGCATTAGATTTAGGAATAGGCAAAATCACTAGAGTATGGATATTTTCTGACTGGGAAATGAACGGTATTCTTCAGCCTTATAACTGCCATCTTCTTGGCGGATCAAGAATATTTTACGTTCTGCTTTCAGCGCCTTGCTAATCGCTGTTTGATGTACCCCCAGCGCATTTGCTGTTTCCACCTGACCATGTTGTCTAACATATTCTGATAATGGAATTTTTTTCATTGAATTATATTCAACCATTCAGTTGCCTGCTACTTTGCCTGATAATAAGCAAACCGTCCGATATATGGTTTCGACGAGAACATAAGATTTGGTAAAAATAGAGATTTTATGCTCTCTATTTTGAGCAATCACATCTCTATTTTTCTTAAATAACGTTAATAACGTTCAATAGAGATTTCTGTGTTATGTATCTGAGATTTTTTATGGAGAGTTCGCTCAATAAGTTGACCGTTTTCGTCAAAATAACGACTCGGCCAGATTTCTGAGGGGTGTATTCCGAGGTAATTGGCAATAATCCATTCGCCTTTAGGCCATTGCCTACTGAGGGCATTTGCCAGTGTAGACGAACTGAGTCCTGAGTCACGGGAGAGCGCGGCTAAGGTTGTACCACGCTTACGTAATGCAGCAATAATATCGGCTTGATGCCAGTCTTTTTTGGTATTGAACATTCCTGCTACCCCTTCCATTAATGAATATTGATGGTGGCGATTCAGACGGGGTTCGCAGTACCGGGACACTCGTCCGGCGAGACCGAAGTCTCCCCCGCCCGAATCACCATTGAAAAGGCGATAACAGGCACACTGGTAGAAACATCCTACCAGTGGAGTGTCTTTAAGGCTGCGAAACCTTACCACTGGATTTTGCCAATGGCGGAAGCACTTTAACCGATTGGTTTATTTGGATCAATAAGCGAACCATTACAATTGGTCACTTTTTATTGCTTATAAACTTTCTGGCGGTTAACAATGATAAGAATCCATCGGGCAAGCAGGTGAGTGCATTCAAAACCTTTATTGAGACTGCAATCATCGTTCTCAAGGCGTTAGTTGCGCTTTTAGAATTGAACCGTGCATTTTTAAGAACTTGCTTTGGCTGGTCAACACAACCAGATAAAAATAAGCAAACTGTGCCAAAAACAACCAACAATGCTTTATTTTTCATACAAACTTACTGTTATTGATAATCGTTCGCATTGTACAATTATATAAGCATTTATTACAATATAGGCTACAGCTACTATCTGATTTTTAAGCCGCCATGTGTTTGGTATGATTAGCTGATACCAATGAAATAACTAAGTAGAGAATACAATGAACAATGAATTACCAAAGGTAGATATTACATATGGTATCAAACGCAAATCGGATAGAAATTATAAGGGGTTTTTATTTAGTATCGTTCCAGCGGTTAAAGGGGCATATTCCGTTGAGGTGACGACAATAGACGGTAGCGTATTCACTGGCAACATATTGAAGTGCAATAACCGCAATGGTGTTATTGTATTTTCTGACCGAAGGATGCTTTTTTGTCAATTGGCAAAGATAAAATTTATCCCTCGACATGAATTTGACATCATCGAATCAAAAACTGAGTTCTTTGACAAAGATACATTGCCGAAGCCAAGAACGTTTAACTTAATACTAAACAAGGCCCACGCTGTCGGTAAAAAAAATGTGGCAGTATTTATGAATAATGGTGACATCTATAAGGGGGCTTGTCATAACTGTGATTATGATTCTGTCGTGCTAATTACAGACAACAATGAGCGAGAAGTCATCATGTATGATGCTATAAAACGCATAATTCCACTCGAAGCTGATGGATCACTAGCTGAATAATTGTTCTAAAAATTGGGGCTAGGTTTAATGCCCCTAAACAAACTAAATTTTGTATAAGGTGATCCATCGCTCTTACTCTCATACATTTTTTTAAGAACATTCATATTTCTATTGAAAAAATCGATTTATAACTCTGTCGGTCAACCAATTAATATAAGGCTTAATATTTAAATATATTATTTCCTCATGGAACACCTTCAATCGATTTGAAATTATTTCTAAGACTTTTTATTTTCAATAAAAAAATTTAAAACATATAAAAAATGCTTGATCTGTTTTTTTAAATCGTTATTATTATCGTCATCAAGTGATGTAAACACTATAAAAAATAAATCATTTCAGCGCAATAAGCGCACAATATAAAATAGGAATCTAAATCATGGCTAACTTGTCTAAGTCTATCATCGTTTCTTCTGTTAAATCCGTTGCTTCATTATTAGATACACAATATAACGATATCAAACAACGCTTATCTGATATTGCTACTCCATCCAGTGCAGAGAAAGCGGAATTACAAGCGGCTATTACCAAAGTTAAATACTTTTCTGGTTTATCTGAATTAGTTTCTAAAAATGAAAAAGCTGTTTCTGCTTTATACTTCATCATTAAAAACACTAAAAAAGATCCTAGCGACTTATTAAAGGAAATTGCTGTTAACTCTTACAGTTTAAATAAGTTTGGTTTTATTATTCGTGGTGTTGCTAATAGCTTTTATAACTATGATTTATCAGATATGAGCGCGTCTAATATCATGGCTATTTTAGATTTTATTACCACGGATAAAGTTAGATTTACTATGCGCCAATATCGTGATCAAATGACAGCACACAAAGAAAAAGCAGACAAAAAAGCAGATAGCGGATTTACGCAAACAAATCAATCATTAAAACTTTGTGAACGTTTGGGTATTGTGTCTCACACTGGTGGAAAAATAAGCATGGGTTATGGTGAATATAAAATTAATACAGAAAACGATTTAGTTAAATATTTAAAATCTATCTTCACCAAAGACAAAGAGACTCAAAGCGAGTTAGATTTATCAATCGAAAAATAAAAATTAATTGCTCTTATAAAATCCGCTCAAAGTAGCGGATTTTTTATTGTTTCTCGCTAGTCTTATCATTTCACGCAATCCACGTTTTAAAAGCCATAAACCACACTTACAGCGTTTTTATTCTTCTTCCTATACAAACCCACTAACCAGCGATTAAATTCGCTTAAAATCATTTCTACAGCTTTTTAGTGTTTTTCAGTTTTTGTTATTTCTAAGTAGCAATATCAAACATCTCATAAAAGCGCGTACAATCAATTTAGAGACGTTTTTAGATTGAATGCAAGAGAATGTATTGATAAAAGATAAAAGCTCTTAGAATGCTAAATATTGCGTTTAACTAAGCGCCTGCATAGCCTAGTCATTTTTGTTGATTGGCTAGATGAATGCTTCAAAATAGATACAAGAAAATTACATTAAAAAATAATAACCAATGAAATCATTCAAATAAGATTAAATAACAATATAAATCACCATTAAAACTATCTATTTTGTTATTTTTATCTATTTTTTCCCACCTTAACGTGATGCGACCCTTTCCCCGTTTCCCGAAACCGCCCTTTTCCCGTAGGTAGCCGTTTTCAAATTTTAGAGTTTTTATCCCCTTTCGCAACCGAAGGTTTTACTTCCCCTCATTGCACCTACTCCCTTCGGCTGATTGCTCACAAAAGAAAGACGGAGTTTTCCCCCGCTTTCTTCTTCATTCCAATTCACACAAAAATTAACTGGATTACAGACAAAAAACCTCTCGACTAAAATCTTTATTCAATTTGAAAAATTCAGTGCCGTTTGAATAGATTGGTGTTTTGTCTAATAAATAGAATGAGAGTGATATTTTCTCACAGGCTGATGGACGCTTATAAGTTTCTCGCCCTTTTCGAATTTCATCGGCAATACGCATTTTCAAACGTAAATGACGCCGGTTTTCTTCTATTTTTTCAGCTATTTTCTTATCCAACTCAAGATCATGTTCAAGAGCAGTATGATCGATAAATAGATTTTTAGCGTTGCCGTGGTTAAATGTGTTACGACACATGTTATTTACTCCATTTAGTTAATTATATTGTTTTCTTAATGGAGTTATTTTCACATGCTGGAAACGGCTACAAAGCGATAACTGACGGGCATAACAAGCAATACATCCCATAATGCAGGCGAAAAATACTAAATATTTGCGTTAGGGAAACTCCCTACGGTTTTTCACGGGAAAGTTCGGTAGCCGGGTAGAAAGAGGTCTATTGCCTACGGGAAACAGATGGGTAAAAAAAGCCGCTAACATAGCGGCAAAGATTCACGCAAGTTTTTCTCATCAGGCATACGATGGTAATGGATATTCTCACTAGGGACAGAAAGTTCGCCTTTTTCAATCGATACCATCTGTTCCATACTTTCAACTAAATCATTAAAAAGTTCTTTGTCCATAGTTTCTCCGTTGTATGAACATGCCGCGCTTTTGCGCGGCGTTGAATCATACATGGTACGATATTTTGTAATGTAATAAATGAGGATTCTTTATTTCGTCATTTTCTCTTGGGCTGTTTCCATAATCGCCCACTGAGTTAATGTCACCATGTCGTTGATCGCTTTATCGCGTTCTGACATTGGGTAATGTTTGGCTATTGTTGTAACACGTCTTCCGCTCTTCCATTCTTTACGTTTCAGCGCAATCCGCGTATCAATGAGTTTCCCATCAGATTTACGATATATTTCTTCTTCTGCTAGCTCAAATTGAGAGTGTCCGACTTCTACTTGCATAATAATTTCAAAAAGATCTATTTCGCGCGACTCATCTGGGAAAATCCTGTTTTCCGAGTTCATTAAGCTCTTAACAATACTGCGTTCCTTAATTAGCATTTTATCGTTTTGATGGAAGTATTTTGCCAATAGCAAATAGGCGAAAAAGCGGAAGCAGTAGGGATGATTAAAAGAAAAAAGGGGCGTAGTTTTTATTCTACGCCCCCGAAAATGTCAGTCTATAGACCGTTATTTGCCTACTTCTGCCGCAGGCTGTTCAACCGGTTTCTTGCCGACCAAAGCCAGTACTGATTCTGGCAGGTAATTCTCGGCAGAAATGTCACCCATAATACGAAGGCCATAAGTGCCAATCCAAGTGGAGTTGTTTAAGCCACTTTCCAGAACATCACTCACATCGGCCATCAGATTTTTAAATTGGCCTTCTACATCTTTGCGGTAGTGTTCGATTACCGATGTACAGAACTGATCATTACCACGACTCAAGCGAATAACGCCTAAATCGAATTTCTGGCTACGATCCTTACTAGTAATACGTTTAAATGTAGCGGTAGTAACTTCTTCGCCAGTGGTGCGATCACGAACAATAGTAGTGATTTCTGCAATCTTTTCACCAGCCGCTTCATTCTTACCAGATGAGTAGTACATGTCGAAAGCGAGGTTTGAGCGATTGATCTTTTGCATGGGAACCATTCCTTGTTTATTTAATTCCATTATTGAAGTGATTATCTTAACTTTTACAATTTGTTATTCAAGTTGTTTTCTTGTTTATTTATTTTCAAAGTTTACCAATGGCAGAAAAACAAATAAGTAAGGCAGATAAGAGTATAGTGAAGCTTGATCATGCTGCCGTAGGTGAACAACCTCTACTTACCGTAGGGAGTTAAAAACCGTTTAATTCCGTTTAGAACGCCTATAGAAGCAGTGTATGATAATCTCAAAAATATTGTCACAGGAACTTATCCCCTAGACTAACAAGATCACAGCCTATACCTATTTTCCAATTCAAAGCAGTTCCTATACACCGATACAGAAATTCAACCGTTCCCCTTTTATAGCCAACCGCCGTTTCCCGTAGGGGGATATTTCACATTTTCCCGTTTCTTACCGAGTGCTACCGTAGGGGAGGGAAAATGTTTCACCGAAGGCTTTGTGAGAGAAGGGGAATTCAGGGCTGAAAAAATACGGGAAAAGTACACGCTCCCTCGTACTCTCCTTACCTTATATACTCCACTTTCTATGATTCTCTCTACTGCTTTCTCTACTACGTACTGAACAACGTTTTATGACTACCGAGTGATCTCCATACTTGAGTAATTACTACCTTTACTTTTCTCACTTCATATACGTTTCTTGTAGCTTCTTGTGTTAGATATAACCTCGTTATCTTCTTGAGTGGTAGTATCTTTTACTGTATGGGTTATTGCTTTCCATGTTTTGTTTTCTTCATTTTCTTGATGATCAAAATTAGGTATTTATATTGTTTTATTATTTTTCATAATAAATTATTTATAACATTCTCCTATTGTTTTTATTTCTATAAATTCCTTGCTTTCATAGTTTGGCGTATGAACATCCAGCGTGTTCTGTCTCTGCTGGTTTTTTGTTGATGTTGACGTATCAGGAAATGACCTGAATTATTTCTCTTTGGTTTTTCTTTGGGAGATTAGACTCCAGTTAATTGCCTAGCAAAATTAGGTTGGTCATTTGCCGGAGTTTATCATGTGGGTTGTTTCTGATTGGTGTGCTCAAATTAGATAATTTGGATTTAAAACTGTAAGAGTTAGCCTGCGAATAGATCAACTTTTTGGTATTTGAAAATCAATTTTTTGTTGATATTTCATTGACCTAGTCATTTCAACACTGAATAGGTGTATCTAATTGATTTTGCTAAATTAGATTCATTCAATATGACTAAAGAGGGACATCAATTCATACTTATAGCAATGGTCAACTATAGGTAATGTTTTGTCACCATATTTGACGCGCTATTATTAGCCGAGGATATTCAATATAGGTGGAGGTAATCATCAAGTTTCGCCTCCATCCTTTGTCCTTACTTCCTATCAGTGATAAGCACGTTTACTGCCACACCTATGGTTTCGTAAACGTATCACCATTAGTCACTCTGGTTCTTCTTAGAGATTCATTCCCAAGAAAATGTAGCCTTTCTTGGATTAAATGTCAGCCTAGCTTTCTTCCAGTTTTCTTTTGTCAAAACCATCTCTATACATTGAGTAGGATAAAGGTCATCTGCTGGGGAAAATGTTTCATATGCGGAATCTGTATTAAGTTTAAACTGATGCGTGATTTTCATTTCCGTTTTATCATCAGGGAGTTGTAGTCTCTCGCACTCGATGAACGCTTCATCAAAATCATCAGGTAATCCTTCAAGCATACAGCCTTGTGCCCATGAAAGGAGTTGGTCAGGGGTGTATTGCTCCTCTTCTTCGTCTGAGGTCCTAGGTTTGTTTAATACTCGATCTAAAGTATTCCTAAGTGATGACAACATTATTGGGTATCTCTGATAAAGAATTTAGTGAGCGTGTTATAAAATAACTGCCACAATCAAGCAACCGAATTTTTGGATGTGATCATCCCACCGTGAGCATTATGTAAAATCAGTCTTTGTTTCCGAAGAGTATGTTCAGTGATGAAATATCTGTATTCAAAGCAGAAGCGGTTGTACTCATTGTTTACCACATTAAGAAATTTTTATTATTTTCATAGTTAGGTTATTTTCATACATATGAAAGTTTAGAAAATAAATTATTTAGAGTATTTGGTTATCAGGAAACTGAGCCAGTTGTAACTTTAGGCTTATTCATCCACACATGGATGCAAGAGGGGATTAGTATTATTTAGGGATAATGAATGTAGAAAATTACGTAATGACTGGAACCTTGTCACTTGAGCGGTGGAGAGGGAATCAGAAAACCTGATCCCACTACCCCGTTTTTTACTCATCCTGAGTAGCAACAGCCGCCGCTGAGCGCATCATTCCATGACGATGACAATATAACAACACAACTACATTAAATGCAATATGTATTTAAATACCTATTTAATGAAATTTTATTTTTAGAGCGATTTTATTCAAAGAATACATTAGCCCCTATTAACGGAATTATTCTAGCTAAAACTTCATCCATTACTTCGGGTTCTGCTTGGATAACGAATTTTGACTTTCTTTCCCTCCATGACAGCGTTTGGATCAGACTAGAGGCCACAACGCTCGGTTTATCCAAATTATCAACCGAAACTTCCGTTGCCCCACCTCTAATGCTTGTGCTGATAGGGCAACATATCACAAGCCCCGTTTTTTTACTGTACTCATGGCTCGAAAGAACAAGGGCAGGGCGATACTTACCGATTTCCTTACCTTTTGTTGGTTCAAAATCAAGCATAATAATATCGTTTCTGTTTGGGATATACGGGGTCATTACTCACCTAACTCTGTGCTGGAAACACTTGCGATCTCATCGGCATGAGCGGTATGCTCATTTAAACCGGAAAGCAAATAACTTTCTGAATAAATAGCTTTTCTTTTGCGAGGGGACAAAACAATCTTCCCTTCTTCTACAGTCAAATCCATAACTTGACCAATCTTCACACCTATTTTATTCAGAATATTTACTGGAATTATAATGCCCTGACTATTACCCCATTTTTTGATTGCTACACTCATAGCAGCCTCCAAATGACTAATTGTTTATACATAGTATAACTCACTCCACCAGTTTAGTAAAAAGACTTTATCGGTTTATTTATAAGCTAACGCCCATTATGTATGCATTTACTTATTGAATACATTTATATATGTATTTATTATCCATCCCCGTTGGTAATCACCCAACGACTGAATAAATACCGCTAGTTATTCAGTAAGTGGTGATGATGGTTAGGTGGTAGCGTTTCCTCCCCTGAAAACAAATAAATTGCGCTCAAGACCAACGACAAAGGCGGAAACTTACGGGCGAATGACTTTTTGACCGAGGATAAAGCAGGTTTAAGGTGGCAGTGATCTAATAACTACCCATGCTATTAAGCCGGTGTCCTTGAGAGATCTATCTAACCTTGATGGATCAACCAAGACCATACACCACGATTTTTTGTAAAAGCTGCATGGATGCCGGGGATGACCTCTCCCAAATGAGGTTCTGCATATTTGACTCTCGTATTTTAAGACAGATTCTTCATGTTAGTATTGGAAGGTTGAAAGCTGCTAAAGCAGTAAGCTCCGTAATCCTATGCCACCATAAGGTCATTAGACTTCTATTGTCGTAAGAAAAAAGTGCTAGAGGGGTGGTCGAGTATTAGGGTTAACATTCAATGGCGGGATGGGGAAGCATACGATATTTACCTTGATCCTCATAAATATTAAATAAACAACCCCGCCACAAACAGTGGGGAGTTCAATCCAAAGAGACTAACAGGGGGCGTTATGGATACAATTTTAAGAGAACCGACAACTGTGGGTGAAATGCTCTCAGAAGAATTTTTAAAGCCACTGAATATTACTCAAGCAAAATTAAGCGAGGCTCTTAATCTTTCCCGTCCGCGCATTGCTGAGATTATTAGTGGAAAACGCCGGCTCAGCATCGAAGAAGCTGTAACTTTAGCGGCATTGTTTGAAACTGACTCTGATTTCTGGATTAACGTACAAGCCAGCCATGATCGTTGGGAAGCACGGCAATTGATGACTCAGAAAACTAATATCAAACCCATCAAGGCATTATTAGCAAGATGATTTCCGACATTTCTTAGTGATTGCTCCCTGCCCGATAGCGGGGAGCAATCAGATTAGTTTTCAGACTCATTTATCGTTTGTCGGCCAATTTATAGATCTCATCATCGGCACGTTTGCCAACAGCTATAACAAGGAGTACTACTTTGTTATCATTTACCTCGTAGACCAAACGATATCCTGACGATTTAAGTTTGATTTTATATCGGTTAGTCCGTCCACTCAGTCGAGAAGCTGGAACATGGGGGTTTTCCAGACGTTCAGCCAACTTTTTTTTAAGTTGCTCCCGTATTGTGTGCCCCAAATTTCTCCACTCTTTAAGCGCTCGCTTCTCAAACTCAAGTTTATAGATCATCAAGGCTAACGCTCACGAATTCAGAATCTGTCATCCGTTCATCTGCGATACGGTTTAGTTCCGCGTCTTCCGCTAATTCCAGATAATAAGCGTACAGTTCAGGAGGAACACAATAGAATGCGGGTTCATTGCGATTAAGGATGGCAACTGCCCCCCCTTCTCCTTCTTCAATGGTTCCCATTGGATTACGTTTTAAATCAGTAATGCTAGCCGCTATTGTTGTTAATATCTGATAAGCCATATTGAACTCCACAGTTAACTGTATTTCAAATAATCTTCTAAAGAACCATATTAGCACTTTTAAAAGTGCTTTTAAAAGCATCTTTATCGGCAGAGTATACGGCAATTTTCACTAATCTATGATGAGCTACTATATCAATTTCATGACATCTCAAACTTCAAACAATACTTTCTTTTATTTGTTTCTTATACAGTTTTCTATGTCCTCAATCATCTTACGCTGGAAAAATACCTCATTAACCAGCACACCAACCATTTGCCGCATTTCTTCTTTATTCTCACCAGATTGAATACAACGAAATGCCCATTCCGCCAGCTCAAAAGACTGGCCTTTATCTTGAAGCCGTTCGCGCACATGGGCTGTGAAATCAGTTTCAACGAAAGCAACTACATTAACAGGTTCTGACATTATTTTATCTCCGCAGACATCATCATCTCCACAGTGTTTCCAATGCCTTGCTCCCAATATATTTATATTAATCTCTTTAAGAATTCTTAGAAAAAATCTAATAAATATATATGGGAGCAAGGTTGTTAAACTAAGCTGCGGCATTCTCTTTTTGGGATTTAGGTTTAACTGTACGTTTTGCTCTAACAGGCGGAACGTAACCGCCAATTTTCTTCATGATGTCAATTTCAACTTCACGATTAATACAGCCAATACCACCGGAATAGCCTCGAAAAACCACCAGCATACTACCGCCAGTGTTCATACGACTTTCTTTTAATCCCAGCGTTACATCCGGCTCCAAAAACGCCACACGGCCACCGACAATCATTACGATCTCATTGGCGAATTTTCTGGCTTTAAGATACCACTTGGTATCGATGGACTGAGGAATAAGCATTACCGTAGTGACTCCCTGACTTTGCTCACGAATTGCAGCATCAATCCACGGCTCAATTTTGGAGTATGGGGGATTTAAAAAGGCTTTTGTATCTGGTATTCCCCAGCTACATTTCAGGGCATCCTTTTCAACACCTATAAACTTCTCAAATAACGCATTCTCTTTATTACAGGCAATATCCACATCAAATTTCAGCGAGAGTATGGTCTCGGCGGCAGTGATACACCACTGAGGCGTTCGCCATAAATTCTTTAGTGACTTGTCTCTTTTCTGATTCTTAATTGTTGTCGCCATTCCCATTGCGTATTCACATACCTATTAAAAACAATAATTCTATAGAAAGTGATCTGTTCTTCAAGTATTGATTTGCTTGTCGGGAATGCGTCTACAATCAATTGTGAGACGTTTTTGACAGTTAGATAAGGAAACGTATTCACTAGATGTAATACGTCCCCTCAGATGATTCTGCTTACTGTGAGAATTGTTCTTTGAACATTCTTATCAGAGGGCTATCAGCTCTCAATGTAACATTCTTTCCAATACTGTCTGCAATACCCAAAGCTGGCAATGCAGCCATTAACTGACCAGCCTGAGTGCCGGCAGTTGCAGTTGGATAAGGTCGAGTCGGATTACTCATCATGTAAAGGCGGAAAATTTCAGATGATGCCGTGTTGTTCTTGATTAAACATTCAATCCCTAACTGCGTATATATCGACAGTTCGTTACCTCGTAGTGCCCATTGAGCTAAGTTAAGTACCTTGTCTTTCGCCTTGACCGGACACTTATCAACTATCTCTGTCATGGCTTCTTTTGTGACACCAAGTTTCTCGCAATCCTCAACGGTTAAATCAGATAGCTGAAAGCGAGGGCGCGTGACCGTTTCACGTTTACGAGTTGCCTTTTTAGGTTTTTCTATTTGCTCAACAGACTTTTTTTCCATCTTTTGGGAATCTGGTTTGGTTTTGACTTCTGGTTCGATCGGGTCAATTGAAGGTGTATCTGTAACAATCTCATCAGACAGTGCGGCTAGAGTAGCCTCTAAATCATCTTCTTCTGTATAGAAATCCAGATCAACTGATTCAGATAGAGGTTCTGTAGGTTTTGAAATTACCGGGGTTTCTATTTCATCCTCAACAATAGGAAGTTCTTCAATCCTAACAGCATCAGAGATGTCCTTCGTGTCCAGTTTTTCCAGCTCTGCACTCAGTTTCTCCAGCTCATTCAAACCTGATAATTCACATTTATTATCAGAGCGTATAGATGTATCTCCATTACCAAGAGCTTCCAACATTGCTTCTAAAGTTATTGTCTGAGATTCGGTATTCATAGTCGTTTTACTTTTCCTTATACATTTAAGATCCGTTAATTATTATGACCAAATTGATGAGGTAATGAAGTTGAAGTAATAGGCAAATGTAATATACTTCGTGTATATTCCAGTGTACTATACACGTATAATTAATTGGAGATAAGTCATGACAGCAAAACAACGCAATACACAAAGCGTAACAATGACTATAGAACGAGGCTTATTGAGTCGGGCACGTGAAGCAGGTATCAATTTTAGCGCGGCACTTTCTGCTGCTCTGGATGCAGAATTACGTCATTATGAGGCGAGGAAGTGGCAAGAAGATAACGCAGAAGCTCTAGAGGCATTAAATCGTTTTCATGATGAACATGGTTGTTTCAGTGATGAATACAGGACGTTTTAATTATGCAATTTACCGTTTATCGTAATACTGGAAAAACCGCTGTTTATCCTCTGTTACTGGATGTAACAAGCGACATTATAGGGCAGTTAAACCGCAGAATTGTTATTCCACTACTGCCTATTGAAAAATATCCAGACAACAGTCGTCCAGATCGAATGATTCCCCTTGTCAGACTTATAGACGACAAAGAATACGCTGTAATGACTCATGAGCTGGCAAGTATACCTGTTCGTGCCTTAGGTACTGAATTTTGTGATGTTACTCAATACCGTGACCAGATTAAGGCAGCAATGGATTTTATCTTTGATGGTATTTAAAAAGATAGGTTTGCTATGAAGCACCTGACTTATAAAGGTTATATCGGAACGATTGAATTTGATTTCGAAGATAATTACCTTTTCGGAAAACTGGCGTATATCCGTGATTTAGTCACCTATCAGGCGACAACAATTAAGGAACTGGAAGACGAATTCAAAAAATCCATTGAACTGTATCTTGAAGACTGTCAAGAACTGAATAAAAAATCGGAAATACCCATTTAAAGGCATCTCTCTATACAGTCTTGTGTGGGTAGGCTGATACAGAACAGCACAACAACCAAGAAGACGGATTTTATTTGCAGTTATTGTGAGCCAGCCGAAATGAAATGCGAGCATGACTGTTTTTAATTACGAACACTTACAGATAGCTGCGATAACCGTCAACAAGTGTAGGGCTGGAGTAGTCCCACACTTGTTATTGTTTAATGTTCTGAGGTGACCTACAAGGTTTCGTCCTGATCACCATATAAAACGATCCCAGATGTGTCGATTTGATTTTCCAACTGACGCAGGTCATAAGCACTCTGGAGACGTAGCCAAAACTCAGGAGTACTTCCCAGTGCAGCGGCAATGCGAATTGCCAATGATGGAGTTAACGCAGTTTTACCAGCAAGAAAACGCGAAATAGTAGCAGGCGTTACTCCGATATTGATCGCAAAGCGGCGACCACTAATACCCATATCAGCCAAATCTCTGGCGATAATCTCTCTTGGATGGGAAATTTTAAACTGCCTCATTAGTGATAATCCTCATAATTCAAAATGTAAGCATCACCATTTATGAACTGAAAAGTAATGCGCCAATTGGCTCATACTGTAACAGACCAGTAACCTTCGCGATCACCTTTCAGCGGATGAAATTTGTAGATTTGACGGTTTAACTCACCTATTTCATTGGCTGCATCGATAGCCTGTAAACGGTCGAATTCTATCAGCATCTTGCGACGGTACTCCTGAAGTAATTCCTTTTTCAAAAAGTTGCTTCAATCCTTTGTGTTTGAATGATTTAACCTTACTTTATCAATTTGTAATATATTGATAGATAAAATCTTCTTTTGTGTTG
This sequence comes from Xenorhabdus sp. KJ12.1, assembly GCF_963876495.1. Classification (NCBI taxonomy): domain Bacteria; kingdom Pseudomonadati; phylum Pseudomonadota; class Gammaproteobacteria; order Enterobacterales; family Morganellaceae; genus Xenorhabdus; species Xenorhabdus sp. KJ12.1. The sequence goes on from NZ_CAWNQH010000057.1 coordinate 50,937, forward strand.
ATGCGATAGATGATACTGTGCGTATACACAGGTAACATAATTACCTTAACACTACTATTTTTTATTGATTAAATTTTACAAAAACAATATTAACAGAATAAAATATCGATATTGTATTTTGTTTGGTGCATTACAGGACGTTATTAGGTTGATACAAGAGCAGTTTGTAAGTAAACTTAAATATAGAATCAGGTCGAAATTTAATCATTGCGATTAAATTCTATTAAATGGAGAGAGACCATGTCATTTACAAAATTCATAGATAAGGCATATGTTTCTCCTGATAAGATTATTAGGGAAACGGCCAGACTATTAAAAAACGAAAAAAGCGATACTGAAAATTGTTCACAGAGATTGCTGATCAGAAATGACGGTACTGTCCTGATCAATAGGAATAACAGAGATGTGATAGCAGCTTTTGAACATAATTTAAAAGCCTTATCAAAGGATAAGTAACTATTATGTGGCCTGTTTTTATTACTTTTGTTTTGATCTGTGGCTACAAATATATTGATAGTGACATACAGTCAAAAATTGAGCTACAAAAAGCACAAGGATGGAACGCTTATTTTCAAGTAGCTTTAAAGGGCGGTGAATTTTTGATCGCGGGTTTTGTTATGGCTGTATTTATTGAAATCCTATTATATCTAGCAATGTTCATTATGAATGTACCCACATATTTGGGGGCAGCGTACATGCAATTTACATTTGCTACAGATTTGAACGGATTTAGATACGCTACGGCAAGCTTTTTCTCATGGATTGTGGTTGTATCAACAGTTCTTATGAGTATAGGGCAAGCTTCAATAGCTAAAAATAGATCAGAAAACTATGAATACAAAATTAAAGCTATTAAGGATAATGCAAAAAAAGACGCTGTAAATGAGTTGTTGCTAGAATCCTTGGAGGGTAATCTTCTCGTTATGGTCACCCTTAAATCTCGTAAAGTATATGTTGGAATGGTTGATGCTGCAAAATTTTACAATTTCCATACCCATTCAGATGCAATGGTGTCAATCATACCATTCATAAGTGGCTATAGAGATAAAGACAGCCTATCTTTTAAGATAGAGAATAATTATGCAATTATTTATGATCAAAAAAATATAACGTTAACTTCTGAACCACTATCTGTGGAACAATTTCGACACATATTGCCAATAGACCAAATAGAATCATTCTCCCTTTTTGATCCAGTTACGTACATGTCATTTAAAGAAAAATTGATAGATCCCCCACCGGTAGAAATGGATAGCTAGAATAAGGTCGCTGAATGCGACCTTTTCTATATATTCCATCGTAATAAATTCATCTTAAGTGAAAATTAATTTTTTTGTTTGTTAAACACAGCTTTCAAATAGTCAAATCTTGAGCCGGAATAAAGAGGAACTGAATTTAACTATTTTTCATACACCTTCATCAGGCAACTGAAACAACCCATATTTTTTACGGGCAGTAAAAAAACAATCCATCATAAGCTGTGTATCATACAAAGCACCATGCGCCTTCTCTTCGTCATATTCAAAACCAAGCGCAAAAGCTAATTCACGCAAAGTCGGGCGCTTACCGTCCTGTGTTGCCCATAGACCGTGAAGCATCGTATCCAGCCAAATTAGATTTTGCTTCAGTTTTACACCGTGCAATCTCATTTCATGATCAATAAACGGTTTATCAAATCCCAGTCCGTTATGTGCCACAATTACAGTGGCGTTATTCAATATCGCCGCAATAGCGTGGCATTTGCTTTCAAACAACGGCTCTGCAACCAAATCAGACAACTTAACACCTGTAACTTCCTGTGCTTTGGCTGATATTTCCCGCCGTGGATTAAAACGCATTGCAAAATCTTTAATGACTGCGCCAGTAACCAAATCACGAGCGCATAATGCAATTTCAAAGATACGATGCCCATCAGCGTACTCTAATCCCGTGGTTTCAAGGTCAAGCCCAACGGCTATCTTTGTCATAGTCGGGTCGCTCCATTCTTACTAAACGTCATAGCCTTAGAAATAGCAGCTTTCAATGTATCCGGTTCATTCTCGAATGATTCTGATTTCTCAGCTTTTTGGCCTGAACCAGTGACCATCATAGAAGTTAATGTGCGGTTGAACATATCCAGTTTTAAAATCACCACTGTTCCCTTGTGTGCAAACACCATCGGGAATTTGTCTTGCTTATCGGATTTCTGAATTTCGGTTAAGACGACATTCAGTGTTTCCCCAACATCATTGCTAACCAAGCCTTGTACCGAATCAAATACAGCAGATATTCCAACAAATGCCTCACGCCGTGTAATCATGCTCTTCTCGAATCGAGTCACTATATTTTCAATAGCTACAAGCGCCTTGCGATCTATCTCTTCACGCAAATCAATCAATTCGTCTTCTGGTCGTGTTGTTTCGTCATAGTTAATAGCTTCTGACATTGTTTAAATCTCCGTTGTGTGGTCAGTTAATTTTCAACTAACCACATAGGCATAAAAGGATTAATGAGCGGTACTGGTTTCATAATTAAATGAATCGATGTAACGGGCATACACACCGATTAGCGAATTAACACGGCGTTGAAGTCCAGTCATATCACGAGGGATCATGCGAAATTCAACACCTTTTGTGCTTGAGAAATTAGAAAATCGACCAAGTTCTCCCTCTATGAGACTTTCCAGTTTCATGCGATAACCTAAGTGCATTGAAGCTCTGTCTTTGCGCTTCATATCTTCTTCATCGACCTTAAAGCCGCCATGAACCAAAATAATGTGGGAAAAGTGTTGTGTTACTGCCAACCGTGATTCGGTTAAGATATCGAGCAAGGAAAATTCAATAGACTTACCATCCTCTGAGCCTTCAACAATCGTTGGCGGCACATAGGCCAGCGTAAAAGCCATGACATCAATTGGTGTGCGGTCTGTTATAAAACTCTCATCGGGATAGCTGCTATACAATTCATGAACCACTGTCTCCTGCATATTGAAATACTGTTTAAGGGTCATTTCAGAGCGACAATCAAAGCCGTTGCGTTTGAGAATACCGCGTACATTGGCATCAAAATAACGAATACCTATCTGTTCTGAAAAAGTTTTAGCCAGTGTGCTTTTTCCTGAACCTTGCGCACCAGTTAAGCCGAGTCGAAATATAGGTTTCATGGTGTTTGCTTCCAATACATCACATGATCAAAAGCAGGTTCATTTTCCAGCTCATCGTAGTAGTTGAGAGTCATACGGCGATCAAATATTGCTTTCAGCTCATCCATAGGGAAGAACGTATCGGCATTAACAGCATCAATTTCTATGTGAGAAATAAAAGCGCGATCAGCAATATTAATAAACTGATGATAGATTTCAGCACCACCTATGATGTAAACCGCATGAAATTCCGCTAATGCTTTCACTTCATTAGCATCACGGATAATTGAAAATCCGGCAGGTACACGGTTGGGATTACGTGAAAGAACAAAATTAATGCGATCCTTTAATGGCTTTCCCAAACTTTCAGCCGTTTTTCTTCCCATCACCACGATTTCGCCAAGCGTCCTCTGCTTGAATAATTTCAGATCACGCGGACAATGCCACGGCAAGGCGTTGTTAACGCCTATTCCATTGTTCTTTGCTACCGCAGCAATTAACGAAATCACATCACACCTCTCGATACGGTATAAACAGTAGGACGATGTGGGTGATGACGAAAATCATGCTCATCCTGTCGTTCCGTACATAGGACGGCAATAATCTGACCACCATTTTCATTTAAATGCTCTTTTACCGCTTTTACTTTAAAGCCACGACCAGCTTGCTTTGATGATGGCAAGTACAGGAAGTCAAAGAATACACCGTACTCTTTAAGCCAATCTTCTGTTTGTTCCATATATTCGACAGGACGGTCTTCAACAATAAGAATATCGCATCCGGTACGCTGGAAGCCTTTAAGCATACGAATGGATGAAATGATTGCCTCATCACGCTCATGCCGTTCGTTGTACTCAATAATGCTTCCTTCTTTCATCAGATGCAGTCGATCAGAGTTATCAGAAAGTACACCATCGATGGTGCATATAACTAAAGGTTGCATGGTGAAATATCCTTATTTCGCTACCGGTACTTTGATCCACGGATAAGATCTGTAGCCATAAATCTTTATCCCTTGCCAATTAAAATCACTCAGTTCTTTCCATGAATCAGGAAAAACAACAATCGGATTGCTGTCCGGCATGTCAGTGCGGTTTAAATAAGTGGTTACACCATCTTCATGATTGTTGTACAGGTGAACATCGAATCCAAAATGAGTGAAGTTACAGGCCATGTGATCGGTGATGTGAGCGAGGTAGTGAGTAATGATGCTATAACCGGCAATGTTAAAAGGCATACCGACAAAAGTATCAACACTACGTTGCACCATACCTGTATTTAGTACACGACGGGGGATATTGTGATGGTCAAGCCATTCATGGGTAAGACTCGACATAAAGTCATCATAACTTGCACTGTCCCTTTCCATTATCGGCTTAATTGCCAGTGCAAAGTCAGCGTATTTTGATTCAATATCATGTTCAATGTGATTAATGCCGATACGGAATGCCATTACCAGACGATTAACTGGATCAATTTCACGACTCCACGCACCAAATGCAAAATGGCAAGGTGGAAGCTTCATATCCTCCAATTCACCTACGTTCCATGCCGTCATAATATTACGTCGGTTTTCAGGATCATTACGCAGATTGTCAACGATGCGCTGTAACTGGTCGATTTGACGGGTTATTGCCAAACGTCCATCTGTCAGAGTTCCCTCAATGGTATACCCACGATTTTTAATCTGCTCATATTGTTCTGGAGTAACAACACGAGTATCACTCCATTGACGCCATTGCTTTCCATAAACGGGGCCAAGATCGCCGTTTTCATCAGCCCACTGATCCCAAATTGATACACCGTTCTTATTCAGGAAATTAACGTTGGTAAGACCTTTGAAATACCACTCAAGTTCTACAAGTAATGGCTTCTGGTTAACTGCTTTACCGGAGATCATTGGAATAATGCCCCCATCCAAATGATAGAAGCTCGGAATGAAGCAAAGCCCGATTGTGCCAACACCAGTTCTGTCTGTACTGGACGAAAGGCCGAATTGAGCTATATCTGAAACAATATCACGATACGATTCATCATTAAGAACCGGGAAATTATTCTGGCTGGCTGGTTTGTTTGATTCTGTCATTTTAAATTATCACCGTACTCATTTACTTACCATGTTTTATATAAGTTAGTTAGGTAGCAAATAAAAAAAAGCGCACTTGTTAGGCGCGCTCAAGGATGGCATTTACTATAAAAAGTCTGTCAGCATTAGTAACTTTATTACCGATAACAGCAAATAAGGCATAGTAAATATTAATAGGTATTTATTTACTTATCAATACATATTTTATAAGGAATTACATTGTTCAACAAAAGGTGTCAAATCAACAGGTGTATAACTCGGTGACTTCAATATCTTATCGTCTGAAATACGATAACCAATCATTCCATCACGAGAGATACAGGTACGGAACGCTAAATCTGCTGGATTATATTTACAGTTAGCAATCTGCCTTTTACGAATTTCAGTGTCAGAAGACCACAATTTCGACATGTTAGATTCATGAATAGCCTGAATCAGCCCATACAAAGGTACATTACTTAAGTGCAATACGTGCCGAAATACCATCAAACAGTCTGAAATGTAAGTTGGCAAACGAGAAATGTCTTCACAGGCACACTCCTCCTCACCAGCGTCTAAATAATCAGCGATATCAACCAACAACCCAGCTGTAGTAATAGCTAAATTAAAGCCTGTTTCTAAATCTCTCATAAAGCCTGAACCAATTTCAGTTGCCATTATGTTGAAAATTGTTGCAGCACCTAACTGAAAATGATCAAGTGATAAAGCATGGCTCATTGAATTCTTTATAACAACAAGAGTACCTGCTAGTACATAAACCGTGTCGCCCACCGCATCAAGAATTTCCTTCGCATTACCTTCATCAATCGCAGCTAAGCCTTCTTCTGCTTCTTCGCGAATCAAATTAGCACGTAAATACAACATGTCAGGTGTTATCGCTGTTTCGTCTATCGGGTGACCAAAAACCTGATGAAATTCCTTCACCAATTCATAGATTGGTTTAATGTGGTTGTTAATAGTAATTGCAGGTTTATCAGAGGATTTTAGGCTAAGTGTCAGGCTATTTTTCTTCATTAAATTATTTTCCAAAATAAGATATTTTTGTTAATTAGATAATGCTAATAACATTAAAAGAGTGAAGAAGGCAGTCACTCTTTTTTGAACGGCGCTTGAATTAAATTTCAAAGCCCACTAAAGAACCTGCGTTCACTTGAGAATCAATCTGACCAGTTAAATAGTCTGCCTTTTCGGCCTCTTGAGGGGCAACTTGCACATTGTCGGATAGCAACCAACTATCCATCCACGGTAGTGGATCGTTTTTCACATCATCAAAGATAGGAGTAAAATGAATACGTTTCATCGCTACATTCGCGCGATGCTTAACGTATTTTTTCAACATATCAGCGTTAAGGCCAATCATTGAGCCGTCTTTAAACAGGTATTCAGCCCAAGCCATTTCCTGCTCGGCAACAGACTTCATTGTATCAATGACAAAATGGCGATTACGTTCAGCTATACGCTTCCACATATCACCCTCACGACCGGAATACATCAGTTTGATCATTTCCTGAGTAACGTGGCAGTGTAGAGCTTCGTCACGGGCAATAAACTTCATAATCTTAGCGTTAGCTTCCATTACACCACGTTCGCCGAATGCAAACGTACAAGCGAAACTCACATAAAATCGGATAGATTCAAGGGTATTCACCGCCACCAATGTTTTAAACACTTGTTCATGAATTGTCTCCGCGCCGTATTTGCGTTCAAATACCTCAATGCCGAGATATTCACGAGCAACAAAGAGCTTAATCAGTTTGTCATATTCCTCTGAAACAGATGCGGCGCGAGCCAGAATCATTTCGTCTTCAACGATTCCATCAAAGATGGTATCGGGATCATTAACCAGATTACGAATAATGTGGGTATAGCTACGGCTATGAATAGTTTCAGAGAACGACCACGTTTCTATCCATGTTTCCAGCTCCGGCAGCGAGCAAATTGGCAAGAAAGCAATATTTGGCGCGCGGCCTTGTACTGAATCCAACAGAGTTTGATATTTTAGGTTAGAGATAAAAATATGGCGTTCATGTTCCGACATGGCTTGGTAGTCAATACGATCTCTACTTACATCCACTTCTTCCGGTCGCCAAAATAGACTTAATTGGCGCTCAATAGCTTTTTCAAATAAACGATGCTTTTGTTGATCGTAACGAGCAACGTTTACGCTTAACCCGAAAAACATGGGTTCCTTAGTAGCATCATTTTTCTCTTGTCGGAATACGGAATAACCTGACATACTTTTTCCTTTCAATTTAGTATTTTTATATTATTAATCAGTCAATTAGGTGTTTAATTCGAATAAAAAGGCGGGTTTTCACCCACCTTAAAGTAACGATTAGGAGCAGTTAGATTTTGCAGGCATCACCGCAATCATCACCGGCTGGAGCTGCTGGGGTTTCTCGCTCATCCTCTTCGCCAGAACGGTCACGAGTGTTGTGGTAATACAATGTTTTCACTCCCATAGAGTAAGCCATTAGCAGATCACGCAATAACTCCTCCATCGGCACACGTCCTTTAGGATAAATTTCAGGGTCATAATTGGTGTTGGCAGAGATAGATTGGTCAACAAACTTCTGCATAATTGCTACCTTAGTCAGATAACCCTTGTTGCCGCCCATCTGCCACAAGTATTCATACTGATCTTTTAGAAGCTCATATCCCGGCACGACCATTTTCACCGCTCCTTCTTTGCTCATCTTCACAGAGACAGGGCCACGAGGTGGTTCAATACCGTTAGTACTGTTTGTAATTTGGCTAGAAGTTTCACATGGCATCAAAGCAGAAACAGTTGAGTTACGTAGGCCATAGGCTTTGATATCTTCGCGTAATGCTTCCCAATCCATTTTCAGAGGTTCAGTAACGCTACTTGCCATCTTATCTAACTGCTTACGATAGTGGTCGACAGGCAATTCTCCCCTTGCATAGCGGGTGTCGTTAAACATAGAACATGCACCGAATTCTTTCGCCAAACGGTTAGATGCTTTTAACAGGTAATATTGGAAAGCCTCAAAGGTGTCATGGACGAACTGATCACCAGCAGAATCAGAGTACTTAAATCCATTATTCGCCAAGTAATAAGCAAAGTTAGTCACTCCCACTCCTAAGCTACGGCGGCCTTTTGTAGAACGTTCAGCCGCTTTCAGTGGGTAGTTTTGATAGTCCAGTAATACATCAAGAGCAGCTACCAATAGATAGGAAAGGTGTTCAAGCTCATCGATATTGTCTATTGCACCTAAGTTAAATGCAGAAAGAGTACACAGAGAAATCTCGCCGTTAGGATCATCTGCATATTCCAATGGCTTTGTAGGCAATGCTATTTCCATACAGAGATTGGATTGGTGAATTGGTGCAAGAGCAGGATTAAATGCACCATGAGTGTTCATGTGATCTACGTTAGCAATATACACTCGACCAGTAGAGGCACGTTCCTGCATCAAGGATGAGAAAAGATCGACTGCCGGAACAGAAATTTTCTGAATATTTTCATCTAATTCTGCCGCTTCATACAAACGAGCAAATTCAGATTGCTCAGCAAAAAATGCCTCATAAAGACCTGGCATATCGTTAGGGCTAATCAATGAAATGTTTTTACCGTCAATCAGACGCTTGTACATATAGCCGTTGAGCATTACACCATAATCCATGTGGCGAACGCGGTTTTCTTCAACACCTCTATTATTTTTTAACACCAGCAAACTTTCGGATTCTCTATGCCACAGAGGATAAAATGCCGTTGCTGCGCCGCCTCGAACTCCCCCCTGAGAACAAGATTTTACCGCAGCCTGAAAGTATTTAAGGAACGGGATTACCCCTGTGTGATTCGCTTCACCACCACGAATTTCGCTACCAAGAGCACGAATAGCGCCAAAACCAAGACCGATACCAGCGCGTTGGGAGATGTAACTAACGATAGCTGCTGCGGTTGCGTTAATTGATGGCAGGGAATCACCTGCTTCCATGACCACGCAAGAACTGAATTGACGGGTAGGGGTGCGTAAGCCTGCCATGATCGGAGTAGGTAAAGACAGTTTGAAAGTTGAAGTAGCATCATAGAAGTCTTTTACCATTTGTAGACGAGTATCTTTCTTCCAGTTTTGGAAAAAACACATCGCCGATAACATGTAGACATGCTGTGGTGCTTCATAAAGCTGTCCAGTAACGCGGTTCTGAACTAAATATTTGCCACGTAGCTGAACAGTTGCAGCATAACCAAACAACTCATCACGATCAGGTTCAAGGTATTCACCAAGTACCTTAATTTCTTCCTCAGTGTATTTTGTCAGTAAATCTTTATCATATTTATTAATGGCAACGATTCGCTGAATGTGCTCAAACAGGTCAGGATATTCATAGCCACCAAAGGCCTCTTTGCGAATCAGGCCGATATTGAGGCGAGCAGCTACTTGGCTGTAATTAGGAGAATCAACCGATATCAAGTCAGCCGCAGCTTTTACCATCAGAGCATGAATATCAGTAGTTTTAACTCCATTCTGTGCGCCAATATGCACTCTCATAGCAATAGCAGATGCACTTACACCATCAATACCCTGTGTACCATACATAGCAACACGATTGAATTTTTCAGTATCGAACGGTACTTGTGATCCGTCACGTTTAGTAACTACTAAGGCCATACATATTTCCATTCATTTGATAAATTTTGATGATAATAGGTAAGTATTTACCTATTATCAACCACACAAAAACTATATCTTGTGTGGTTGATTTTTAAGTAACCAATATATTGGGTTAGATTAGAGAGGATAGAACGGAGGCTATTTGACGGTACTGATCTGTTTGCATACCTGTATGGATTGCAGCAATAGCATCAGCTAAGTGTTCATTTTTATTGACCAACTTAACTTTGCCTTTTTCTTTACGAGTTAACCACGGGGCTTCTGGATGCTTTTGTGTCGCCCAAGCGATTATTTCTTCTTTAGTCGTTGTCTTTTTGCCTGCAACAAACTTTTTGATTTCAATAGGTGTAACTTGAATCAAAGGCTTATCTATACAGGCCAGAACGCCAATACAAATGCCGTATGATGTTTGTGCCCGACTTGACTGGCTCCCAACCGGTAACTCGCAGAATATTAACTGAGCCTGTTCTATAATGGGTTTAGCCTTTTTCCAAATCTCCGATGCTCGGCGTAGGTCATCGCTATTCACCCGAACAGATTTTTTAGTATCGCCGGATTCTGTTTGCGTCAACTCCATACGTTCAATTTTCACAACCGTGTTATTTCCGATGTCCAGCTCCCCAAAAACGATACCAAAATTAGAGAGAGAGGGGTCGATACCAACTACTTTGATAATTTTATTCACTGTGTTACCTGTGTTTTTAGGAATTAAAAAGAACCAAATTCAAATGCTCTACCGTTAACAGCAATACACACAGTGCCCTCATCAATGCTCATTTCCGACACTTTCGCTATTTCGATCTTTGTAGTTTCAGGGATTCTTGTGGCTAAATTAAATTGTCTGAGATTAAATTGTTCTGACACCGTGTAGTTTTGTGATAAAGCCGCAATTGCGTTTAGATCTTGAGTTAGTTCAGAACATTCATGCTTTACCATTACTTTAAACACGAAGTCTCCACACGTTACCCCATAAATATTGTCTGTATGGCTCATACAGCGCTTTTTTGAAACTGATAGCCACTCGTATCGCCAGAATCCAAAAAACTCCTCTTGAGCGTTTTAGTGAGTTTTTGAATAGCAGAATGATAGGAGGTTGCCATTTGTAGTATTGCGTTTAAATCAAGGTGATTAATCTCCTCAATCAGGACACGTCGGTTCTCCTTAATATCTTTGCCATCTCCGTCAGTCAGGATAGGCATGATGATATATTCACTTTTTCCATCAAGCACCGTGTTAATACGGTGAAAATGAACCATTGCAGACTCTTTTCCCTCTAGCATTTTCATCGACAACCAACTATCAACTTTTTCAATAGCTGCGGACGACATAACTTTTTGCAGTAACGGTTTAGAAATACGCCATTTTTCAGAAGTAATAGCAAAACTGCCTGTAGAGTCTGATTTCTCGAACTCCATCCCAGCCTCAGCTACACATAAATTTTCATCAATTGAATGGGAGTAATCTAAAACCGGAATCCCTTTAACGTTCATGATGTTGTAGATGCGACTTAGATTGATTGTATCAGCAATAGCTATTGCCGAAGCTATAGCTGATTCGATAGGTAACTTAGTTGACATAGGAACGACCACCTTTTGATTCGACAGTGATTGTTTCCCTGAACCATGATTTCATTTCTTTGTGGGAAATAATCATCACTGTTCCGCGTTCACGAGCCTTAACTTCAAGAATCGCCATCAAGCGCTCCAGACCTGCTACGTCCAGTGCATCATCAATTTCATCACCGATAAATAATTGAATGTTCTTAGTTGCGCGATTAGCAACGAGATCTTGAAGTGCTAGTGCGGTAGCAATACGGACTTTACGCTTTTCACCGCCAGATAACCCAGCAAAAGACTTAGACGCTCCCTCTTTAGAGACAGCAATATTAAATTTGTCTTTAATTTCGCCTTTTTTGGTAGTTTCCATCGTAGACCAAACAGCCTCGATAGAACCGTCAGACAGCGTATTGAGATATTCCGCAGTACGGGAATTCAAGAAAGGAGTAACATTAGATAAAATATGGCTTCTGACACCAGATGGAGAGAATACTTTCCGCGCATGTTCTAGCAAAGAACATTCTCCATCTAAAACTACCTTATTCTCTTTTAAATTCTTTAAATTATCTTTTAGGAGCAAGGCTTCTTTTTTGGTCTTTTCAATGAGTCCGGTGAATGGGTTTACTTCCTCTTCAATCGCTTTTAATTTATCAGCTTCTGCTTTGTAATAAACTTCTGCGGCTTTCTCATTTGCTGCTGATTTCTCAATATAAACTCGTTGTTTTTGAAGGTTAGCGATGTTCTCCATCTGAACATCAATGTTTGGACGAGAGGCTTTTAAGATAACCAACTGTGCCTTTGCTTTTGTAAGCTGATCAGTGATTTTACTAATCTCCGGTATAAGCTCAGCAGTAATGGTAGCCATATCTGCTCTAGCTTTATCAACATGACCTTTTTTTACCGTCTCCAAATCGCCTTCACAGTAAGGTTTACCGCATTCAGAACATGGCATACCGATTTTAGCCACTACTTCTGTAGCATCGGTCATAGCACGTTTAGCCTGTGCTTTTAGACGATCTATTTCATTCTGTTTAATTGTATGCATTGAACGAATTTTGGCTATTGCCGACTCAAACTCACCGACTTTGCAATCGTGTTCTGTTACACCAGTTATTTCAGTGCGGATTACTGCAATTTTTTTGTCAATGGACTCTAGTGAAGGGCTGTCTTTGCTAGACAATTGCAATTCAGCCAGATTAACTTCTGCCAATTCAATTGTTTTTTTCACCTCTGCAATGCGTACCTTGCGTTGTGATTCCCATTTTTCAGCAGAGCGTTCAGTTTCCTCGGAGGTCTCCAGAGCACTGATAAATGCACGATCGGCAACAGTAATTTTCCCATCAACACCATCACGTTCAGCAAGTTTTGTATTGTGCCTATCACGAGCGATTTCATACGAATAGGTAAGACGATCAATTCCTGCCGCTTCTTCAACAATAGCTTTCAGGTTCTTATCGGTCATACCCGGTAAATCAGGCATGTTTTCCTGACTGGCATAAATTGAAGCTAGAAAAACCTCTTTAGACGCGCCTATCAGCTTTTCGATAAATTCTTGAGTGAGCTTGTCAGTGCCTTTTGTTAGATCACCGTCTTCGCAGGACACTATCAGGCGGTTCTTATTAGCTGTGTGGGCACGGTGGCGGATTATGGAGTAGCGTTTGCTGTCTTCATCTTCAACAATGATAGAAACACGGCAGTTCTTTTCAAATCCGGTGCTTAACACATCATCAGCTTTCAACCCATTAGCGGTTTCACCGTAAAGTCCCCAGCATAACGCATTCATCAGTGTGGATTTACCTGAACCATTACTGTTAGCGGAGGTATCGTCAGTATTTTTACCTTGAATCAATATCAGACCACGGTCATTTAGTTCAACTTCTGCTTCGGCAATCCGCATGAAATTTTCGACGGTCATTTTGATAAATTTCATTATTCTTTACCTTCTGCTTGAGATAAGACGTCTTCACATACGGCTGTCAATTTTGATACATCGATAGAGGTATCTGATTTCCCTACAAGCGCACAGTAATTACTAACAGACTCTTTAAGGCTGTCGATCTTGGCTGTTCCTGCTGTAACCGTCCCAACACTTATCAGAGAGGATTCTTTCGTAAAATTACGAGTAATTCCGCTTGCTCCCAGTAGTTTTGCCATTTCTTCTAACTTTTTGCCGTCTTCATCGTCTTTGATAACAGCACGAATTCGAACGTAATTGCCTTTTACCATTTCAGGAGGCAACTCATTATCTAATTCGAGGAAAATAGGGGCTTTGGTCGAATGTTGGTTATATGTTCCGTCTTGATTTATCAGCATATAGCCCGCTGTAGTTCCTATATCGCCCCAGTTTTGGTGAGTCAGTGCCCCAACTGAAATAACGCCGGGAATGACTTCTTTATGATTGTGATAATGACCGGAGAGGACATAACGAAAACCTAAACCTTCAAATTCCTCTGCTTCCATGCCTACATCTGGCATACCGGGAATAGCTTTATTAATTGAAGTATGAATAATCAGATCATTCGGCACAGATGTATTGATAGTTTTCGCTAGTTCTTTGACTGTGTTCAGCAGAGATTTATGATCGCTATACCAGCTAACCATATGAACTTTTACACCATCAATATCAAATGATTGTGGTGTTTTAGAACAGACAATATTAGCTCCTATCTTTGAAAATGAAGCCGAAGCATTCGCTGAAAAAACTGAATCATTAGTTTCTAGATCGTGATTACCAGCAAGGATATATACTGGTAAACCGAGTGTATTAATGATCTTGTTATACAGTTCTGATGTGAAATGAAGGACTGTAGGTGCAATAGAACCACGGACATGAAAAACATCACCAGCATGGAATAACGCTTTTGCTCCAGCCTCTTTAGCTACTACAGCTGCCTCCCAAGTAGCGTCTAACTGGATTTTTAAGCGAGAATTCATTCCATCATGTGAAGTGGTCGCAAAGGCGTCCCAAACATGGTAATGCGTGTCTGATATTAAGCCATATAGTGCTTCTTTCATTTACATTTGCCTTTATGTAAGTATGTGGTTACGTATAAGAATGAGGATAATAACAGAATAGAAAAGGCAAAGAAGAAAGAATACAAGGCACTATTGATAGTTAGCGCCTTTAAAAAGGGGATTAAGTATTATTTGTTACGATGCCAAGATAGGTTAATCACATTCGATTGAATAGCTTCAGGTGGATCACCGAGCTTTCTATCTATCTTATCGATAAGTGAATGACTAACTTTTTCAATATAGATAGCGGTTAATTTGGAATCAGGCTTTAGAAAGTGGCCGTAGGACTTTTGAATAACAGTTTTCACTTCATTGATAGATTTACCACCCATAGCTAGATGGTTGAATTGAGCGTGTATCTCAAGCATTTTATCGATAGCACCAGAAACAACGTTACGTACCATCCCAAACCGTAGAATTTCCCCTGTTTTAGAGTCAGTAAGTGCAATAACTTTCCCTTTAACCAATCTTTCCTGCCATGTTGTACCAGCTCTTAGTGTATTAAAAATAGGAAACTCTAATCCAACGTAGGGCGCTCTGAACGAGATAGAGGGTACGAATCTGGCACAAGTACGTATGGTGGCTTCTGCATGATTTTCAGTGAGTTTTAGAGCACGTTGAATAGGGCAGTTAGATATGATGGAGCAAATTTGACATAGATGGTCATTACGAGATCGCAGGGATTCTGGTTCGATGGTATAGACACCAGTTTCCAAGCGTCTGACCTTTTTCTGTTTTTGTTTATGATCGGTCATTAATTTGTCTTATTTACGGCATGTCAGATTATGCGATAAATCATATCTGAAAAAATAAAGTTATGCTGCTTTGCTTGCTTTTATTCTCAAGCGTGAATATTTAAAATTAGTTATTTAACAAATAGTTATGGATGTATAAGTAATTAAACGGCAAGTTACTCATATTTTCCACAGGATAGATCTAATAATAAGACCCTAAGAGATCTATATAAGATCAAAACAGATCCCCGTAGCTGGGAACCCGCATCATATAAGGTATAAGAGTAGATCTATGACCACTATAAAGAGTATTTCAACCACTATCATGAGCGTTTATGACTACTGTAGAGAGTAAACAAACCACTATAGGAAGAAGCTACGACTACTATGGAGAGTAAAGTGAAATTCTATCCACAAGGACATTGTTTGTAGCGTTTCTACATATCAACAGGCCAGATCCTAATAAATAAGTACCAAAGAGTTCTATAAGTACCTAGAGATCCTTGTTCTTATTTTCTTTTTTATATCAAATAGATTCAGCATTATTTGACCACTATGAAGAGTGAAATGACTACTGTAAGGAGTAAATAAACCACTATAGAGAGTGACATGACCACTATCGGCAATAATAATAGACTACTATGATGAGTAAACGAGCCTAATTAATTCAATTGAGAGGGGACTGTTTTGCCTGAAAATACCTTATTTGACGAGGAATTAATTCAAGCTTTTTCAGAGGTGAGAAAAGAAACAGGTGAATTAGTCACGTTAATGCCAAACACGAATAATACAGTTCAGCCAGTGGCTTTAATGCGCCTCGGATTGTTTGTTCCAACCCTTAAATCGACGAATCGTAGTAAACGTAATCTAATGGCTTCGATGGATGCGACTGATGAATTGAAACAATTATCGCTCGCTAAATCTGAAGGTTATACGAATATCAAGATAACTGGCGAACGGCTTGATATGGATAACGACTTCAAAACGTGGGTAGGCGTGATCCATTCATTTGCCAAACACAAAGTCATTGGTGACAAGGTCACGTTGAAGTTTGTTGATTTTATTAAGTTATGCGGTATTCCTTCATCCCGCTCATCAAAGCGATTACGTGAAAGACTAGATGAATCTTTGAGGCGTATTGTCTCTACAACTCTCTCGTTTACCAATGATACAAAGGCGTATCACACCCATTTGGTTCAGTCAGCCTACTACGACATGCAGAAAGATACGGTGACGTTACAAGCCGACCCGAAAATTTTTGAGTTGTACCAATTCGATCATAAGGTTCTATTGCAACTTAGGGCTATTAATGAATTATCGCGTAAAGAGAGCGCTCAGGCACTTTATACGTTCATTGAGAGTTTACCCTCAAATCCAGCGCCGGTGTCGTTAGCGAGGCTTAGAGCACGGTTAAATTTGAAATCTCGTGTAAACACCCAGAATGCCACTGTTCGCCGTGCTATGGAGCAATTGAAAGAAATTGGGTATCTAGACTTTACCGAAACGAAGAAAGGGAACTCAGTTTACTTCATGATCCACGAGCGAACGCCTAAGCTCAAAAAAAACAAGGTTATCAAAACAGTTGGGAAACGAAAGACCACTAAAGATAGTAAAACCACTAAAGGAAGTAGAGGGGAGAGTGATACTGTCCTTGCTGAACTGACAAGGGAAGAGTTAGAGTTACTAGAAAAAATAAGAAAATCAAAATAATAACTCGATAAAGACCACTATAAAGAGCAAGTATCTAGTGACCACTATAGAGAGATATCAACTCCTTATAGTGGTCTTTTTATTTCGATGATTTTCCATTGTGACAACGTCACAATAAAAGTTTCGACTTCTAGACGAGAGAATAATCAATGGGTTGCCATAGCCTTATAGAAATTAGGATTTTCCTGTATAACCGCTAATACTTTTGCGGCTAGTCCGGTAGGGTTCCGGTAATTTGATCAATGTGACCACTATAGTGAGAACTAAGTAACTCTTTATAGTAGTCTCTTTATCTAAGGTTTTCAGCGAGGTAACTGTGAGATTGTTACTTCGCTGTATTACTTACATCATTAAGGTTATAAATCTGGTTTTAGTGTTAGCTTCCTTAGATATTTGCTGCCATAATTATATAAACATCAAATTTTAAAATATGAGGTATTATGGCAAAACATCCTGTAGAACAATCACCTAAATATGATTTTTTATCTTCAAATTCTCAAGATTTTTTTAGATACCTCAATGAGTATGGCATTGTTGATAGTCAAGGTAGATATCTTCATTGGAGTCAACTTAAGTGGCGAGTTCCCAGTAAAGAAGCTGAAGGTATTTGGTATGCTGTACAGTTTCTCAGAAATCAAGTAAAGAAAGGGACAGGCTTGTTTGATAAAAGCGGGAATGAATTTCATTTCTGTATACACGATTCGCTAGAACCAAAGTTACACAAAATTGTACAACTTGGTGCAGGTAAAGTTGCCGCAATTGCAGGATCTCAAGCATCAGATAATATTCAACAGAATTATTTGGTTTCATCTTTACTGATGGAGGAAGCTATCACTAGTGCTCAATTGGAGGGAGCTGCAACTACTAGAGCTGATGCAAAAAAGATGCTAGAAGAAAAATTAATACCTAGCACTTCTGATGAGAGAATGATTCTGAATAATTATATGCTATTAAGACTAGCGAAGAACAGCAAACAGGAATCCCTTACAAGGGATTTGATACTTGAATTTCATAGAACAGCTACTAATGGTGTATCTGAGAACGAGAATGTACCGGGAGAATTTAGATGTAGTAATGATATTTACATTGGAAATGATGATAACCCATTATTTTACCCTCCAAACTATGAAGATTTAGAAAATAGGTTGGGGAAATTATGTGATTTTGCTAACGAGAATCATGATGGAGAGGGTGGTAGAAAATTCATACATCCAGTAATAAAAGCCATTATTCTTCACTTTATGATAGGGTATGAACACGCATTTAGAGATGGGAATGGGAGAACTGCAAGGGCAATATTTTATTGGTATATGCTAAAGAATGGGTATGATATTTTTGAATATATTTCAATAAGTAAGGTTATCAAAGAACATGCCAAAAACTATGGTATGTCATATCTTTATGTTCAAAAAGATTATGGAGATCTCACTTATTTTATCGATTTTAATGTGGATGTTATTCTGAGAGCATTTGATGAACTACAAGAGTATTTAAAAGTAAAAACAAACGAATTTTATGAAATTGTTAATTTGTTGGAAAAATCAAAATATAAAAATAAATTGAATTTCATTCAGAAGGATTTAATAAAGAAAGGTGTTAAAGAACCCGGGAAATTGTTTAATGTTAAATCAGTTGAAAGTATATATGATATTAGTGAAAATACAGCTAGAAAATTGCTTAGAGAGCTTGAGGGTATGAATATATTCTTTTCCACAAAAATAGGGAGAACCACTCACTATATAGCTCCCGCAGATCTACGAGGTAGATTACATAAGGTATCAAAATAGCAGAGTAATCTTTCTTTCTCCCTGTGTTGCTTGGAGTAGGGGATTTTTTGCGTTTATCGCTGTTATGAAAACGCCTTAAATATAGTCTTATCTTTAAATTGATGAGGGATACATGAATTTTATTGATTTTGTTTTAGAAAATCATACCGCTATTTTAGCTATATCTGGTGCATTTTTTGGCGGGGCTTTGGGGGTGATGCAATTAATTCATAAAGGGGTGATTTTTTTTAAAGATAGAAATGTTTCGAAAAATATGAATTATCTTGATAAATATTCTAGTGTTTTAAGTCCTGAAAGTAAAAGGTATATCAGTGATATTATAAATGCAAAAATAATTATTAATGTCACAGAAGGAGTATCAAAGCGTTTCATTAATTTAATTTTAAAATTAAAGCTTGATGGTGTTAGGTCTGATTTCATCCATGATATTAAGTATCTAAAAAACTATATGGTTTTTATTTCGGACATTCCTGAAATAAATGTCGGTATTAACTATAAAATAGCTAGATTTCTTAAGCAGATAGTAGGTTTTATGTTTATTATTATTGTGTTTATTATGCTACCTTATGTATCTGATCCTAGTATATCAAATAATAACGATGTATCTATTGGATTATGGATTGGCCTCATGTCATTTTTTGAATTTTATGGGGTATATCTAATGTTCTCAAGTCCTTCCGATAGACGAATTAGAAAAATAAATGAAGTGCTATCTGGGTACCCTACCAATACTTTACTATAAGTACTTAAATGAGGTAACTATGAGATACCCGATCTATTTACATCAGGCTGATGACGGTTCATTTTCCTGCTTCGTACCAGACGTAATTGGTTGTTACTTCGCTGGCGATACTATAGATGACGCAATTTCTGATGCCACAAATGCTTTAGATACTTACTTTGAATATATGAGTGAGAATGGCAATACACCTGTAGAGGCAAAAACTGTAGCCGATTACCTCAATGACGATGATTGTCAAGGCGGGATTTGGGCTTATATCGATATAGAACTAACTCACTAAATACGACTAAATTAAACATCACATTACCACAAATTTGTGTTGGTAAGAATTGATGACTATGTAAACTCACATCGTGAGTACCACAGCCGTAGCGGATTCTTTGCAAAATTGGTTAGGCGTGCACTAGCGAAACACTCGTAACTCAAAATATCCTCTTTGCAAAATCAGAAAAACCCGTCTTATGTGTGGGTTTTTCTGTTTATCACTACTATAAAAATCAGGGTAATAACTACTATGAGAAGTAATTATTGAATATTGAATGCCATTTTAAAATAGGGAAGGGGATTCAACTTCTTTGACATAGGCCTCCCAATCAGTATATGGAGTATCCTTTTTGGACTCATGTATTAACAGAAGAGGCGGTGTTCGGTTGGTAATAACCATGTTATTTACATAAACTGGGACTTCAAGACTAGGTGCATGGCTGGTTATAAATAGTATTTTCTGATCAGGGGTTACACATTTAGCGTCTATTATTTGCGCACCTTGATTTCTGCAATATTGTTGAACATTAGGTAACAATGTGGGACTAACAGCTAATGTTACTCGTGAAGCTCCCGGTGTGCGAGCGTCGGTGGTATAGTTTTTTTCCATGTATTCTATAACTCCACCAGGTTTGGGTTCTCCTAATTTAATGGTGCAACCAGTCAGTATTAAAGTAGTAGCAATAGGAAGTATTATTTTGAACCGCATTAAATAGTTAGATATTGTCATTATATTTATTAGCATTGAATAATTTTAAAGTTATTAATTAACTAATGAAAAGTTAATTTAAACTACAATCAACTAATTAGCATGAATTTGGAGAAAAATATCTCCTCTTTGGTGATAATAAGGGAAATTGTTATTTTATCTCTTGTTTGTCTTTTTTTTGCGATAAAAATCACATAATGATGGAGTTATTGTCAGATGATTTTGGTGGAAGATATTTAATCTAAAATATAGATAACAGTAATATTTAGCAATTATTTAGAAATTAATTAGCGATCTCCCCATTCCGAAATGCCCTATTACGATTATTTTCTTGAACGCTGTTAAGTAAAAACCAGCTTTTCTTAAGACTCATCACAAGCCTTACGTTCAATGAGTTGACTATTCATATCAAAATAGCGACTAGCCCAAATTTGGATGGGTGGAGTTTAAGGCTAAGAGCAACATGCCGCCTAATGCGGCTTTTTCCATATTGATTTAATCGAATAAGAACCTGACTGTATACTAAATCGTTCAGAAAAAGTAGTTATCAATCTGACTACTTCCGATTTGATGTGAGGCCAACAAATGAACATCCACAGCCAGCATTTTAAAAATGGATGTTGCTTGTTGCGTCGCAACAAAGATTCGAGCATTAAGCCAGCTCCGCCAATGTAAAGTATGACCAGTACGGTGATTGTATTATTCATAATATGTTTTGTATGTATTTAGATGCGTATTATATTGATTTGTTTTAAGGAGTAAAGATAGAAACAATGACAGTACCTAATTTATCTTATTAAGATAATGAAGTTATTTAATTAATGATGGTATTTTTCCAAAATGGAAAAGGTGATCAATAAAATACCTTTAAAATTAATAAGATGAGTCATTTTGTTGTTCTTGATTCGGCGGCCAAAGGGGAATTGTCAGTTTGATAGCCATCTTTAACTGGGTTTTCTGTTCTGGAACTCTCTAAACCTTGTCCTTCGTAGTATTAGCATATGTTGACATATGTATGAGTTGGGATATACTATACATATGTTAAGTTTGTGGAGAGGAATATATTATGAGAACAAGAACAGTTTCTGTGTTTAAAAATGGCAATAATAGAGCCATTCGTTTACCGAAAGATTTTGATTTTGATGGAGTGAACGAATTAGAGATTACCCGTGATGGTGATAGCATCATCCTACGCCCAGCCAAACCTAATTGGATATCATTTCAAGAAAAAGAAAAAGCAGATGATGATTTTTTGATTGAGCGTAATGATGTTATCGAAGATGGACGGGTTATTCTGTGAAAAAAATATACATGCTTGATACAAACATTTGTTCTTTCATTATGAGAGAACAACCTCTATACCTGCTTGAAAAACTTCAAGAGTGTGTAATGAACCGCCATACTATTGTGGTTTCAGCAATTACCTATTCAGAAATGCGCTTTGGGGCAATAGGAAAGAAAGCATCGCCTAAACATAATGTCTTAGTTGATGCATTTTGTGAACGTCTTGATGCAATTCTATCTTGGGATAAAGAAGCAATAGATGCAACAGTTACGATAAAAAAATGCTTATCTGATACTGGGATGCCAATAGGTAATAACGATACTGCAATAGCAGGACATGCAATCGCTGTTAATGCAATATTGGTCACAAACAATACCCGTGAATTTTCACGAGTCGAAGGGCTTCAACTTGAAGATTGGACGAAACTCTAATAAGTATTAGTTTCCATTTTGTCGGCTTATGGTTGCTGAGTTAATCCTGCCTCCATATGCAGGGTTATTAGTTCAAACTCAGACTCTAATTCATCATAATCTTGCTTTACTTCTGGATTTTGTAATGCCTTATCCTTAAGGGATTGTAAGATATTGATCTATCACCATTCCTCAGTCCAACCATTGTTTGTGCCCTTATCTGGATTGCGTTCTGTAATAACTAGTTGTAGTTCTAATGCAGATAATAATTTAAATAATGTTTCAATTTTGCTTCTTTCTGGATCATTCTCGAAAGCAGATACCGTACTCTGCTTCATTCCTACAAGTTCAGCGGCATTCTTTTGGGTGAACTTCATTTCTTTGCGTTTATCTCGAATTGCTACAGCAAGTGTTTTAGGCGTAGTGATCTTCATAAGTATCCCTCCTAAAGGATAATTTAACAATATCCCCTACAGAGGATAATTGCAATATAACTAAATTAGTAAACATTAAATATAAGTTATTTATTTAATTTTTTTATCTTTTTATTTTTCTTGTTGTTTAAAACAATAAATTTTTATGTAATTGATATAAAAATAAAAGGGCGCATAGTGCGCCCTTGTTGATGATTGTATTATTCTTCTTCGTGGTCTTCCGGCTCACTACCATCCATTGCAGCATCTGCAATCTCTGCATTTTCAGTATGCCACTTTTCAAGCAACTCTATGATTTTCTCAGTAGGGAGCTTCTTGAAGTTTTCGATAACCTCTTTGCGTGAGTAGGCTTTATCACCCAAGAGAATACGACCGGATGCATTCTTTTGCAGATAACCGATATTCAGCATGTGCTCAACTAGAGATTCGGTTGAGTCAATACCAATGTCGGTATCGTAATAGAAACTCCACGATGCAGTTTTGAAAGGTGGTGCTACTTTGTTTTTAATGACTTTTGCTGTTACAACGTCACCTATACGCTCAGCTCCCTCTTTGATTTGTGCTTTGGATAACTGGATGCGAACGGAAGCGTAAAAGGCAGGAGCTTTGCCGCCCGGTGCTTTTGTGTTATCACCAAAAGTGACACCTAAATCTAGACGACACTGGTTCAGAAATATCATGCACACGTTATATTTATTCGCCCACTGTGCGAGAGCAGGGAAGTGTGAAGATGTACAACGAGCCAATGCAGTATTGTCGTTCATGTTCAGATTATCTTTATCTTTCCCTTTCCCAGAAGCTTTATTTTCGAATTTCTGGAAAATCTGATTCGGCACCATAGATGCTAGTGAATCGAAGACCAGAACAATAGGCGCTTCCGGTTTTATAACCTTGCTATCACGCATTGCTTTGACAATTGAGGCTGAGTATTCAATCGATTCCTCAAACGTCTCCGGCTGTTGGTAAATCCAATCCCCATCATCTCCTACATTAAGGCCGCATTTTTCGCCTAATAGAGAATCAAAGCTCTTTTCATGATCCATAAAGATAGCAACACCACCTGCTTGTTGTGCGGATTTCATTACTTGGGTTGCAATATAGGTTTTACCGCTGGACTCCCAACCAAAGATCTCAATGATGCGACCACATGGCAGACCACCACTGTATTTACCTGAAACAGCTTTGTTCAGATGAGGTAAGCCGGTATTGAGCCACACTTTGACGTGTTGCTGTTTAGCGTTGGATTTAACAGTGCTTTTAAAGAATTTTTTTAATGCGTCGTTCGTTGCCATGATTACACTTTCTCCAACGGGTAAACGGTTTTTAATACGTCAATTTCAATGATGGCCTGATTTAAGTATTTACAAATACGGCTATAAATAGTCAGGCAGTGGCCATACACAATTTCCAGCTCACGTTCGGTTACAGAAATTTCGCTATTTGCCAGAATGGAACGAACACGACCTAAACCATCACGACCGTATAGATTGATAATCTCTTTTGCTAATTCGGTTGGGGTAATTTTCAGGTCTTTGGTTATGAGTGAAGTGATCATGTGGTTCTACCTTTTAATCCATATCGTTCAAACGGGACAAGAAACACGTCTAGGTCTTCCAGAATTGACTGGAAATTTAATTTGAGCAGTAATTGCCGTAGTTTTTCAGGATCGTAATCCATCGGGATTTGTCGGATATTATCTGGTTTTAATGGACAGCCACGCAGCATCATTAGCTTGAGGTTGCGTTTGAAAATATCCATCATGCCAAGACCCTGCTTTTCGTTAAATTCGTTGCGTGACAGCTTTTCAAACGATTTACGAGCGCGGTTCTTCATTAGCTCTTCGCCAGAAAGGACGATGCGACGAATTTCGGCTACAGAACCATATTCAGCCATAAACTCTTTTGCTCCTTTTTCACCAATTCCACCAACTCCCGGTATGGTGTCAGAGTTATCGCCATGAAGAGCTTTCCCTTGAACGAAAGCTAGTGGAGTGTGGTAACCGGTATCTTCAAAGAATTTATCAAGGCGCAAAATATTATCGTCACGCTGATTGATATAAGACACATTTTCATCAACCAACTGCTTCCAGTCACCGTCACCGGTCAGGAGGTAAATGTGATCATATTTGTGTTTTTCTGTGTTAACCAGAAGACCAGCCAGATCGTCAGCCTCACCGTCTTCTGCAATAAATTGTTCAACGCCTAAATATGAAAATGCTTCCTGAATGAGAGGCCGTTGCTGCTTAAACTTCTCTTTCATTGCCTCCATATCAGGATTTGGCTCGCGTGTTTTGTATTTAGGAAACAAATCATTACGCTTTAGCGGCTTGCCATCCCAAAGGATGATTACACGGGATTTTTTGATGGAGGCGATACGTTTTACAGATCGCAGAGTATTGAAGATAGCCTGTACTTCCATATCTCCAACTTTCAATGTTGCTGCTGATTGTTGGTGATAGTAGCCTTGACTGTGTGCATCAACCAATAAAAGGTTCATCATTTCTCCTAATGATAAGGGCGCACGAATGCGCCCTTATCCACAACCAAAGTTACAATTACAGACCTTCTAACTGTGCCATCATGTCAGCCAGTTCATCACCGCCCAATGCTTCGGATGATGCAGGAGCAACGTGAGCTGTCTGTGTTTCAGTAACACTTTCAGTACCTTTAAACTCCGCCGCTACAGCTTCCTTTGCCGCATCTTTAGCAATATTACCTGTTGGAACAGATGTTGAGCCTATGCCAGTAGCAGGGCTTGAAAAACCCGGTAATGCAATGCCAGTTGTACCGGTGGCAGGGAGAGCCATAGTAGAACTAATAGAAACAGAAACACCGGTTAGTGTCCCGATTGCTTTACCAGCAATAGCCAGTTTATTAGCATCATTCAGGCCATTGGCGAAATTTTCGAGATTATGTACTGAAGAAAGATGTTTTGCGGGAATGGCAGCTTTACCTTCTTTACGTGATGGTGACACGCTGTACTTAGTATCACGACCAGCACCAGTACGTTCGATCTTAAAGCAGTAACCTTTTTCGATATCCAGAGGCTCGCCAATTTCATCGGACATATCTTCTTCAATGGATTTAAGAACGTCTTCAAACACAGTTTGAGGCAGTTCAACCAGTTGAGTTTTTTCGGCCAGATTGATATCGGGTGTAGTTGTTAATACACCGTTGACAATGTAGCGTTGGCTTGAACGGGTTTCGGAAATCAGCTCTTCCATACTAGGATTGCCTTTATGGACTGCTTTTGCCTCCATAATTGCTTCACATAATTCACAATGTTCACCGTATGTAGCTGTCTTACAGACAGAAGCGACGGTTTTATCTTTACCTGCATCTTTGGTTTTAACAAAGTGCATGCCGAATGGTTGATAAAAGATCGCGTTTGGATTTTCTACATTAGGGAAAATGCGAAGATATTGGACGCCACTTTGTAATTTGGCAGTATCAATGCCGCGGCTTGCGCGTTTTGATACCAGCTCTTTACGTTTTCCTTTAATAAGCTCTAACAATGTAGACATACCGATTTCCTTAATCTGTTTGTTTATTGGTTTGTGTGTTTAGATTGTTAATTAATTTAGTCAGTTAATTAATGTTCCTGCTTACTCATTTTTATCTCACAAATAATAGATCAGTAAATACATACATAAAAGCTGTTTTTTAAGGGAGTTTCATTTCTTTCCGGCAAATGTTCCTGCATTTAGATATTCGTAATCTAACGTGGCTTTCTTTGAGGCTTGAATAATCATGTCTCTACGATGGCGAAAGGCTTCTGTGGCGGCTTTATAGAGGTCTGATAACTCTTTATTGTGGTTGTAATTGTGTCGAGCCGAAACAAGAGCACGAGCAATCGCAATAACCTTTTCCGGCAATTCGTCGATAAAGGATGTGTTGAGATTTAGCTTTGTTTCTTCACCGGAATAATAGCGTTCTATCTGGCTTACCATTGCATCTATAGCTGACTCAGAACTCTTTGTGCCGTTCATGCTACGTGCTGATCTGACGATGTTATAAATAGCTGCTTCAAGCCCTTCAATACGTTGTTTTTCTTCTGAGCAGATGCGCTCAACATCTGCTTGCTTAGCTGCATATTTCATCATTAAAAGGGGCTGTGTCGTCCAGACTGTATCGAGGTCATTTAGGTTGGTCTTAAGGTCTTGCTCTATCTGGTCAATGATAGTTTCTTTGATACTTGGATTAGGTTCTTTCATATAAATAAAATTCAGTGGAAATTTAAAAGTTAATTTTATAGGTATTTAAATACCTACCATTAAGGGTTGAAATTATGTGTCAATAATCCCACATGACACAAAGAGTTATTCACAAGTACCGAATGATATTTGCTACTACGCAGCCTTTTGCCTTTCTGCTTCTTGTTGTCTAAATAAGTGAACCTTTTTGGTCAGTTCCTCGCGTGGTACGCCTTGTTCAATTAAATCGTCCAAATCGCCGCCAACAAACTCGTTCATTAAGGCTATACGTTCCTCTGCTGAAGATAGAAACCTATTACGATAACTGACAAGGTTTTGAAATGCTCTTTCTGTGTTATTACTGAAAGCAATCTCTTTGAGAAGCCGATTCAGTTCGTCCAATTCATATTTATCGATCATTCCTTTAGCCACGTCACGAAGGCGGCGATTGACACGCATTTTTTCTTTTTTTGCCAAAGCTATGACGATTTCTAACGTGGTTGTCACACTGATAAATCTCCCGTAAGGTGAGGCGAGTACCATTGATTTAGCCTTTTCACGGATCTTATCTGTAATAATCGGTTGTGCTTTTTTCATTTCCATTTGGTTTATCTCTTAACTACTTGTATTGAAATAATAAGCCATCCAGAAAGGTGTTAAACCATAACTGGACGGTAGTAGTGTTAACTTTCATTGATCGCGTTTGCTAGTTCTTCAACGATTTTTACCAGCTTTTCGTCTTCTTCTGGTCGGAAGTAGAGAATGTTAGGGTTGAATGCATAGAACACGGTTGCATCCATCGCTGAAAAATATTCTTTTCTGCCAACGAGATCTGATGGTTTTGATTTATTGTTGAATAGCGAAGCAGCTAAACTGCCACAGGTTAAGATATAGGTGGGTTTTGCTATTTCTATCTCTGCTTTCATATACTCAGTGAATGCAGAAATATCTTCTTTGGAATAGGCTTTCATCCCTTCATCTTTAGGCTTTTTAAGTACACCAGTGATGTAAATATCGCCCATTAGGAAGCCGGCATTTGTTAAAATAGATTTAAATTCGTTATAACCGGACTCCATAAAGTAACCGTGTGTTGCATCTCCTTTGCTTGCACCGTCAAGAAGGATCATAAAGCGTGGCTTACGACCAGTGCGTGGCCGGATAAGACCATCTTTTAATCCTGTTTCACTGGCTATGCGATTCATCAATAAATTGATATTGGCATTAACCTTTTCATTCATTACAAATTCACGGGAAGTTTTGACAGCTTCAACAATGAGATTACCCATCATTTCAGCCTGATTTTTCCGGCGAGATTCATCCGTGGCCGATGGTTGATCCATCTCTATCGCCGCAAAAGCCCCGACTGAATCCAAAGCCTCAATGACACGAGAATTACAAGAACGCTTGTTAACAGCTTCCACAAACTGAGCTTTGCTCTCAAATTTACCACCGACCTTATCTCTGGCATCAACAATCGCCACACTACCTGTAGATGAACAGCCTTTAATAGCGCTAAACGGAGCAAATAGAGCAGGGCGACCGTCAATGTCTCTAATCTCCATTCGCTGACTGGATATATTGATATCAGGAGGCATAATGACAATGCCGTAATCTAATGCATCATTGACGAGATCTTGATGCTTATCTTCCCCTAATATCGTCAGTGCAGCAGCAAAAAATTCAGCCGGATAATAAGTTTTGAGCCACATAGATTGGTAGCTAATTAGGGTGTAAGCCACGGCATGAGATTTATTGAATTGATATGATCCGTTTTTTTCCAGAGCTTCCCAAACTTCATTTGCTTTTTCTTCGGATAAACCTAATTGCTCTGATCCTGAAACAATAGAGTTAACTATCTTGTCTTCAATAAACAGCTCAATACCGGCATTCAGAGCATCTTCTACGGTTAACTTAGTGTCTCCACATTTAAAATGCTCTGCGCGATGCACGGTTTTGATTGCTCCATCCTCGAATAACACATCAATCCAACCAGCTCCAGCTTGTGCTTTAAATAGAGTACCCATTAAAGCCATTTTTGCTAAATCCTTCTTGCCGATTGCGGAACGGACACCATCAGCTTCGGCAAGTGTAAAACCACCGAGTATCTGTACTGTTTTCATGGTCTGTTCTTGGTAGAGAATAACACCGTTTGTTTCTTTGGTTAGCTCATCAAGTTTCGGGTGAAGTGAACTTGGTTCATGGAAGCCTTTAGCGACACCAACAAACGTATCTAACATGCCTGATTGAATTGGGCCGGGTCGGAATAATGCTGTTGTCGCAACAACCGTTTCAAAAGATATGGGGTCAAGGCCACCACCTAAATCTTTAAGTAGCTTACGCATTGGAGCAGATTCTAGCTGGAAAACACCTTTTGTACGTCCATCAGCAAAGTTTGCCATGACTTTAGGATCATCAAGAGACACTTCGTTTAACTTCACTGTACCGGAGCCATAACGCTCATCTATATAATCGACTGCCAATTGCAGCAAATCGAGCGTAGCCAGCCCTAACACGTCTAATTTGATTAACCCCATGTCTTCGCAATGGCGTTTATCCCAGTTGATTACACGCTCATTGCCGCGCAGTTCTATTACAGCCCGTTCACGAATTGGCACACTGGATACAATCATCCCAGCAGCATGGCGACCATAGCTTCGCATCATGCTTTTTAACTTACAGGCAGCGGAAAAGGCTTGTGGGTATTTATCTGCATATTTGTCTAGTGATGCCAACTCGGTACGGAGTTCTTCGAGTGGGAGGTCATCACCTTCTTTCGCAGCCCAACCAACTTCTTTTGAAACGGAAAGGTCACTTGCTGGAACGTTGAAAATTCTTGCTGAATCGCGGATTGCCGATGCTGCGCCTAAATATGAATAGTTAACGATACCAGCAACATAGTCCTGACCGTATTTACTGTAGAGATATTGAATGGCAAGGTGACGTTTGGCTTGGGAAAAGTCTAAATCGGCATCGGGCAAATCCAGACGTTCAGGATTAATGAAACGTTCAAACAACAGACCGTGACGGATAGGGTCAACGTCAGTGATCCCAACACACCAAGCTACAAGAGAGCCACCTACAGAGCCACGACCAGCCCCTACCGGTACTTTGGTTTTTAAGGCGTGCTGCATGAGGTCTGAAACCAGCAGGAAGTAACCACAAAAGCCTAAGCGACTTAACACCTCCAACTCGTATTTCAAGCGGTCGATATAAACCTGCCATTGTGTTGATGGTGGTGTATAACCAAATGATTTTTCTGTCAGCTTGGCTTTGAGTCCGGCTGCGGCCATTGCTTTCAATGTTGCAGTTTCATCATCTGCCATTTTAGGTAAAGCAACATCCATTTTATGCCACCGCCACTTGCATTTTCCTATTAGTTCATCTTGGATAGTGGAAACCATAGTTGGTGTGACAGGCGTTGATGTTCGCGTACTGAATTCTTTAAGGTTCTTGAGAAGATGAACACGATCGTTAATAGCATTATCACGTACATAAGGGATTCTCATGCGGTATATTTGGTCTGATTTGACGTTATTGCACACCTGATACGCTACATCTTTCAGATCCGCATCTTCGGGTATTTCGTAATACGCAGGGTAAAAAGCTATCTTTTTCAGTGAAAGAATATCGGCAGCAAGAGAAGATTTAATATTAATCTGGTCAAAGAAAGGCGAAGTCATAGGGTATATGGCTGCATACAGGTCATCACGATTTATGAATGCCAGTTTTTCCATTATTGCCATGTAGTCGCGACGGCGAAATACACTGTCAAAATCGGCAGTCATTAGAACGATATTGCCTTTTCGATATGTATCGATAACTTGGTCAATATCCAGCCGTGGTGTTTTATAAAATTGCTTGCGCTCATATCCGAGGCTTATTAACGAGCAAAGATCAGAAAATCCAGCTTCGTTTTTGACCATAGCAATAAATGAGTAGCTAAAATCACGCACAATCGGAAGTAGTTCTTCGTCAGCCTCTTTACGTACTTTGTTCTCTGATTCCAGAAAAGGATTATCAACAATACACAGCCGACTTCCCAACACTACTGAGAGTTCGTCAGAAGCCGCCAGTTGCATTGGAATAACAGCGGATATATTCATCGTGTCAGATGAGATAATCGCTTTGTAGCCTTTCAACTTTGCAATTTCGACTGCTTTCGATGCCTTAATAGTGGATTCACCTAGTGAAAAGTCGGTTCTAGCGAGTAGCGCTTGCATTCTTTTTACCTTTTTTCTTCCCTGCGTCCATTGGGAAACCTTCAAATTTGCCAAAGATGATGATCATTCGTTTTTGCGCCTCTGCATGACACGCATCTTTATGTGTACAGACACAACAAAGAGATGATTTTTCTGAGGCAGTGGTGATAGAGCCAAAACAGCCGATCATGCGGCCTTACCAAATATCCGTTGTGCAAACTCACCAGTTGCTACAGCAGACGCAGAAGGCAATTTATTGATGTAGGACTTTTGCAATCCGAGTACGGGGTCGTTACGCATTACACCGACAATACCGGCATTCAGTAGCTCACGAGGGCCAATTGGCTGGGATACTTCGTGAGCCTCATAAGCATCACGACAGCGTTTAGCAAACTTGACCAGATTTTTAGCCATTTGTTCAGGGATGCCGTGTGAAACCAGAATTAATATTTCTTGTGCTTCCGGCATGTATTCCACTTTTGATACCAACGCAAAACGTGAGTAGTTAGCGGCATTTTGTTGGTTTGTGCCCTGATAGAGTCCAGTTTCATCTCCAGAACCGTTAGTGTTGCCAGTAGCTACAAAGGCGAAATGTTTATGGCGAGTTGTCTTGCGCCACTCCGGTGTTGCTTCTTTCAGGATCAGCGGTTCTCCCTCTAGCACCGGTTGGTACAAAGATAGAATTTGCGGATAAGCAAAATCATATTCATCGGCGAGATAGATAAAGCCATGCTTCATCGCTAAGGTCAAAAGTCCCGGTTCAAAATAAGTACGGCCATCTTTGGCAAGTATCTGACCAGTAATGTGTGATTCTTCTGTGGATGCCGTATGCTGGGAGCGGATCAACGGACGACCTAAACGAGCAGCAATTTGCGTTGGTAAGGTCG
The DNA here is from genome assembly GCF_963876495.1 of Xenorhabdus sp. KJ12.1. Classification (NCBI taxonomy): domain Bacteria; kingdom Pseudomonadati; phylum Pseudomonadota; class Gammaproteobacteria; order Enterobacterales; family Morganellaceae; genus Xenorhabdus; species Xenorhabdus sp. KJ12.1. The sequence goes on from NZ_CAWNQH010000057.1 coordinate 82,705, forward strand.
TGTTGTGTGTAACAATAAACTCCTCAGTAACATATAGGCTATCTTCCGCTGCTACTTTGATGCACATACACTCAGCTTCACCGTCAGCATCAATTGAAGTAATAAAACGACTTGGCGGATTCTTTTTACTAGGCGACCATTCAACTAATTTTCGTGTCGAGTGAAATGGGGAAAATAAGGTTTTTACGTTGATTTCTGCGTAGTAACCGCTTTTGTGTTTTGCTTTTTCATATTCTTTGACAATTACAGTACCGCCGAGTGACTGAACTAAAAATTTAATACCTTCAGCTAACTTGCGAGATGTTGTTGAAAAGCCAGTACGGTTAGAGCGACATGTTCCGTCCGTATCCATCAAACCACGCAGTAATTCGAGGCGATTTTCTCTTGAGTCAAATAGATATTGTTCAGGGATGAATTTGTTACCTGAATAAACGTTCAGACCTAAACGAACAATTTCTTTTTTGATCCGATTGCCATGAAAAATGGTGTTGTCTGTAATACTGAATTGGCGTCCGTTTTTACTGGTAACGCGAACTCCACCAGTTTCAATACCTTCTGGAAGTAATGAGTCCACACGGCTTTTAATGTCTAAATCGCCAGCCCCTAAACTTATCACAGGCGTTGTACCTAGCAATCCACCATCACCAATCATCACACCTAAGATATACGGGTGGATGAAGTGCTCCTTTTCCGGCCATTCAACAGCTTCAACTAATGGAATTTTAAATTTATGGCCTGTGGCATGTTTAATCCCAGCATCAAGCATTTCCTGAGTTGTGCGAACCATAGGTTTTTGCTTATATCCACGCTTATATTCGTGCGTGGGTAATGTAGTCCACAGATGTTCTTTACATGCACGAGTTGAAGCACCGTCTCTGAATATGACGCGAAACATAGGTTTTATTCCTTGAGGAAATATACCCACAACGCTTGTAGGTTTTCCGTCTGAGCCAAATACCTTGTCTCCCACTCTTAGATCACCAAAGCGTTTCATACCGTCTGGTGTTGGAATAATGGTATCTATCGGTTGAGCTTTTCCTGTTCCTGCATGACCCCATAGATAGCCCGGCATTCCAGTAGTAAACATCATTAATGTATCTTTGATTAATTCAATATCATTGAAGACGTATGATTCTTTAACTTCCGGCACAAATTCTGGAAATGGACGATTAATAAAGACCTCAGTGACAATTGGCTTGCCTAGTGCATTGCATAGATGCTCAGTTGGAAGACCAAGTACTTCGTTTACCGCCACTCGTTCAGTGCGGTATTCTGTTACACCTACATGATGGCTATGCGCGGCAGTTGTTTTTGTGTCAGATTTATCTGCCGTAGTAGACATTGCTACCTTTGTACTTTCTTCGGTTAACTTTTCCTCCTGTTTTTTACGCCATGCTTCTAGTGCGCTAGGTGAAATCGTCTGCATGTTAGGATAGAGACGTTTGTATTCTGTGAGGGCATCGTCTGGATTCATTGGGGTATTATCTTCATAGGTCGGATGCTTAGAACACAGATATTCACCATCTTTGGGAGTGAAGTGCCGCTTCATCATTACGTCTGGCTTTCCGCAAAGTGCACAGTGAATAGCGGCAATCTTTTTTTCGTCAGTTTCTTTTGGCATTTTCTTGTAACCTTAATTTGCATTGATGTTATTGTTTAAATTTAAGATGATATCTTACATAAAAATAATAGGTAAGTAAGTCAATACCTATTATTTTTTTGAGTGTTTCTTATAGAAGATCTATAAATATATTATGGGAGCACGGCATTCATTTTTAGGTAACAACTTTAACTTTAAAGGGCTATAACATTCCCTAACAGCACGTTACGGATTGCTGCAATCACTGTTTTCGGCAAATCATCCACAGAATTAACCTTAGTGTGATACTTGTAAAATTTTTCCGGATCACTTGTTTGTATGCCAATAGCCAGCAAATCAATTTTGGCTTTGTTTATCAAATAATCAGCAGAGTCGACTAAATGTTTACCAAAACCGTTACCTTTAGCGCAGGGAGCACCATCAGACAGGATAAGCATGATTTGTTTATCCTCAGTTCTGCCCACATGGTGACGCGACAGGGAGAGAATGCTTTCCCCATCCACGTTATTGCATAATGGAATGTAACTAACACACGTTCCCAATCTAGCCATTGCGATACTGGAGTTAACCTTTTCGTTCCAGTTTTTTAATGTTGGAAGGAACAAAGGTTCATAACGGTTGCAGCTAATATCACTACCGCGCATCAAACCAACGGTCGTAAAACCAGTGATTATGTTAGGCACTTTAATTTTGTCTAAGGCATCAGATAGGGCGTAGGCGGCGGCAGTTGCGAGCATAATTCGTTTTCCGCCCATAGAACCGGATAGGTCAATAACAAGCTGGACGGCGGCGTTAACTGCTTTATGGTCGTATTTCCTAGAAAATACGCGATCGTCATTGATAGTAGGTAGAGCAATCTTCCATAAACTTGACGAGTTAATTTTGCCCTTACGTAATCCATTAACCTTTTGGACTCGGTTTTTGCTGGCAATTGCCCGTTCTAAATCTTTTGATAGCGTTTGAGATTTGTTAGTAAGTTGAGGCTCGATAAATTTCCTGAAACTGCTAAGCCCTAATTTTTCGTTAAATTCATAATAAATATGTGAACTATCAGCCCAAACAGCTCCACCAACCCGTTTTGTTCCATTCTTGATAAATTCAGATGCATTCTCTAACAATCCCATAAAATCATTAACGCGGGTGAGTGGCAGATAAGCACCGGAGTGGACGGATTTAATTTCATCAGAGATCATTTCACTGGCGGCATCTTCTACGCTTTTAGACTTTGGAGCATCGTCAGACTCTAATTCAGCCATATCTTCTGCCGTCAATTTTTCCGGTTCTTCTGAATCAGATAGTAATTCTGGTTCAGAAGAGTTAACTGTATCGCCTGTATCAAGTTCAGAAGATGGGCTATCACCACCTATGGTTGTATCGATTTTTTTCGATTCATCACCTGAATTTGAATTATTTTTTGACTCCCGATCATCTATTGTGGGCTTAGATTCGCTGCCGTCATTTAGTTCTGGTTCTCTAAGTTCATCACTATGTGCATTTTTTGAGTCTTTAGTGTCCTCATTGTCTTTTGGTATATCATTATTTTCTGTTTTTTTATCTGTATCTGTATCTGGATACGTATCTTCTTTATCGGAAGAATGAGGTTCTTTTTTGATGATTTTTTTATCTTTTTTTGTTTTTGAAACCTTGTGGTCTAAGTCTTCCTCAGTTGATTCTAGTTCTTTACTTGCTTCGGTTTTAGATGGTTCCTCAATTTTTTCTTTCTTTGTCTTTTTTTCATCAAGACGGAATGCACGTAACAAATCAGCAGCTAACTTAGCTGATCCCTCTGATTTGGTGATCCGGTTTATTCGAACTTTATAATTGATTGAATCGAGCACGGCTAACTCACTTTCAAACATATCCCAATATGACTCCATGAAGTCCATAAATGGTGTATGACCGCAGAATGCCCGTGAAATCGGCATCAAGAATACTTCTAAAAACAGAGCGCGAGTATTTTCTGCATAGCTGTGAATGTAGCCATCAATTTTAGAGGAGAAGTAATTTTCAATGATATATTTCTGCGTTTTTAGTAAGTTTTGTCGACTTCCCTGAAATATCGAAGACATTTTCCGCTCAATGTATGTGTCTTCTATGACATTCCAAACATAGTGCGCCTTTTTCTCAGATAAAAAGGTTGAAATTTTATGGTCAGTAAACAAAACGTGCGCGACTTCATGATCTATAAAACCACGTATAGCATTAAGCAATGTATCAGAAGCGGTGTCGGGAATTGACGGGATATTGATGTATTCGAGTTCGCCAGTCTTTTTGTTATATGCGCAATATGCTTGCGAACCAAAATCTACCACCTTGATTTTCTTCGAGGCTAATAGGCTGACGACCGTCTGAACCGACTCGCGAAAAGTCAGAACTTCTGGCCTTATTTTTCCATCCTTTATCATTTTATTTTACCTTACCTTTTCATGGTGCTATGTGATTTTTGGTGTATGAAAATAATAAAAAAAGCGTATAGGCAGTCAATCTATACGCTTTTTATTTGGAGGGGATGTGAATTTGCTAGCGTTGAGTTAAAACTCGTGTAGTCCCTGTATCTGTCAACATATAAAACTCACCATTGACTGTAAGGTGATGAATAATGAGGTCATTAGATGTGTAAATTTGCAAAAGATTGTTAGAGGCTTCGCCCATGATTTCAGCCATGTCATTTTCAGTCAAAAGAACGTATTTGCCTGAATCCATTTTCTCAAGCAATCCTGTTATCGCTGCCATGTAATTAACGCCTCTTTTGTATGTAACTAAGTACTTATATTGTTCATGCTTATTTGGGGGTTAGATTATATAAATTAGAACTCAATAAAGGCAATTGTTTTTATTCTCATTTTTAAAAACGATATAGTTTAGTCAGTAAATACACAATGTTGCCTTGAATTAGGTGACATAATGAGTGACTGTTAATAGATATGTATTTACTTATATTGAGGTTAGCGTGTATATTGTGAAAAACGTTGAAATTATAAAATTCATATTAAATAAGGCATAAAGAATGAGTAAAAATATTATCGGCGACTTTTTAGCTGCTGCAATTCTTGCAAGTGGAAAGTCGCAGGCTGAGATTGCGGAAGAAGTAGGGTATTCAGCCCATAATAATATTTCTATGCTAAAAAGTGGCAAGATGCTGTTTCCTGCAGAAAAGATATCCGTTTTTGCAAAAGCATTAGGTATTGATGAGGGGGTCTTATTCAAAATAGTTATGCAGACCCGCTACCCTGAAATCTTTGCGCTGTATGAAAAAAACGCTCGTACACTTTCCCAAGATGAAGTAAAAGTGTTAGAAGCGTATCGTAACTTTAAAGGTGGTGATGTTAGCGATATTGCACTAGCAGCTATTAGAGCTGATGAATTTATCGGTAAAGCAACAAGCAAATAATCAGTCTTCACAATAGATTTTTGAAGTAGGTGGCAGTGATAGGCTGCCTACTTCAAAGTCGTGATTTAAATTTCGATAAGAATCTGTTTCTACAATCCTTTTTACTTCATTTGAAAACAAATCAAGCGCATCCCGCATTTGATCAAAGTAATCATGCCTATCATACACTCTGTCTATACCTTCAAGAGCGTGGTTCATTATCTTGCGCGCCACATCATTTTGAATTCCTAACGCAGCCAGTTTGGTTCTAGCTGTTCTGCGTAAGTCGCGAGGTGTAAATTCTTCTAATCCAAATTTAGGATAATCACGAACCATGCGGCGTATACACTGTGCAGGAGCACCTTTCGATATAAGTTCGTTTGGATATTTAGGTGATGGGCAAAGCCACTCACTGTTAGGAGAGGCTTCAAAGAGATTGTTTAAGCATAATCGCATCATTTCGCTAATAGGTAATGAATGATTGCGGCGTGATTTGTTACGGCTGCCCTGTCGCCATATGCCGGACTCAAGGTTGAATTCGCTTTTTTTAGCCTTGAAAACTTCATCTGGCCGTCTGGCGCTTAACAAACAAAACCGTAGCCCCCATCTAATTTGATCGCTGAAATCCCACATGTCTAAACCATGCCAAAAACACCATATTTCAGCGTCAGATAATGAGCGACTACGCGGTTCAGGAGCCTTTCCACCAATATCTTTACGTGTCATTGAGGCTAGTGGGTTTCGCTCGATGTATCCCTGATGTTCGCACCATGAAAGAAACTGTTTTGTAAGAGCGAAAACTCGTTTTGCTTCGTTGACTTTGCTATCAGAAAGTAAGCGATTGAATACTCGGTTCAATTGAATTTTTGTGCATTTCCTTATGTCGATATCACCAATAATAGGTAATAGGTGAGCAAGTAATGATGAAATAGCAATCTCTGGTCTGCGTCTAGTTAGTAGTAAGGAAACCTTTACCCATATACTAATTAAATCTCTCACCTTATATTCATCTTTCAATTTATTTTCCAATGTAATAAGTGAGTAATTACTTATCATATTTAAATAATTTATGGTATTTATGCCTACATACTCATTTATACGGTATGATGCTTCATTGTTCATTTTATTCATATCAATGCCTTATTTTTATAGATTACTTATTTATATAAATAATGTTTTTTTAATTTTTTATTTGGATTAAATATAGTCTATTAGATAGCGAGACTCCAGACTAACTAAGTCTGGAGTCACAAGAAGAGGTTTTGAACGGATTTTGCACCCTTCCCCCCCCCTCCCGATAAATAAGTTCTCACTGCACAAAAATCAAACCATCTTTTTCAATCTAAAGTTAGGGTGTATCGGCTGCTGTAGATTTTTTATACTCTCCTTGGAATATGGTTACTGGTGATTACTTCCTATTTTGTCTATAATGTACATTCGAGCCATTTTAGACGGTAGGTGATTTATGGAAGTTATTCCCGCACAACTTGCTAAGAATCAGTTTGGTGATCTGCTTATGAAAGTTCAGCGTGAGCCGGTGGAAATAAGTAAGCATGGTAAGCGCGTGGCCGTAGTCATTTCTCCTGAAGAGTATGATCAGTTCGCACAGCTTAAGTTACAAAGTTTGAAAGCCATTCTTGCTGAATCTATTGCACAAGCTGATCGTGGCGAGCTGCATAGTATTGATGATGTCTTTGCACCTTTGACGGTCGATGAACTTGAAGATAAGGCTTAGAAATGAGCGTTCAGTTTACCAAGAAGGCTAGAGAGCATATTCGTGCCATAAAACGGTATTCCTTGCGCCGATGGGGGGCGAGCGTAGCAGAGGCTTACACTAATTCCTTGCGTGTGACTATGACTGATATTCTTGACCGGCACCCATCCCCCGGACGTGATCGTAGTGAGGATCTTCATGTTGGTGTGCGGAGTTTCCCTGTTGAGAGTCATATTATCTACTATCGAGAAGTTCCGGCTGGTATTGAAGTGTTGGCCGTATTGCATCAGACACAAGATCCACATAACAATCTGTAATCAATGAGTCTGGAACTTTTGTTTCCTCTGTGTCAGCCCCCATGTTGGGGGCTGTGTATAGGATTTTACTACTTGAATAATGGCAAGTGGTTTTCTGTGCGCCATTTTTTAACGCGGGCCACTACTCCTTCTGGTGAGTCATCATCACCGTCCTCTGGATAAAAAATCACATCACTGCCATCTGGATGTTGAGTTAGGCGTTCAAACTCGATAACAGCATCCACATCTTGTTGTTCCGTATCGTGATCACTATTAAAAATTTTTGTTACGAAGGCCAAAAATTCAGCTTCAGTATAATCTTCAAGTTTATTCTTACTCATAAATCAATCTCTGTTATTTGGAATGAATTTTAATGTGGTTTTTCGGGGTGACAATACGCAAGTTATCAACATCATAGACTTCACCGCCATGTTGAATTTCTTCAACATGATGTAATTCAAGTTTCTTTCTGCCTCCAACCTGATCTTTTTTACGTGCAAATGGTGCTCTGCCTTTTGCAATCGCTTTTTTATTGGCCTTTGTTTTTATGTTTTGTGCTAATTTAGGTACTTTTCCAATTTCGGTCCAAATAGCCTGTCTAAATTTATCAAATGAACTGAATTTCTTCCCTTTTAATTTTTTTGCTACCTCTTTAGGGATAGGATCTCCTAGTTCTTTAGACACACCTTCCAGCCATTTTTCACCAACATCTGTACCATCTCCTGTTGCTGTGCCGGGCTGATCCCGCTTTTTCTCCTTCTTAGCCTTTTCTTCTTTTTCTTTTTTCTTATTTTCTGCTTTTTCCCGCTTTTCTTGAGCAACTGTGAGGGCATGCTCTGATTCAGCAATTAAGCGCTTTTGTTCCAATAACTTTTGTCTGGCAAAATTAAGCTCCTCTATTGCCATTTCTGTATATATGCTGCCTGTTTCTAATACATCCTCAGTGTCACCTCGACTAATTTCTTCAAGGAATTGTCCTGGCGCAGCATATTTTTCAAATACATCTTCCCAACTAACTTCTTCTGGATAAAGTGATTCAGCTCCCTTCTCCAGCAATGAGTTAAGATTTTCTCTAGAGTTAACAACTGCATAAAAATTAAAATCAACCTTGGCATACGGTGCATAAATCGGAAACTCAATACGCTCATCCCATTTTCGCGTGACAGGATATTTTTCGGGGTTTGCCAGTGTTAATCCTAGCGGTTCATTCCTTTTAGTATCTAGAGTCTTACCAGCTTCAAGAACAGTAGCTTCTGCATCACGTAATTCTTTATCAGCTTCATCTAATTCTAATTCTGCGGCCAATAGAGGGTTCGCTGCTGCCCATTCCTGCTCCCTTTTTTTAGCCTCTTCCAGTTGTGCTTTTTTTTCTGCTTCTGTAGGCACTTTGGAAACAGAAATATAAATCGGCTCATGCTTACCATCAAAATCAAGAATGGCGTGATGGGTATCACCCGCTGATGTAGGTGAAAATATTCCCACCTCAGAGGCTGTATTCACTTGATTTTTATTTAGTTGAGACGACGGTATTGAATTATCAACAGTAATTTGCATGGGTTTCATCCCAGCCACAACCTGAGCTGAATAAACGTTGGGTTTACTTGTTTTTTCGGCCTTGACCACACTAACTTCAGTTGGCTCTCTTGTTATAGCTATTTGGCGTTGTCCGTTTTTCGTGTCAACAACAGGCTGACTTACTACATCAGCAAGTATTTTACCTGCTTCACGAATGCGTTCCATTGGAATATGAGTAGCAACTATTGCGGCCATTGGCAGTGCAGTTACGTGAAAAACATCAGTGACATTAACACGCGCTGCATCTTCTTTAGCCTTGTCGATCATTTGCTGCTGTAGTTGTGCCGCCTTTTCTTTTCGACCTTCTTCCAGACCCATCAGGAATGATCCAATTCTCCCTAGTGGAGTCCCTCTTACCGCTGCACCTGCTAAGCGGGCAGCCATAGGCTTAGCATTATCTATATAGCTTCCCCAATTCATAAAAGTGTTTTCAGGCACATTGGTACAAACAGTTGCATTTATAGTTCCACCAATGGGAAAAGTTGGTGCTGGATAGCCGGGTTTGACTAATCGGAGATCAGCTACAGCATATCTTGATGAATTGGCTGCTTGTCTACCGCCACCACTGCTCCCACCACCGTTATAATCACCAAAACCATTTGAATTTCCCCATCCAGCATCCCTTGAGGGGCCAGGTGCAGATACTGTCATTGAGTCTTGCATTGTTTTTCCTTTTTATTGATTTTTTTCCTTTCGACATACATGCAGTTATCATTTTATCTGCATAAAAAAATGTCGTTTCCACTTATCAAGAATAAAAACAATTAATTAAATTAATCTATTCATTCTTGTTTATGATATTAACAGTGGCTTAATGAATTTATTACCGAATGCAATTGTCTGACTGGCTGTACAAGGCGGGGAGAATTATAGATATGCTGTTATGACCGATTCCATTTTCATTACTCATAATGAATCTCCTTTTCAATGAGTTTTTATTAAATTTTTGTTTATTATGTATGTCCGTATACATATTGAACTTATGGATACTGTATTCATATACAGTATCTGGGCTATAAATTCCACAGTAAATAAAGTCAAAATTTTTTTATCAATTACATGTGCTATTTTTATCGATATTGTAATTAGAGTTTTACAAAATGTAAGTTGGGGTGAGAAATTGACGGGGATTAGTCTGAGATATTGAGGTTTTGCAGATAGATTACCCACTTAACTATATGAGTTAAAAATAAAATGATCCTAATTAATTTTTAAGGGATTGACATGTTTTTTCCCAAGCTCCTAATCGATATTATTTTAATGGGCATCTTCATAAACCTCAGCCAAAAGTGAATGATAAATTTATTGATTGATATCACAGGCCAACGAAATCAAATCATGTAACTCGGTCGAGCAATTATTGCTGGTTTTATCGAGAATAACTTCAAATAAAGAGGTTCCTAAACCCGCTAAATACATCGTCTGATCTAATGAAATAGAGTGTCGATGTTTTACGTAACTCAGTAGTTTTTGTGCCAATGGTTGCGGTGAATGCTTTAAAAGGGCGTGGTGAACATCCCGATTGATATCACTCACCAGTGCAAGCAGATTATTTAAATCTACTGAACATTCCTTTTACGCTTTTTCGAAAATGAATGCGAATAGAGACGTTGCTAAACCTGCACGATACACTGCTTGTTTTAGCGGGATAGGGTTATTACACACAACTTACCTCTACAATTACTACTGAACTTGGATAATTTTATTCCTGAGAATTGTTGCGAGGATTACGCTCAATTAATCGGTCATACGAATCAAAATAGCGGCTATGCTAGATTTCTGAAGGGTGTACTATAATCCATTCACCTTTCGGCCACGGACGACTGAGAATATTTGCTAGTGTGGATGAGCTGAGTCTTGCTTCACGGGAGACTGCTGCTAATGTTGCACCGCGCTTACGTAATGCAGCGATGCTTCTTAGCTGTACCAGAATTTTTGATTCCACCATATTGACATATAATCTATAACTTATATTATTGTGTATAAGTTATAGATTATATGAGGTGTGTTGTGTGGACAGTAATATTGACGGACTGTTTTTATTTTTGGTTAGCAGAACAGGATGGTGATACTCAGGAAAAAGTTTTAGCTTCCCTCGGAAATTTAGAGAGGTATGGTCCGAGATTATCCAGACCCTATGCTGACACAATAAAAGGTTCTAAATATCCAAATATGAAAGAATTAAGAGTTCAACATACAGGAAAACCGATCCGTGCATTTTTTGCTTTTGATCCAAAAAGACAAGCTATTGTTTTATGTGCTGGAGATAAAAGTAATGATAAAAAATTCTATCAAAAAATGATTCGTATTGCTGATGATGAGTTCACTACGTACCTTGCATCAATGGAGGATAAATTATGAAAACGTTAAAAGATGCAATTGCTGAACGTTCCCTAGATAGCCAGTTAAGAATTAAAGATCTTACTGATGAGATGACTTTAGAAATAGGCTTACAGCTTTTAAGAGAAGAGTTGAATATTTCACAGAAAAATCTGGCGAATAGCCTTGGCGTATCTCAGCCTGCTATCACTCAGATAGAGCAAAGAGGAAATGATGTAAAACTTGCTACGCTAAAGCGCTACATCGAAGCTATGGGGGGGAAACTTAGCTTAACAGTTGAGTTACCAACAGGTGATGGGCGAGTTTTTCATATCTGATTTTTAGTAAATTCCCTCCGTAAACCCTCGCCCAATGCGGCGAGGGGCAGTCACCCAATGCCCTTAAACAGAACAACGATGTTGTGACTATTATGAATTACTTGTTTGTTACAATGGATTCGCCGGATTTTGAACAAGTGATCCAGCAACTGATTGAACAGACAGAGAGCCATCAGGAGGTAATTGTGAATATTGCACAACGATTGTATGAAAAAGGCTGGAAAGAAGGTTTTGAGGAAGGCCTTGAACAAGGTAGGAAAGAGGCATTAATGAATATTGCGCGTGTCCTCTTGAAACATGGTGTCAGTATTGAACTGGTCATGAAAATGACATCAGAAATACAGGTTTATACCTCACTGCTATCCGATATAAAAGAACGTATTCGCAGCGGTTAGCATAGAGCAGTTCAAGCCGTTAATGCAGAGTCAGACAAAAGATCAAATATTGGCAGAATACGCGTTGCGCGGCATTCAAAAACCCATCGGGGTTTCGGATTATGAATTAACCCGCTCATTGCCAGAGAACTTGAAATCCAGTTTGCCAAATATTCGTTATTTTAGAGTGTTCTTCCACAGCCACCTTAAAAATAAAGCACCTGATAGCGCTTTGCTGATTAGATATTTAGTGTCTACAAAAGGAGATTGAAATGGCAGTAAAAAATGGAAATGTTGGTAGTAGCGTAGTAGCAGAATTTGGTGAACGGTCTATGTTGGCAGCCGGTGCAAAAGCGGGTTTAAAGCCGACATTTGCCATGTCTGCGTTTGTTAATAAATCTGCGGGATCAATCGTTACTTTTGCGTCTGGTACTTGGTCTGATTATTCGGATGGCTACTCTGATCGACAACCATTTTGGGGGTATTCGGGAATTTCACCAGAAAAAACTATCCTTGTGCCAAATATACAAATAGGAAATATAGAGCCGCAGTTATACTACAAAAATACTCAGTTGGTTTTTTTTGTTGTCCTTTCACACTTAGTTGGTGGATATCGAACGAAGGAAAATGCATATCTAGGATTTAAAGACTACGCTAACGTAGGCGGTTCTATAACGGTCAAAATCAATGATAAGCCTTATGTTTTTACTGGCGGTAATCACCCTGCAGGACCGAATCGAGCACTTAGTCCCTATATATATATTTGTAACGATAATACCATTAATGCGGTAATTAAAAGCGGTGGTGGAAAAAAAATATCTATTTTATAGATATATCCGACCATACATCATAGTATTCAATTACATTGTAAGGATAGCTTAATTTTATAACTCAGACTCAGCCTGATGGAATCTGGTTATTTACACAAATTCTATCAGGCCAAGTCATAACTAATATGCATAAACAGTAGAAGTATCTTTCAATTTAATTTTTACTGTTCTAAGGTTACGGTATTAGGACTTTGGTAATGACTCTGATTTGTTTACGGGATTATAGTTATATTGATAGATATAGCTTCTTGATTTTCTATCTAATATTTTAAGCTCAACATCAATTATGTTTCCAAATAACTGATTGTCTTTTGAATACACATCCATGTACATGGTACCGCTGTATGATATATCGGAATCACGCTGTGCTCTAAGATTCTCAATTTTTTTAACCTGAATATTTTCAGTTACAGGCAAGCTACAGAAAATATCATTTTTGATAATTATACTGACATGTTGAGGATTGGTTATTTGCCTCGGTTTGCCTTTACAACCGAGGTTATCTATCGGAAAGCTTTTTGTTATAGGGTCGTATTCTGACATTACTGGGAGTGCAAATGCCAAATCTGCTCTCATAAAGACTCGGCTGTCGATCTGTAATGAATAGTATTTATGATCTTTATACTGTTTTAAATATTTCTTAATTCTTTCCAGTTCAGTCACTCTGATTTTTTTCTTTTCAGAAAGGTCGGTTTCATGGTTGTAATCATAAGAAAGCAAGTACAGTATCTGATCATCGGTAAAGTCGCCTTTAGCAACAAAAAGTTTAGTCAACGATAAGTAGCTGTTTATGCTCTTATATTCAGACTTAGAAATTATAGGCTGAGTGCTTGCGCAACCAGAGAGCATCAACGATGTTGCTAATATAATAGATGTTTTTTTCATTTAGATCCTTTAGATTCCGTTCGCTACTGCATACCTCCAAGAGTAATGAAAACAATAGCGGTAGGTAATCACATTTATAATAAAATTGATTATCAACGCATTACTATTCTACGTCTATCATTACGGAGTTAATTGCTGAAGTAGAGTCAACCAGAGTTTGTGTTCGGCTTATAGTAGTTGATGGTCTACATGAAAACCCCACTTTAGGGGTTTATGTGTGTAGATGATATGAATTTTAAAACATACCAGCCATGCCAGCTAATTTAGAACCACGCAGTTGAATTTCCGCTATCTTCGATGAGGCTGCTTTTAATCCGAATGAAAGAGCTTGCTCTTTCATCATTCCAACTTCCGCAATCGCATTAGAGGTAAGACGTGCAGAACGATTAATTACATTGTCTGCAAAGGCGTTAGCATGGAGTACGATTTCTATTCCTGCACTAAGATTCGGTAGTATCTCTGCTCCCTGACGATCTTTAATAAAATTGAGAACTTCATTGGAAGAACCTTTAATGTCCCGATAATCAGGCATATTGGCGATAGCTTTACGATATAAAACTGATTCATCAGCTTCTTCTCGTTGCACTGCTTTTGCAAAGAGTGACAATGGCAATTCGATAAATTCCTCGTCAGATTGATGCCTATAGGCTTTAGTGAAGAGATCGAACATTTCCGACACTGTTTTCTGTTCAAGATTTGATACGGTGGCTACGAGTGCTCGGTCGTTAAAACCAATCATATAGGTGACGGGTTTATCTGTTTTATTACGAGCTATATCTTTCATGTATATAAGGTCATAGCTGACACCGTCATCGTTAGTATGAATATGGTGTATCTCTAAGCATGGAGTGTTTGGCGAATAAGGAAATTTTTCAGCAGTAAGTCGTTCGAATTCATTTGTCATCGCTTCCATACCTGCGTCAATGACACTTTGTTTTTCATTACTCTTAACGGCACCGAATCCTTCTATGGACTCAATTTTTTTAAGATAAACAGACTTATTCATTTTATAATTTACCTCTTTCTTGGTCTTAACTAAATCAATGTAATATGCATTCAAATACCTATTATTAATGGCGGATTGCTTTATGTCCTTTGATTAGCATTTCTAACGCTAATCGATGATTGAAAGGCTTAGAGCAAAAATAGGCTTTTAGTATTTCATCATCAGACGATTCTCCGGCATCTTGCCCCTCACGAGTGAAAGCAGCGATCTTCACATTCAGCCCGATCGACTGTAGTTTTTTAGCAGCCTTAATTGTGTTCTTGACCGCCTGTTTCTCTGAATCCCACAGGAAAATCACGCTCTTAAGGCCGGTTTCTTTCAGTGTTAAGAAACTACCTAGTTGATCCTGACCTTCTTCTGATAAAGCGCCTGACAAGTGCATACCAAAAGTACCTATTGGCTCAACGTAGTCGCGTAACGATTCATCACCGAATAAAGCGCGTTTAACGGCAAATACGTCAAACACCCCTTCTAAGATAACGATTGTAGATTTTCCCATAGCATTATGACCGTTATATAAAAAACGCCCTGATGCGGGTAACGTGGATGGGAACAAGTACTTTTTATCTGCGATGTCAGTGACATCACGTCCCTGAAAGGTACTCAATTTCCCCGTTAAATCGTAGATTGGAATAAGTACCCGCATTGAAAAATCTTGCGTTGATATACGACTGCGATAGTCTTGATAAACATGTGAGCCATTCACAATAAACCGCAAGTCAAAATATCGAATAAGTTCAGAAGATATGTTTCTCTGAACAAGATAATCAGGAATACGACCATCAGGTAAAGGAAGTAGATAATGTGGCGGGAGTTGAACTTCTTCTTTCAATTCCACCTTGCTCTCTAAGATGACCTCTTGTTCTTTTGGTCGCCAGCCTTGTTCAATTAATTGAGAATCAATGTAAGCATGAAGCTCTCGCCTAGCTAAACCAGAATGCTTCTGCAAAAATCGGTATAGATTGAATTGCTCATCCTGTGGGTGGCTGCCAGCAAAACACACCCCTACCTTCGTTTTTGGATTGAAATAGACTTTCCAATCATAATTGCCGCAAGTCGGGCATTCTCTGATGTTTAGCTCAAGTCCATCTTTACCGGTTGTTCTGCGATAAGAGATGCCTTCAAGATCAAGAAACTGCTCAAAATCGAATTCATTTAATTTTTCCCTAAAGTCACTGTTTATACTCATCACTTAATCTTTCTTTTTATGATAGAAGCCACAAAGAGAGGAATGAATTACCTGACAATTTGTGGCTCATTATTTAAAGGTGTTAGCTGCGTAGTTTTATATAAATTTAAGTTGATCGGGAGTCACAAATTTTAGGTAATATCGACTATTCGTTTAATAAATCGCATCTGATCAAGGTTCTGTTCGATACGAATACTGACATCACCTTTCTGGTTACGAGAACCTGCTATGAACAATCTCGCTTCGCCTTTGGCTTTTTCTTCTTCTGTTTTGTTGATAGTAATAACTAAGTCAGCAATACGAACTTTCTCAACGTTATCTGCTGCGTGCATCATAGTTGCAACTTCTGATGAACCACCTTCACGGTTTGTCTGTGATGCGGTAATACCAGCTACATTATAGGTATCAAAAACTGCTCGTAGATCTGTATAGATGCTTTTCACATCCTCCCGAACATCACCACTGCGGTAGTTAGATTTCATCAGGTCGGCATAGTCCACAACCAGCATATCTAGTGTGACACCGGTAGAAATAATTCCTTCAACAATACGGACAACATCATTTGGTGAAACAGAACCTGATGGACGCTGGACAACAAACATTTTGCCTACTTTTTCTGTCGCACCAATCTCTTTTAGTTTTTTCGATATTCTGTCACGACCGTCAACCAGTTCGTCCATATCTGTTTCAGAAAGCCGGGCATCGAAACGGTCAGCAATAATCTCTTTGTGTACTTCTAAAGAGATATAAAGGACATTAAATCCCGCCAGTGCTGCGTTAACTGAAAATTCGCCCATACCGGTCGATTTACCAGATTTGGCAAATCCCATGAACAGGGTCATTTCTTTACGACCCCATCCAGCGTGATATAACAATGCATCCAGTGCTCGATATCCAGTGGTGATCCCCTGTGGGGGAGCTTCACCACTTGCCTTTTTCTCACGAGCTTCAAAGCGTGTCGCTGATTCACTAAAGTAATCGTATACTTCGCTACTTCCCTGACCGCCAAGATGTTTGACCTTTTCCATAATCTGCATGGCCTTATCAAAGTCACCTTTATCTTTGAATTCAGCAGCTTTTATCATGGCGTTATCAAACGCGACCGAACGAGCAAACAATGTCACCTGATCAACCATATATTGAGAATCAGTTAATGTTATCTCGTTGATTTTTTTTATGGCCGCAGTAACCGCAGACACGTATTCTTTACGGATTACCTTGTCTTTCACGTCACTGGTAATCAGTGATACGAGTGTAGTCATTGACGGTGGCTGCTTGTACAATTTGTAAAAGCGACCGGCTGCGGCGACCAGAAAACCCAAAGCCATATTGTTAAATTGCTTTGGCTCAACTAAGTCGTGAGCCTGAGTGACGAAGCGGTAATCACGGCAGTAATAAGCTGCCAGTACTATCTGAAAGGCATCATCGAACCGCTCTGACAATGAGACGCTGGTATGTTCTAATCCCAATTCTGAGGCCGACATTTAAACCACCAGCCCCACGGTCATATTATGAAAACTCTCGATTGCTGAGTAATTCACAGTCTTAAAATCGTTTCTGTCATTCTTGCCAATCGTGTCAATTAGCGCCGATTGATTATCAAATTTACGCACAAAACCTGAAATTACATTACCGGTGTTAGTTGTGATCTCCAATTTCACGCCGTTGTACTTCAACCAAGACAGACGAGATTTTATAATTTCATAATCATCATTCATTTATCATTTTCCTTTAACATCAATCCATTACTGGATATTGTCATTTCCTTATAGGGGTTCTATAGAAACTTAGCGGCTTTTCTTAAATCGTCTGGAAACTGGTTCAAGAACATCTGTTGTTCAAGATAACCAAGTGAGTAGACCGCAGAGAAAATCAGCAAATATCGTTTATCTGGTCGTGCATTGGAAATTTGCGCCATTACATATGCTCTGTGAGCATCTTGAACTTCATCACCCACATAGCTGTTATTTTTGAAATAATCCAACTCTGAGCCATTCAGACGTGTTTCCTTACGCTTTTCATTCCTATTAATAAATATTTCCAACAAGTCGCCCTGCCACAAATGTTGTGGACGTGGTAATTCTCCCCATTCACGTTTTGCCGCTATAGACAACATACTCATAATGAAAAAGCTGTATTCGACACCAAGCTCATCAGCCTTCTGTCTTGCTTTCCAAAGTGAGGTTATGTTGGATTTCGACAAATTAATAAATGGGACACGCTTAAGTCCGGTTCGGAAAGGCGCTGTGCGGTAATCCTCACGACCGTGTGTACTCATTATCCGAGAGTACTCACGTTTATAAGATTCGGTGAATAGCATAGTGGCATCCATTGGATGCAAGTGCCGATAATCAAACCATTTGGATTGATACAGCTCCAACTCGCCTTTAGTGCGAGATAGACCGACATTTTCGACAACCCACTGATCTTTATCTTGTGCCGTCCATGAGAGCATAAACTCTTGTGAATCACCCTCTGACAAGAAAAAATCCATTGATAGGCACATGATTACATTCAACCTTATTTAAAATAAGCATATGAATACATTTTATATCAGTGCTAAGTTGGGAAATCAATTCCGCAGTGTCGGTCTTTATGAAATGATTAAGGGAGTGGCGTGTTTTACAACGATGTGTATCCAGCTTCACAAGGAGAGTGCAAAGCCGGAAATTTGGTGGTTAGTAATGATACCGACAAGATGCTATTTCCAAATCGTTATCAGTGACTCGATATACTAGCCTGTGCTCGTCCGAAATTCGTCTTGACCAAAATCCCGTTAAGTGATGTTTCAATGGTTCAGGTTTTCCAATTCCCGAAAATGGCGTCCTCTTAATATTTTTAATTAGGTCATTAATACGTTTAACTATTTTTTTATCTGTTTGTTGCCAGTAAAGATAATCATCCCATGACTCATCAGTGAAAATTAAATTCATTCCTGAATTTCCCTTTTAACACCTTTACCACTATTGAGTGCATCTATTGAGTTCATTAAGTGACGGGCATTAGCTGGAGAGCGCAAAAGGTAGGCCGTTTCCTCTAATGCTAGATACTCGTCATAGGACAAAAGAACACAAGAAGGAGTGTTCTTTTGTCGCGTGATTTTGATAGGAATTCGGTCATCAGCACACTCATTCATGATTGTGGCGAAATTTTGTCGTGCTTCACTGTAATTGATAGTTTTCATATTTCATATCCATTATTTGTTGTGTACTTTTTGAGTATACACCCCAAAAAAATAAGTACAAGTTATTGTACTTATTTTATGTGATTTAACTTCTATGGAATACGAATAGGTTCATGTCCATTTAAGCATTAAACCAAATAACGGGAGTCGTTAAATGCGGGAGATATCACTAACAACCTCTAAGGGATATTTCACCACCAATATAAGGTGTAATCACTCCATCTCTATCAAGCAATAAAGCGCCTTGCTGATCAATCCCACGAGCAATCCCATAAATCTCTTGTTCGCCGATAATCAATTTCACTGGACGGTCTATAAAATTATCTAATTTAAACCATCTGGAAATAAATGGTGATAACCCTGCACTTCCAAACTGGATTAGCGCTTTCTGTAGCTCAACAACAATTTCAGCGACTAATTTGTTACGCTCAATGGTTATTCCTGTTTGCTGTAAATTAGCCCATTGCTGAGTAATCAATTTCTGCTGTTCAGAACTCATCGAAATATTCATTCCAATGCCGATAACAATCTGAGCCGCATCTCCTGTTCTTCCCATCAACTCAACTAAGATTCCGGCCAGCTTTTTATCATCCAAATATAAATCATTAGGCCACTTTACCTTGACCCTTTCAGCTCCCTGCCTGTTCAGGACTTCTGCAATGACAATACCAACAACCAAACTTAATCCAACCGCAGCGGCAGGACCTTGTTCTAAACGCCAGAACATAGATAAATATAGATTCCGACCAAACGCAGAAACCCACTGTCTTCCACGGCGTCCTCTCCCTGCGTATTGATATTCTGCTACGCAGGAATCACCAGAAGTGAGTTCTGTTAATTTGTTCAATAAATGCTGATTTGTCGAATCAATAACAGGAATAACTTCAATTCGATTGTTTGGCAGGTAGCTTTCTATCGTTTTTTTGTCCAGAAGATTCATTGGAGAGGGAAAACGGTAACCTTTGCTGGGGATCGTCAAAATTTCTACGCCCCATTCTCTGATAGTCTGGATATGTTTATTTATACCTGCCCGGCTCATTCCTAATTCCAGACCTAACTGCTGCCCCGAATGTGTTTCTCCATCTGATAACAATTTAATTAATTTTAATGGGATACTAATATCTTTCATGAAATACGTTCCACCGCATCTATTTCACCTTTACCACCAATGAAACGGACTTCTGGTTCTAAATAAATATTAAATTTCTCAGCTACCTGTTTACGTACATAAGCAGCTAACGCAATCACATCCTGCCCTGTCGCATTACCTTGATTGATTAATACCAATGCCTGTTTCGTATGAACAGCCGCATCACCAATGCAATACCCTTTTAAGTGACATTGGTCTATCAACCATCCTGCCGCTATTTTCACATTATTCTCATCCTGATGATATTGAGGGCATTCAGGATATTCAGATTTAATTTTTTGGGCTAACTCAGCCGATACAACCGGATTTTTGAAGAAGCTCCCTGCATTTCCTGTAATAGCAGGATCAGGTAATTTACTCTGACGCATATGACAAACCGCATTGAATATTTGCTCTGCTGTCATGTCATCACGGGAGAATTGGGTTAAACCGCCGTAAGTTAATATTGGTTCCCATGATTTGTTCAGTCTTAAACCAACGGCAGTAATAGCATAACCATCTTTATATTGGTGTTTAAAGATACTATCTCTGTAAGCAAATTGGCACTGATCCTTAGTTAAGCGAATTTGTTTACCTGTTTTCAGTTCAACTAATTCTACATATTCACAAACTTGTTTAAATTCGATTCCATAGGCTCCAATATTTTGGATTGGAGCAGAACCAACATTACCGGGAATTAATGCCAGATTTTCTAAACCGTAAATTTGCAGTTTAAGTAGATGAGTAATCAGCTCATGCCAGTTTTCACCAGCCCCAACATGAACGTGCCATGCGGTATCAGATTCTTGTATATCGATACCGTGGATGCGGTTTAAAATTACTGTTCCCTTAAAATCTTCGGTAAACAGAACGTTGCTTCCTCCTCCCAACATCAAGACAGGGTGGTCTTTCGTTACCGCTTCTTGCCATGATGATAGAAGTGATTCAACCGAGGTTGCTATATCAATATGATCAGCATTGGCTGAAATGCCAAATGTGTTAAATGTTTTTAGTTGGTTTGGTTGACAGACAGACATTCATTTCAAACTCAATAGGTAATTTGGCTGTAGTCTAGCAGACTCGACATTTGAAAGATAAACCGATAGTCACTGGTGTGCAATCCACGATCATAGAAAGGGCAAAATGAAAGAGACAATAATATATTTAAGTTAAACAACCCAAAGATATTGGTAAGACCTTTTCATAGTAAAAATGTTATATATATTATGGGAGCAAGGTACTTGAAACGTGCGGAAAAATTGACGGTAACCATGTGATTTCTTAATAATTCCGCGTATACTATGCTTATAGATTGTCCAATATGAGGGGACAATATTATGGATAATATGTCATCAGCGCAGGTTAATAAAAAAATGCCAAGACTAATCCCTGATGCGGATTTCAACAAAAAATTAAAAATGCCGTCTAAAAATATTGATCATACAAAGCAATTTTTAGAAGAAGGTGTAACTGACTATGTTTTACCGGGACTTGCAATTCAACATGGCTATCGTTTGGTTAAGTCTCTGAAAAAAGAACAATATCGCCTTATTGCCACTGGTGATGAACCTGAAACTGTTTACCTTGTTGAGTTACGGTTTCGCCAAGATATTGTGTTTGGTAAAACCACTTGTACCCAAATTAAAGTTTGGCGTTCCACCTCTATTGAGCACAGAGGCGCTGTTATTGATCTACCAAGAGCATTCTTTTCCAATCTGTTAGAACAACACAGTATCGTTGTCACTGACGAGGAACAAACCGGAGATGGTAGACGTTTTTGGGAAACCATGATCTCATGGGCGTTTGGAACAGGCTTATACGTTTATGCCTCTGATGGCACACAAATGGATAGGCCACTGACCCAAATTGCAGATATGAGGGAGTTTCACGAGGAATGGAGTGATTTTTGTTGGGGGGAAGATCCCGATGTTCACACTCATCTTTTGGTAGTTATCAGTAAAGAGCCATTATCTCAATAAGAAAGCCGCTGATGCGGCTTTTCTTTTATGGGATTTTTTTATCCAAATCCTTTATGAGCTGTTGAATTTGTTCCGGTTTCGTCTCTAAACTCAATTCTAACGCAGCTTTTATGTCACTAAAGGGTAAGGAAGCTAAAGTAACTAAAGCAGCTCTAAACACATCAGAACGGCTTAAATTGGCACGTCTAGGCGCTACTCTAAGTAGATCTACTAATTCGTGATATTCATCTTCCATCGACACAGTACGGCTTTTGATTATTTCGGTGCTGTTCTTACGGCGACCACGCTGTTTGACTGTTTTTTCTTTCAGAGAAGAATTACTAAGAAACTCCTGTACCGCTTCTTCTCGTTCTTGTTTTGCCAGTCCAGCCATCGGGTTCTTAGCCATCTACCTTTTCTCCATACACAAATTCTTTTACTAAAAGCTCAATTTCCGCCTCAGCCTTTTTATCACGTTCTTCTTTTGTTAATTCAAAGATCGTGCGACCGGCTTCTTCTGCATCGTCATATACGTTACGGGCATAGATATTGGTATTTAAGGCGAGCATGCCAAAGGTTTCACAAACGTCTTTGGCAAATTGAATACGTGAGTATTGGTTAGGTAGTGCCGGACACTGGTTCATAACTACTCTAACCTTTAAATCTTCGTTCAAAGTCTGCGCTTTCTCAACAATGCGATCTAGCGCCGCTAATGAGCGAACGTCACGACGTTTTGGGCGAATAGGGAGTAATAAATGGGTTGCTCTCAACATAGCTTCACGTTGAGCCTCTGAGTCAAAGCCTCCGGCATCAATAACAATGTAATCAAACTGGCTTTTAATACCATCCAAATATTCGATAACACCATCGGCACGGTAATGATATGAGAGCTTGTCTGCTGGCTTTTCCGCTGGCAGGCTGTCCCTGTCTTGACACCATTGATAGGTTGTACGCTGGGCGTCGATATCTAACAGGTGAACCTTTTTCTTTGCACGGCTAAGTAAATAACCCGCAATTTGTTGAGCAATCGTACTTTTACCGGGGCCACCTTTACTGCCACCAATCAGTATTATTTGGGCTTCTCCACTCATTATATTCGCCTTATTTGTTTCGATTTATAAATCAACCACGCCGCTACTATTGTTTTGTATAAGATACATCGGTTATTTAACAAATGGAAGAAAACCTATAGATAAAAACATTTAAAAAAATACATTGTTTTGTTATTTATCTAAACAATTAATTAGTGAGCGAGGAAAATCGTTGCCTACAATCAAAGGTGGCCTTATTACGAGGTTTCAAAAATAATTCAAATTTCAGACGATTTTTTCCATCCACAAAGCCTATATCCGATAAGGTTATGAGTAAGGATATTTCTTGCCGTAAGGTCTGTCAGATTATCTTCTCTACCAATATAGATAGGGGAAGAAGTGTCACAAAAGGTAGGAGCCGTCGAACCAGTGGTATTATTTACGCATCCAGTCATTGCGAAGCTCAGTAACAGCAGCCCCGATTTCTTTTTGCTGAACTTCATGTTCAACCTCTTTCTTCACATCCAATGTGGTTTGCAGGCGTTGGTTTTCTTCCTGCCGTCGTTTTATTTCAATGGACTTTCTTGCAGCTCTGCCGCCCATGTGATAGGCGGCGAACAAAACAGCGATAATAGCCAAAGCAGTGTATAAAAACGCCGTCAGTTTATTCAATTTATTTCCACCTTGGCATAACATCTGGGGCATAAGCGACAACAGCATGATCATTATTGATAAAAGTCATACCCGAGTATTGCATTGGCTGATTGAAGTAACCAACGAATACACCTCCTTCACTATTTATTGCAGGAAAAGATATACTTTTAAGAGGATATTGATAATGATGACCAAAATTCATGCTTAAAACCATACAATTTTCATAGCCCATAATAGGTTTGGGATCAGCCATCGGATGACCAAATTCAAGTTTAACAAAATCCTTTATTCGTAAAGGGGTTTTAGACGATGAATAAAACAATTCGCCATTTTCGTTATACATATTTAACCCATAGATATCATGATTATCTCCAGATTGGATTGGACGGTAAATATATGCTTTCGTTTCTGCACCACGAAGCATAAGTTTGATTTGTCCCGATCTAAACTCATAATGTAAATAATTCTCTACTTTTACAGGTTTAACGTGTCTTGAAAAAATCAAGTAATTTGACAGAAGATTTGGATATTCAGCAATATGTATAACATTTTTTCCTAAATAAGTTTTATATTCGCCCGGTATAGATTCACTAAGATCGTATTCTTTTTCCAAAACGTAACATTTTGAACTTAATATACCCAATTCATTTCCATCTACTTCAAAAGATAGATTCATTTGTTTATCACCTTAAAAACGGTAATCACTGGAATAGTCCAAGAAGCCTGTAAAAGATGACGCGAACCATATTCCCAAATGATAGTATCGCCAGCAATTCTCAAATTTCTAACAGAGAGGTAGTTCTTCATTCCTCGTACAGGTACAAAAGTAGATTGGGACACGAAAGGTACGAATTTACCACCTCCTCGTAAAAAACGTGGATCAATTTTGATGGATGTTGTTTTAAAATCCACTCGATCACTATATACAACATATCCAATAGATTTAGTGATTTCGTCAATATGACCTTCCAAGGTTCTGCATTCTAATCCAAACATAATTAACCAATACCTTGCTTAAAACGTTTGACCTGCGAATATGCGATGACACAAGCCACCACAATAGTTGCAACTCCGAAGGCGATACGAATCACTGAGCCACTGGATAGATGACTCTCTGACTTCATTATGGCATCTGAGAGCTGAGGCATGACTTCAGCAATCTGCCCAACACCCAAAGATGCAGCAACCGTTGCACTGGCGGTTTCTTTCGTTACCGGAATTTTGGCAACTTCTTTCGTCTTTTTAACGATACCGGCACGGCGTAAACCCTCATCGAGAACTTCACGGCAGTACCATGAGTTCAGCGTTTTTACCTTGCCCTTACCATTTTCCTGACGAATAATCGCTTCCACCATTGGACAGATAGTGTCGTAATCATGCAAGTCAATATTTTGATCGGGATAAACACCCACGGCTTTACTGACAAATTGGATATATCGTTCAGTGTGGTTTTCAATTGAAGGCGCCCAGCGTTCAATGATTTCACGCACGGTATCAATGCGAGAGCCATTTGCTGCTTTGCGTTTATCGTGATAGGTAATTAACGTGACTGCTAATGCACGAATGCCATAAGCGGCATCCGTGAATGAACAAAAACGAGCATCTTGCGGTCTTTTAGTTAATCCCTGCCACGGAGAACCCATTTCAAGGTTGCCGGGATTGTTGTTTCTGATACCACGAGGTATTCCTTTACCAACCATAGCTAACTACTCCTTTAGTTACCCATACCGTTTTTTAACCCCCAAGCCGCCAGCCCCAAGATTAGAGCTGCAACCATCATAGAAGCTATTTTTGAAATTATGCCGCCGTAAAATCCACTAGAAAGGCTGTCCAGCCTAATCAGCAATTTTTCCAAATTAGCATGTTGAATACTGTGTTGTGCTGCTGTCATATCACCAAAATAAGATTTAAGGTGGCGCTCAACTTCCTCGCCGACTTTATCCTTTAAGTCGTCACTTATATTTGCAGCCACTTCTTTGGCGACTATTTTAGCAATGCGCTCAACCATTTCTGGTGAAACATTACCCACCTCGTTTGCCATTTTTAACCTCCATGTATTAGGCTATCGGGTGGATAATTTATAACATTTTTAATTTAAATAAGTAAGCAATTACCTGTTTTTGGTAAGTTCATCAACTTGTTTCTGTAGGTCTTTAACGGCCTCAACCAGTAACCCTATTACGCTGTTATAGTTCAAACGCAATAAATCATTTTCATCTTGTGTTACAGCTTCTGGCAAAACTTTTTGAACCTCCTGAGCGATAAGACCAGCAGAGCGACTACTATTTTTGTTATCGTCAGATACGGTATAGGTATAACCACTCAGTTTTGACAGTTTTTTACCTGCATCACTGATTTTTTGAATATCATTTTTGGCTCGTTTATCAGATCTGATATAGACATCGTTAAAGTTGCCATTACCATTACAATACCAAGAACCATCCGATGCTAAATATGCTGCCGCATCAACACCATTATCTTTTCTACCTTTGTTAAGCATATAGAAGCCGAACTGCAAATTACCTAACCCTGCAACCATAAAATGTCTGTCAGTATGTTCTTGGCGAACAATAGGGGCGGCCGCGGCATTGTTAACAATTCCAGTAGACGTCAAGCAGTGACCAGATCTCATGTTAATCCAAGAACTACTTGATGTGGTTAATGTCAGGGTGTTAGCTCTAATATTGTTATTAACAGTTAAAGCACCAGATAATGTTCCTCCACTTTTAGGTAAATAACGACCATCAGATTCGCCCTTGGTGTAGCTCTCGCCCTTGGTGGCAAAGTTTCCTTTCGGTTGGTATTTTCCGTCAGATTCGCCCTTGGTGTAACTATCACCTTGAAGAGCAAACACACCGCCTCTGCCGGGATGCTGAATTTCCCCTTTCCAAGTGCCGCCTTGTTGGACTGTCCATCGCCAAATACCCTCATGTTGGAAAAAGTAACTCTGGTTGTTTATTGCTCCAGTGATAACATTTGGCGATCTAATTTCACCACTAAAGTTACCATGACCACCACAATAGAACGAACCGTCAGTTCGCATCTGCCAGTCGCCACCGTGAACACCATTATTAAACATCAAGTGTCCATCAGGGTCTTTATATATATACCCATCAACCTTAGTGCCATTATTAAAGATAATATGGCGGCGAGCGGCGCTCTTTAAGGTAAAATTACCTGAAATTTCACCGCCAGATTTTCCAAAATAGCGACCATCAGATTCACCTTTGGTGTAGCTCTCGCCCTTGGTGGCAAGGTTACCTTTCAGTTGGTATTTGTTGTCTGATTCCCCTTTGGAATACGCATCGACATCACTCGCAGAAGGTTTATTTTTGGTGGTATAGAATTCTGTCCAAGGCTCTTCAAATCCATAACTATCTCTAGCTGAACGATAAGCTATGCCATTGTTCTTATACATAGTTTTTAATTGAAGAGCAGGGGTACTGCCAGAATTAATATTAAAATGAACAACAAGTACGGAGTCTCCGGCTCTGTGGATTCTATAAGCTCCAGATGCCGCGTTCCACGGTACACCATTTTCTCCTTTAACAGAATTTGTAGCCCCTATAGGGAATGCACCAACATCAGCAGCATTTAACGTCATATCTGATGACAATGCTTTTCCATTAATTTTTCGGCTGTTAGGAACGACATTCTGATTTATGGCATAATCCCCTTTCGGCTGGTATTTGCCGTCTGATTCGCCTTTAGTATAGCTATCACCTTGAAGGGCAAACACACCTCCTCTGCCGGGGTGCTGAATTTCCCCTTTCCAAGTGCCGCCTTGTTGGACTGTCCATCGCCAAACACCCTCATGTTGGAAAAAGTAACTCTGGTTGTTTACTGCTCCAGTGATGAGACTTGGCGCTCGAACTTCACCACTAAAGTTACCATGACCCCCACAATAAAACGAACCGTCAGTTCGCATTTGCCAATCGCCACCGTGAACACCATTATTAAACATCATGTGTCCGTCAGGATCTTTATATATATACCCATCAATCTTAGCGCCATTATGAAATCTAATATGACGTCTAGCATTCTTTTGTAAGGTTAAATCGCCAAATATTTCACCGCCAGATTTCCCAAAATAGCGGCCATCAGATTCAGCTTTAGAATAACTGTCTCCTTTATTGGCAAAATTCCCTTTCAGTTGATACTTGTTATCCGACTCACCTTTGGAGTACGCATCGACATCACTCGCAGAAGGTTTATTTTTGGTGGTATAGAATTCTGTCCA
>NZ_CAWNQH010000058.1:0-109532 GCF_963876495.1 Xenorhabdus sp. KJ12.1
TTATGACAGTAACGACAAATCACATCCACTTTAGCCATATCTCACCCAGAATAAAAAGTAGGGAGTTTATCACAAGATCTAATCATTGGGAGCATGACCGGATTTGGGACAGGTATCGAAAGGCAACCGCACGTAACTACGGGTAACCTTCGGTAAGGTGGGACGTGTGAGCACTGATAAATGCGGTAATTCGTTGATTTAAAAGATGGGCTTACTCTCTTCTAAGCCGTAGGTCACAGGTTCTATGTCAATATATAGAACAATCGATGGAATAAGCCGCGTAATGCGGCTTTTTTAATTCCGAATCATGTGTCACTTTGTTTTTTCATCAGTTCCCCAAACTTATCATGAAGTGATTTCGGATACAGTTCTGTATAAACTTGCCAAAGTACATTCAAATATCGGTGTCCAGTCACTTGAGCAACTTCCTCGATTGAAAAACCAGCCTCAAAAAGACGGCTAGCACCTTCTCTTCGCATGTCGTGATATCGAATATCTTCTATCCCCAGAGCATTACGAACTCGTTGAAATCCAGCAGATACGCTTCTAGGATTATAGGGAAATATTAATTCTCCCTTTTTGGGCTGACGCTGCACTATTTCCCATGCATCACCTAGGAGTGGAACTGACATGTGATTGCCTGCCTTTTTCCTTGGATCTTTCCTATCTCTTACAATGACTGATTTTTGTTTCTCATTAATATCATCCCACCTGATTTTGCAAATCTCACCTATACGCATACAGCTGAGAATAGAAAAATTTAAAATATCCAAGTATGGAATATGGGCTGCCCTATGATCTGCACGTTTACGTAGTCCTTCTATTAATCTATCAAGCTCATCATTAACAGGACGACGACTGCGGCGGTTTGATTTTCCAATCAACCCCATTTTTATCAATAATGGCCTAGCTTCATGTGAAGGATTTGACGTGTAATTTATGCCATAAACAGGTTTGGCAGATGCGATAACAGAGGTTAAGTAGCTGACATCATGATTAATTGTTGCTGGGGATGCCCCGCTTTCCATTCTGTAGCGGCAATGATCAATAACATGGCTTTCTGATAGTTCAGATAAGTATATACTTGCGATATGACAATCCATCAGCATGTTTAACACATACTTTTTTGTTCTTCCTGCTTTTCCCCCTAAGTTGGGATCGTGGATATATTTATACAATAAATCCCTTACAGTTATACCGGTAGTATCACCACTTGAGGGAATCCCGCTTTCCTCAAGTTCCGCTGCCCGTTTAGCCCCCCAACTTTTGGCTTGAGTCATCTTACCAAATGTTTTCGTTTCACGATGAAGATGCTTGCCGCCTTCTTTTATACCAGCTGTGCAACGATATCTTATAGTGCCATCAGCGCGAGGGCGCTTCACTATGTTATAATAGGCCATGATTTACCTCTCAGGCACCAGTACACCATTGAGTGTGGTGTACTGGATGGTGTACCGATAAACCGAAAATAGCCTAAAACGTATTAAAATGCACGAAAATAGAAAAACAGAAAAACCTGTAGTAAGCAGTATAGCAAAGGGAAGTTTAGGAAAATTTAAGCCCTCTCGCTTCTCCGTTGCGCCGATGCTGGATTGGACGGATCGTCATTGTCGATACTTCCATCGCCTGCTAAGTAAAGAAGCTTTGCTTTACACTGAAATGGTCACTACAGGTGCGATTATTCACGGTAAAGGAAATTATCTGGCTTATAACGAGCAGGAGCACCCATTGGCATTGCAATTGGGCGGTAGTGAGCCTCAGGCATTGGCGCAGTGTGCCAAGATCGCGCAGGAGCGTGGTTATGATGAAATCAATTTGAATGTTGGTTGTCCGTCTGATCGTGTACAAAATGGTCGTTTTGGTGCCTGTCTGATGGGGGACGCTACATTGGTTGCTGATTGCGTCAAAGCAATGCAGGATGTGGTGGATATCCCAGTCACAGTAAAAACTCGTATCGGTATTGATGAACAAGATAGTTACGCGTTTCTGTGCGATTTTATTGATACTGTTGTGCAAAACAGTGCCTGTGATAATTTTGTCATCCATGCGCGCAAGGCGTGGTTATCTGGTTTGAGTCCTAAAGAAAACCGCGAAATTCCACCGCTGGATTATCCTCGAGTCTATCAACTGAAAAAGGATTTTCCACAACTGACGCTTTCCATTAATGGTGGGATTAAGACCTTGGAAGAAGCGAAACAACATTTGCAATATGTTGATGGTGTGATGGTTGGGCGGGAAGCCTATCAGAATCCATCGATTCTGGCGCATGTGGATCGTGAATTATTTGACGAAAACGCTCAGGTAACGAATACGGTAGATGTGATTAAAGCTCTTTATCCCTATATAGAGCAGGAATTGTCAAACGGTACTTATTTAGGCCACATTACCCGCCATATTCTGGGCATTTTTCAGGGTATTCCCGGCGCGCGCCAATGGCGTCGTCATCTGAGCGAAAACGCACATAAACCTGGTTCGGATATTATGGTTGTTGAAAAAGCACTGGGAATGGTAACAGAGCGGATGTGATCCGCTCAGGTGTTTTAGAAATTACGGGATTAATAAGCTGGAACCGTGAGTTGCGCGGCTTTCAAGTATTTGGTGTGCCCTGACTGCCTCGCTCAGTGGAAATTTTTGGTTTTCTGGCACATCGACTTTGATTTTTCCATTGGCAATGAAGTCAAATAATGTTTTGCTCGCTTCTGCTAACTCTTCCCGTGTAGTGATATAGCCGTTAATAGAAGGGCGGGTAAGGAATAGCGAACCTTTCTGGTTGAGAAGCCCGACATTTACACCCGTTACTGCCCCCGAAGCGTTTCCGAAACTGACCATCAACCCCCTTGGTGCCAGCGAATCAAGTGAATCCAGCCATGTAGCCTGACCGACGGAATCATAAACGACATCAACTTTTTGTCCGTTGGTAAGTTCTAAAACGCGTTCCACAATATTTTCACGATTATAATTGATGGTCTGCCACGCGCCTGCGTTTTGAGCAAGGCGGGCTTTTTCATCTGAACCAACGGTGCCAATCAATTTTGCACCTAATGCTTTTGCCCACTGACAGGCAATCAACCCCACCCCACCGGCTGCAGCATGGAACAGAAAAGTTTCACCTTCAAGAATCTTATATGTCTGATAGAAAAGGTAATAAACGGTCAACCCTTTCAAAAGGGAAGCGGCAGCCTGTTCAAATGAAATAGTATCAGGAAGGATAGTTAACTTGCTGGCAGGTACATTGTGTACTTCACTATATGCACCCAGACCGGATTGAGCATACGCTACACGATCCCCGATTTTGATGTTCGACACACTCGAGCCAACTTTTGTGACAATTCCGGCAGCTTCAGTACCTAAGCCACTGGGAAGATTTGCCGTTGGGTAAAGCCCACTGCGGACATAAGTATCAATATAATTAATTCCGATAGCTTTATTTTCGATTTGGACTTCATCAGGCGCAGGATCAACAGGGGTAAATTCACTATATTTGAGTACTTCTGGGCCGCCGGTGGCGGAAAATATGATGTGTTTTGCCATGGTTGCTCTCTTATCATTCTGGAAATATTGGGAACAGCCTCGCACGTTTGCAAAGAAATCGCTGCAAACAGCGTAAATGTATCTGAAATCATTGCAGACTATATATATTTACTTTGTGTTTTGAAGTTTGTCCATGATTATTATTTTTATATAAATATCAAATAATTAATTAATCATTAAACTGTATATTGTTACAGTGTTTATTGACGTTTTGCCTCTCTTGCAGCACACTGCGTATAAACAATTGTATAAATACTTTTAGCGATCATGGCTGCCGAACTAAACAAGCTCAGTGACAAAAAACTTAGAACCCTGCACGGAAAAGAAAGGGGCAATATTGAATTTTTTGCCGATGGTGCGGGGTT
This sequence comes from Xenorhabdus sp. KJ12.1, assembly GCF_963876495.1. Taxonomy (NCBI): domain Bacteria; kingdom Pseudomonadati; phylum Pseudomonadota; class Gammaproteobacteria; order Enterobacterales; family Morganellaceae; genus Xenorhabdus; species Xenorhabdus sp. KJ12.1. Next base: position 3,897 of record NZ_CAWNQH010000058.1, read on the forward strand.
GAGCGCCAAAGCATCTAAAGCTGGTGGAGTTAGTTGGGTTTTTACGTACCGACTTGATGGAAAAAAGTTAAACCGCCTTACCATTGGGCGCTATCCTGATGTGTCTCTCAAGCAAGCTCGTGAAACGCGGGATAAATGTCGTAGTTGGTTAGCATCTGGTAAAGATCCAAAGCTGCAATTTAATTTAGTGATGCAGGAATCACTAAAACCAGTCACTGTGAAAGACGCTATCGAATATTGGATAGAGCACTACGGAAGAGAAAATCGAGTCAATATTGATACCCTCATTCTGCAATTAGAAAAACATATTTATCCTTATATTGGTGAAATGGCATTGTCTGACTGCGAAACAATATATTGGCTACAATGCTTTGATAGAATGAAAAAGAAAGCTCCGGTGGCTGCTGGTTCTGTATTTCAATTGTGCAAGCAAACTCTAAAATTTTGCCGGGTAAGAAGGTATGCAGTCAGCCATGTATTGGATGATTTAACTATTCAGGATGTTGGGAAAAAACAAAATAAAGGCCAGCGATATTTAGACGATCATGAACTTGGTCAATTATGGGACTCTATAAATACAGGTATTTACCTACCTTATTATAATAATTTATTGAAAATTTTGGTTGTATTTGGCTGTCGGACACGGGAGATCAGGTTATCTAAATGTTCAGAATGGAATTTGAATTCTATGTTATGGACTGTCCCAAAAGAAAATAGCAAGACAGGTGAGAAAATCATTCGTCCAATACCAGAATATATGAAGCCATTTTTAATGGATATTATTCACCAAAACCATAAAAGCGGTTATCTCTTAGGGGAAATTAAAAAACTTGAAGCAGTCGCACAATATGGCAGAAAAATATGGAAAAAATTAGAGCATGACGAGGAATGGTCTTTGCATGATTTAAGACGAACCTTTTCAACTAAACTTAATAACTTAGGGGTTGCCCCACATGTAGTAGAGCAGCTTATAGGCCATGCTTTGCCGGGTGTTATGGCGATATATAATAAGAGCCAATACCTACCAGAGAAATTAGATGCTTTAAACAAGTGGTGTGAGCGATTGGATGTATTAGCGGGTAATTATGAGAATGTGGTTATATTAAAAACAGCACAATTGTAATATATACACAACAAAGTTGCTTTCTTTAGTAATAATTTCCATTAAGTAAAATACCCTCACAAAAACAATGAAATAGTGAGGGTAGCATGACCATTCAATATAACACTCCTACACCTGAAGAACGCCGCATTATCCTTTCCGAATATGGCGAACCTTATGATCGTCTTATTCGTGAAAAAGAACGCCAACATATTACCTCTATTTCCAGAACATCAGCATGGAAACTGGAAAATGAAGGCCGCTTCCCTGCCCGTAAGCCATTGGGGCGTAATTCCTGTGCTTGGTTACTCAGTGATCTACTTCATTGGGTACGAAATCCGCCAATCGTAGAAAATATAAATAATCCATATAGCCGTAAACCTGCCAATTAAATAATAACGTAATGGAAAAATTAACTGCCTTAATTGGTAGTGGACAAACTCACTCTAAAAATAATCTGATTTTTTCGGATAAGGGATGTGATGGCGGTTATTAACTATAAAGACTCCTTTTATTTAAGGAGTCACCAATTTGAGATAGTTACTTTTTTGAGAGGATTAATTAATAACTGGGTTTATTGCCGGGCGGCTCAACCTTTGGGTTCAATTCCCTGTGATTGTAATTCCTTACGGGCTAATTCCTTAAACCAATTTCCCAGACTCATGCCTTCATTTTTGGCTAATTCTGATAATTGTTTCTTAAATTCAGGCTGCATCCGTATTTGGAAAGCTGGCGCTTTGCCTTCACCTTTAGGGCTTTTATCTCTTTTTACCGTTGACATGTGTGTACCTATCGGAATAGTATCATCTACATTAGGTACACACCTTATCACGGCAGAGCCTAATAGAACAACGCCCCACAGTGATCGCAACACATGTAGGGCGTCTGACCACAACATTATTGGAGCTAATGCTATGGCTGATACACAGTCTAACCAAACTCGCCCAAAATTTATATTCCTAATTGTATCCGGTACTCAGTGGCTGGCTGATATGTCCTCTTTGATCTTCGTATCACGTCAGGGGGCATGCCATGAGTCATAAACCAATCTCATTAAAACAGGCGCTGCATCGTGCAAGTTTGGGTATTTCACTTTTCACGTTCATTACCCAAAAAGCCAAAGATGAACACTGTGAAATCAATTTAAATAATCTGATTGCATTGGCGCACGGCATTCATCAGGAGGTTTATCGCGACCTGTCGAAACATGCCCCACAGAATCCAGTGAATAAATTAGTTAATTGCCTTGTACGCAGGGAGAGAGATCCATTAGGGCAATCCTCGTTTCGTGCGGGTTTATGTACCTCTTTATATGAGGTCATTCTTGAACAGGCAAGCCAACACTGTTCGGAAGAGTTACACGATTTGCTGTCGCTAGCCTGTGATATTAATCAGGAAGTTTACTATTCGCTCTATGCAGCGGTTAATGGCGAGGACGAGTGATCATGAGTCAGGGAAATAATAATCAGAAAAGCCGCCCGTTAGATGTTATTCGAACAGTGAAAAAATCAGCCATCAATCACTGGCAAAGCCTGTTGCCTGCTTGTGGTGTTGATGTTCCGGCAAAGGGTAAACATGGCGCCTGCCCGATATGCGGCGGCACTGATCGTTTTCACTTTATCGATGATAACCATCATGGCGACTGGCATTGTCGCCAGTGCGATAAACCTAATCACGGTGATGGTCTGGATTTAGTGGCAAGAACCAACGGGATCACGGTCTTTGCCGCCGCTAAGTTGGTAGCTGATGCACTGGCACTGCCTTTGCCTGAATCTAAGCCAGCTAAAGAGCAGCCCCGAACAATAAAACCGATTGCAGAACGCATCGCTGCGCTGGTTGCAACTTCTGCCACGGGTGAATCTCAGTATCTGGTGAAAAAGGGGCTTCAATGCTCCAATCAGCGATTATTGAAAGATGGCTCTTTATTGCTGGTGGTTCAAACGCTGGACGGCACGATCACAGGCGGGCAAACCATCAAGCCTAATGGTGAAAAACGCCTTGTCTCAGGGACTCAGAAGAAAGGCAGTTTTATTCCTGTATCCGAGATTACTGGAACGCCGGATACTTTCATCATTACCGAAGGTTACGCCACGGCGTTAACGGTTAGCCAATTACATGAGGGCGTGGTATTGGCAGCCATTGATGAAAGCAATTTGTTCACCATTGCCGAACAGGTCAGAACACAGTGGCCTAACGCAAAAATCATCCTTGCCGCTGATAACGATTGGCACGAACTGGAAGAACGGGACAAAAACGGCAGGCTAAAAAAGAATGTCGGCAAGATAGCAGCAGAGAAAGCCGCTATAGCGATTAACGGCTGGGTCACGCTACCGCCTACGGCATTAAAATCTGATTGGGACGATTATCGCCAGCATCACGGCATCGAGGCAGCAAAGCAGGTATTCAGTAACGGGTTGTATCAGGTGGGTGAGAAAATGTCAGTAGCAAAATCTGTAGTCATTAATTTGGATGAGCACCAGGAGAAAGAACGTGATCCGTTAAAGCCCTTTATTGATTCGCGTAAGAACGGGATTTATTACGTCACGCCAAAGGTAGATAAAGAAAGTGGCGAAATCATCCACCATGAGCAATGGCTCAGTGATGCTATGAAGGTGATTGGGCGTGGTCGTGATGATATTGAATTTTATCTTATTATCCAGTGGGAAGAAGACGGGACAATTTACACAGAGGCAGTGAAAACAGGTGATGTTGGCGCAAATGAAGGCTGGCGGCAGCTCAAAGCCGCAGGGTTGAATATTGCCACTAAACCTTTTTTACGTCACACGCTATCGGATTGGTTACAACGCCGCGCCAAAAAGACTGACTGGCATATTACCCACTCAACAGGCTGGCAGCATGGGGCTTATATCTTCCCGACAGGCGAAGTGATCGGCAAACCAGAGAAACCCGTTATCTTTTGTGGCAGAACTTCATCAATAAGAGGGTATACCGTAGCAGGAACGCCGGAAAGCTGGCGTGATTCCGTAGCAAAATTAGCCAAAGGCAATCCCTTTATGATGCTGTCCATAGCATCCGCGCTAGCATCACCGGTTATCGGCTTGCTGCGTGATGATGGCTTTGGGGTTCACTTCTATGATCAGAGTACAGCCGGGAAAACTACGGCGCAAAGCGTGGGCTGTAGTGTTTTTGGTGAACCTTCTGCGATGCGTTTGACGTGGTTTGCAACGACATTAGGGTTGATTAATGAAGCCGCAGCACACAACAACAATCTACTACCCCTTGATGAAGTCGGACAAGGCTCATCTGTTAAAGATGTGGCTAATGCGTCTTATGCGCTGTTTAACGGTAAGGGAAAGCTACAGGGAGCAAAAGGTGGTGGAAATCGTGACATTCTCCAGTTTAAAACGATTGCTATCAGTACTGGTGAGGTTGATCTTGATACGTTTGTCAGAAGTGAGGGCAAACGCCTGAAAGCGGGTCAGCTTGTCCGGTTGCTGAATATTCCATTCAGTAGTCCGACTGTTTTTCATGGCTATCAGGATGCCAGAGAACACGCTAAGGCAATTGAAAAAGCCATTGCCGATAATCATGGTGCTATCGGCCGGGTATGGTGCGAATATCTGACTCAGAATCAAAAGGTAACCAGAAACATCATTGAAGAAGCTAAAACCCGCTGGAATGGGTTGATCCCCAAAGGAGCTGGGGCGCAACTTCCCCGTGTGGCTGAACGGTTTGCCATCTTAGAAGGCGCTCTTATCACAGCGACACACCTTACCGGATGGACAGAACAGGAGAGCCGGGACGCAATACAGCACTGCTTCAATGCGTGGGTGGCTGAATTTGGTACTGCCAATAAGGAGCACCAACAGATTAGGGAACAAACCGAGGCATTTTTAGACCGCTTCGGGTTAAATCGTTATGCGCCGGAGCCGTACACTTACGATCATGCCACTATCTCTAATCTTGCAGGCTACCGGAAAGATACCAGTGATATTCCCAATAATGGTGGGTTGATTCATTTTTATACGTTTCCTGATGTGTTCGAGACAGAAGTATCAGAGGGCTTTGAGCCGAAGATGTTTGCGCGGGTACTGGCAGAATCAGGCATGTTGAAAAAGGCCGCTAATGGCGGTTTTAAAGTACAGGGCATGAAACATAACGGTTCATCCCGTAAGTACTATGTCGTGATGTATTCTGCTGATGGGATGGAAGAATAAATTCTCTCATATACGTAAAACTGACCGACAACACCGACAAATCGACAATACATATATAAATATCTTATAAATCAATATAGTAAAATGTTAAATGTTTGTCGGTACGTTGTCGGTTTGTCGTTTCATTGTTGGACTTAAAACAAAGTACCTGCCAGAAGAAAAACTTTCTTTTCTTGGCAGGCAAAAGAATTCAGAGACACATAGAGGGAGTTTATTAGTAGGTCGGATTGTCGAAAACCGACAACAGGAGATTACATCTATCAAGTTGAAATATAATGATAATACTTTAATTTTTGAGATATCAAAAAATTGAGTGACAATTGACCGATAACGATTTAACACTGTATCTAATTGATATTAAATTCTATTTTAGAACATTGTCGGTTTGTCGGTGTTGTCGGTAACTTTTCACTATATATACAAAAATGGAGAACATATGTTAGATGCAACAACGATTGAAAGACAGGCAGCTAATTCAGCGGCGTACTGGATGGAAAGAGCAGTCAAAGAAATAGATGCTTTGTTCGGTGAGGGGTATGCTAAACAGCACCCAGAGCTTATAGCCGCATTCATGAAGACAGCGGCACGAGATGAGTTAGCTATGAACATTCGAGGGATAGCTGAGGCACTAGAAACTTTCCAAGTAACCCTATTCAGAGAAGCAGAATAATTATATAAGGGAAATATTATGCCGATTACGCAAGAAGATATCAGAAAACACTACGATTATTACGGTATTACGCAGTTAGACGATTTACATACAAGCGAGTACCGCCAGTTGGTCAATGGTCATGCTTTTTTCTTTCAGGATTCAGGTGGTAGTCTGCGTCACACATTTTCTGAGGAAATACTGGCAACCAATAAAGAGCAGTTAGATGTATTAATTGAGCAATTACAGGCGTTCAGAGAAATTATGAATGAAGCGTCTGAATGGCAGAGTGATAAGTGAGTAAATATGATGGAATTTATAGAGTCATTAAATTTAGCATTCAACGGATCAGCAAATTATCTAACATGGTCTTTTTTTTCCTTTGTCGCTAGCTTTGCTATATATCAAGCAAAGCAAAAGGATATAAAAAAAACAAAACAAATTAATATATGGGTAAAAGGGATATATAACTTGTGCACATTATTATTTTTAGTGATAGGTGCAGTAAATGTTTTATATATAGTTAATATTTTTGGTAATGAAATAGGTTCTTGGGTTACTCCTTTCGTGGGATTATTCGCGTTATTAGTAGCATTAAATGCGGGAATAGTCGTTTGGGGGAAAGTGGATGACAATAAAAATAAGTAAAAATTTGTAAGTATTCTGTCCTCATGTTTCTCCTTGTTGAGACCTCTTGTTTAGAGGTCTTTTTTATTATTTTTCATGGTGTTAAATAGTTATTGCTGAACCATGTAGGCTCATCTTGATTTCAATTGCTCTGTAGCAAGTCCTCAAAGGCGGTAGTGCTAACCCGCGACCGCTTCCTCAAACCTGCATGACAGCGAACCCTTAACCTACATGCAGAGGCATCATGAAGAAATTACTCGAATTACGCCAACAAAAAGCTGATTTAACCCAACAAATGCGCTCACTGCTGACCAAAGCCGAAGACGAAAAGCGCTCACTGTCTACCGATGAAGCCAAACAGTTCGACGAACTGCGTAGCCAATCCGATAACCTGAATACGGAAATTGCCCGTTATGAGGCTTTATCTGATGAAGAACGTAATCAGGCAAAGAACCAGCCAATCAGTGAAACACTCAATAATGATGGGCTACGCCACTATATTCTGACGGGTGAAACTCGTTCCCTGTCTACAGGCGTACCCTCAGAGGGCGGCTATACCGTTATCCCTGAACTGAACAAACAGATCATGCAGCAATTGGCTGATGAGTCGGTTATGCGCCGAATCTGTACGATTAAGACCACACGCAGCAATGAATATAAACAGCTTGTTTCGGTCGGTGGCGCAGCCGTGGTACATGGAGAAGAAGGCAAGGTACGCGGTGAGACTACCACGCCGAAGATGGAAGAAGTCAGCATCAAGTTGTTTCCTATCTATGCCTACCCCAAAACCACACAGGAAATTATCGACTTTAGTGATGTCGATATTTTAGGCTGGCTGACTGCTGAGATCGCAGATACGTTCGTCGGTATCGAAGAAACCGATCTGGTGAGCGGTGACGGCAGCAAGAAAGCGAAAGGCTTTCTGTCTTACCCTCGTGACACCCAAGCCGACAAGGTACGTGCATTCGGTACGTTGCAAAAATTGGAAGCAACCAGTCTTGAAGCCGATAGCCTGATTGACCTGAAATTCTTGCTCAAAAACAAATACCGCAAAAACGCCGTGTGGGTGATGAATTCGACAACAGCAGCCAACGTGCAGAAGCTGAAAAACGGCAACGGAGATTATATCTGGCGCGAACGTCTGCAAGCGGGTGATCCTGATATGTTGCTGGGCTTGCCTGTCCATTATCTCGAATTTATGCCCGATAACATCATTGCGCTGGGTGACTTCAAGCGCGGTTACTTCATTGTTGACCATCAAACGGGCATTCGTACCCGTCCTGACAATATCACCGAACCGGGATTTTATAAGGTACACACTGATAAATATCTGGGGGGTGGGTTGGTGGATTCCAACGCAATCAAAGTGCTGGAAATCAAAGCCTCTTGATAATCTTGGAGTTTATCGATGAAGAATGATTTTGAAATCCGTACCGCTTCATTATCTGCCAATGATAAGAAACTGACAGGCTATGTGATTAAGTGGAACAGCCGATCACAAGTTTTGTGGGATGAATTTGTAGAACAATTCGCCCCCAATGCCTTTCGTGACAGTTTAACAGTGGGGGCAGATATCAGGGCACTGTATGAGCATGATCACATGAACCTATTAGGCCGAACCACGTCCGGCACGTTGCAATTGAGCGAAGATGCCACCGGATTACGCTTCGAATTAACCCCGCCAGATACGCAGTTAGGCCGCGATGTGCTGACACTGGTTGAACGTGGTGATATTGCCGGAATGAGTTTTGGATTCAGGGCACTCAAAGATCGGTGGGATACCAGCCAAACACCGTATGTCAGAACTGTTTTAGAAGCCGAATTGCGGGAAATCACCATCACCAGTTTGCCTGCTTACCCTGAAAGTGGCGTTGAAATTGCCAAACGCTCATTAAACGCAGTCAAGCCCTGTAATGTGGATTTGCGCCATTACTGGTTGCAACTGTCCGAGGTGTGATTATGTGGCCTTTTAAGCGTAAAGCCGCTGAGACTCGTAGTATAACCATTGATGAATTGTTTTCTCTGGCAGGCATACCTAATACTAAATCAGGCGAACATGTTTCCCCCTCGACCGCCGAGGGTTTACCTGCCGTGATGAACGCCGTCACAGTGATTAGTGAAGCCGTTGCCACCATGCCCTGTTATCTCTATCGGGTGCAGCACCAGCACGGCAAAGAATCCCGCGAATGGTTGAGCGATCACCCTGTAGATTATTTACTCAATGAATGCCCTAACGATTGTCAGACCCCGTTTCAGTTTAAGCGAACACTGATGCGCCATTGTCTGTTAAATGGTAATGCCTATGCGGTCATAGTCTGGGGGCGTGATGGTCAGCCACAATCATTACACCCTTACCCGCCGTCAGCCGTGGTAGCGCAACGATTATCCGCTCACCGGTTTGCTTACACCATCACCGAACCTTATAGCGGCAAAGTGAAAACCTATCTGCAAGAAGAAGTGTTGCATTTGCGCTATGCCACCGAAGATGGCTTTTTAGGGCGCTCGCCTGTCACTATTTGCCGTGAAACGTTGGGTTTAGGGCTGGCACAACAGCGCCACGGCGCAAGTATCATGAAAGACGGCATGATGGCGGCGGGCGTGATTAAAGCCGCTGACTGGCTGGATGGCATCAAAGGTAATAAGGCGCTGGAAGCCCTCGAACGTTATAAAGGTGCTCGCAATGCAGGCAAAACGCCCATTCTTGAGGGTGGGATGGAATATCAGCAATTAGGGATGAGCAATCAGGATGCCGAATGGCTGGCCTCCCGTCGTTTCACCATTGAAGATATCGCCCGGATGTTCAATGTCAGTCCTATCTTTCTGCAAGAGTATTCGAACAGTACCTACAGCAACTTTAGTGAGGCCTCCCGTGCTTTTCTGACAATCACCATGCGCCCGTGGCTTGCCAATTTTGAGCAGCAAATCAAATCGGCTTTGCTGATGGCATCACCAACAAAAGGCATTCGCTACCAAGTCGAATTTGATACTGCTGACCTACTGCGAGCCAATCCGAAAGAACGCTTCCAGAGTTATGAAACCGCGATTAAATCCGGCGTGATGTGCCCGAATGAAGCCCGTGAACGGGAAGGTTTATCACCCCGTGCCGGTGGCGATGAATTCAGTCAGGCATGGAAGCAAACCGTGGAAATCAAACAAGACAAGGAGAGTAACGAATGAGAGCAGGCAGATTACGGCATCGGGTGACAATCCGAAAAAATGAAGCCAGTCGGGGTAAATTCGGTGAAGTACTCAACAACTGGGTGGATTTAGCCACGGTCTGGGCAGAAGTCCAAGCCATTAGCGGGCGGGAACTGGTGGCATCCGGCGCCGTGTTCTCAGAAGCCACCGTGCGTATCTGGCTGCGTTATCGTGCTGATGTGACCACAGCGAACAGCATTACCTTTCACGGAGCGAACACGACAGGCACCGCTTTTAGCATTATGGCGGTCATCCCCGATGCGAAATACACCCGCTTAGAGTTGCTTTGCAAGGGAGGGATATTCCGATGAGCCGGATTGAAATTCCCCTGAGTGAAATCAAACAGCATTGCCGACTGGAGGAAGATTACACCCTTGATGATAGCTTATTAACGGGCTATGCCGATGCTGCGCTGGAAGTCTGTCAGCAACATATCGGTAATCGGTTTGGTGATGATCTGGCTTTTACCCCGGCGATTAAAGTCGGTTGCCTGCTGTATATCGGCTTGCTGTATGAGAATCGGGAAATGGCAACCGATATTGAGCTAAAAGAAGTGCCTTTTACCATCAAATCACTGTGGTCTATCTATCGTGATGTGGGGATCTACTGATGCCGTGGCAACCGTTAAGACGTTGTAGTTATCCCAGTTGTAAGCAACGGGTAAAGTCTGGTCGCTGTGAGGAACATCGGCGGGAACAGAACAGGCAGCGCGGTACACGTACCGAACGTGGCTACAGTAACCGATGGGGCAGATACAGATTGATGTATCTTAAAACGCATCCCTTATGTGTGCATTGCCTCAAGCTGAACTGCTACATACCTGCAACCATTGTGGATCATATCATCCCGATACAAGGTGAAGCAGATGTGCTGTTCTGGCCTGCATCCAATCATCAAGCACTATGCCATGCCTGCCACAACCGTAAGACGGTACAGGCAGACCCACTCATCAAAGCGAGGCACAAACAAGGTGCTTATCGCGAGCAGGAAGCAGAAGCGGCACGATTATTTATCACAAGAATAATAACTAAATGAAATAACGGGGTGGGGGTATCAAAAATGACAAACACCCCTCTGAGCGGAACCGCCCCCTCCTTCAATTTTTACGCACAGCGATTTTTTTGAAAATAAATCACAAGGAACAGCGAACATTATGGCAAGAGCACCCAAACCACCCACTTATTTAAATGAGATTGCCGCCAGTCAATGGAGAGCCAAAGGTAAAATTTTAAGTGAACGGGAAGACCTGAACGCCGCCGACTGGAACAACTTAGAGCTGTATTGCGTCAACTATGCCATTTACCGAAAAGCGGTGGCAGACCTTGATATCCGAGGCTTTAGCATCGTGAATAGTCAGGGCAGCGAAAGCCGCAATCCTTCACTCAGCGCAAAGGCTGATGCTGAAAAAATCATGATAAAAATGTCCTCATTGCTGGGTTTTGACCCCGTATCACGGCGGAAAAATCCGGTGGAAACAGAAGAAGAGGACGAGCTAGACCGACTATGAACACATGGGAACAATACGCTTTTGATATCGAAAACGGCACAATTCCGGCCTGTAAACGGGTAAAACAGGCCGTGAAACGCTACTTTAACGACCTGAATAACCCGCTTTATGTGTTTGATACGGAGGTTGTGGCGCGGTTTATTGCCTTTTCCCGTTACTGTCCGCACGTCAAAGGCCACTTGCGCGGTAAGCCCATCATTCTCGAACCGTGGCAGCAATTCGCGTTTGCCAATTTGCTTGGCTTCAAAGTTAAGGCAACCGTGCGTCGAAAATATCGCAGTGCTTATATTCAGGTGCCGCGAAAAAATGCCAAATCCACCGTTGCCGCGATACTGGCTAACTGGTTTCTGGTGATGGAGCAAGGCCAGCAGGATATCTACACCGCCGCCGTGAGTCGCGATCAGGCACGTATTGTATTCGATGATGCCCGCCAGATGTGCTTGTTATCAAAACCGCTTAAAAAACGGGTAACTGTCCAACAGCATAAAGTAACCTATGCCAAGAGCAACAGCCTGTTAAAACCACTGGCAGCCAAAGCCGCCACGATTGAGGGTACTAACCCCAGTCTGGCAATTGTCGATGAGTATCATTTACACCCCGATAACGCAGTCTACTCTGCCCTTGAGTTGGGTATGGGCGCACGTCCCGAAGGCATTCTGTTTGCCATCACGACAGCAGGTAGTAACGTTATTTCAGCCTGTAAACAGCATTATGATTATTGTTGCCAGATTCTGAGCGGAGAAGAACTGAACGAATCGCTGTTTGCGTTGATCTACGAGCTGGACGACGAGAACGAGATTGATGATGAATCACTTTGGATAAAGGCCAATCCCAATCTGAATATCTCCGTGGACAGTGCCGCTTTGCATGACACTATCCAGAAAGCGCGGGGTATTCCCTCACAATGGACGGAAATGTTAACCAAACGCTTTAATATCTGGTGTCAGGGTGAAACACCGTGGATGGGGGAAGGGGCTTGGAAAGCCTGCCAACTCGACTATGACGAAAACGACCTGAAAGGGCTGGAGTGTTACGCTGGATTGGATTTATCTTCCACAGGTGATATCACCAGTATCTGCTACACGTTCCCCGTGGATAACGAATTGTTATTACTGACCCGCCATTATCTGCCTGAAGCCCAGTTACAGAATCCTGCCAATAAGAATCGGGCTGTTTATCGCCAATGGGTACAGGCAGGCTGGATACGCACCACTGTAGGCGATTGCATTGATTATGACCGTATCCGTGATGATATTCTCAAAGACAGCCAGCATTTTGATATTAAGCTTGTGGGCTTTGATACATGGAACGCCACGCACCTACGTACTCAATTACAGGGCGCAGGCTTGGATGTTGAACCCTTCCCGCAAACCTATATGCGCTTTAGCCCGGTGGCAAAATCGGCTGAGGTATTCGTTAACCGCAAGATTATTCGTCACAACGGCGATCCGGTACTGGCATGGGCGATGTCTAATGTCGCGATGGAAACGGACGCTAACGCTAATATCAAACCGAACAAGAAGAAATCGGCGAACAAAATCGACCCGGCAATTGCATTCCTGATAAGCTTTGGTACATGGCAGGCAGAGCATGAAGAGTTTGCGTTTAGCTTGAGTGAAGAACAGCAGCAGCGACTGGATAACTTTGACGGGATTTAGATAACTAATTGATTTTTTTAATGCCTGTGCAGTATGGGAATTAATGAAATTAAATCAAATGCTCAGAAGGTTAGATATCACACACTTTTTGGGGATTAGTTGCTACTTTATCTGACCGTGTTCTGTAGAAAAGTGCGGCTAAATCTGACAGCCAGCTATGAGCGAAGAGCTGACGTATCGCAGAATAACAAACTATCTATGTAGACTGCTACATCAGAGTGGGAAAGTGTTAATTCGATATTAATAATATTTCATTTTGCTCTTTTATCTTTTAATATTTGCAGCAATTCATCTCGAGATCTATGCAGATTAGATTTCAAGTCATTATGTGAACGTCTTTTTTTCCTATCAATTACCCCCTGAGGTGTGAATATTTTCGAGATAGTCTCTAGTTTTTTATTTCCAAGAGTATCGGCAATCCATTCCATGAAATCATTACTATAAATTGGAAGCGTATTACTAGAGCCTCGATGAACAGCAACCGCATTAAGTCCAGTAAGGTTTAATATATCCCACACATCAATATCACAAGTTAATATCTGCGCGAGGTGAAATTGCGTGCCATTATCATCAGCATTAGTATTGGTTAATAAATCCAACATTCTGGCCATAAACAAATCCATCGCACAATTTCTAATTAACTGAATAGGTTCAGAGGTGTTTTGAAGGCTATTGAGTTTTCTTGTTGTTTTTAGTTTATTTTTGTGAAAAAGGATATCGACACAAACAGCTATTTCTTTTGGCATCATAATGGAAATTTCTTTATCAATTACCGAAAAAAGATCCATGAGTTTATTTTCGGAAGAGCGCTTTGAGCTGTACTCAATTATTTTCGTTTTCAGTAATAACAATTCCATTAGATCTGCTATTTGCGAGAATTTCCCAAACTGATAATCATTTTTGTTATAAAAGTCGAATAGAAGATTATCTGCTACTTTCTCAGCAGTTGATCTGTATACATTTAAAAATTTTTCTCTCCATGATGAATTAAAGTACGAATTTATCATGGGAATAGATTTCAAGGCGGAAACTGTTTCTTTAACTTTTTTAATGTCAGTATCCTTTAAATTACTTTCTATTTCAGAAAGATACAAAGCCATGTTTAATACATTGACATTTTCTTGTGATATATGCTCAGATATAGAGTTGCATACTTGATAAACTCTTTCTGATGGTTGAGGAGCATAGGCAAGTGAGCGTATATAACTGGCAGTATTGCTATCGACATATATTGCTGTTGAAATAAAATGCAAGGTTTCACCCTTACTCTCAATAACTTCCTTATCAATAACGTATAATGAGTTACCTCTAAATGGTGTTAATAGATAACATTTTGGCGACAACTCCTTCTTGGGTAAATAAAATGGTCCGTTAGTGGATTCATGCGAAAAAAGTATTCTCCAGTCTTTTAATTCATGCTTACACTCTTCATATTGATTCATTGCTTCAACGATTGATGATGCATTCCCAATTTCATTAATCTGTTTTAATGTATCAATTTCCTTTATCATTTTATTTATCCGATAATACAGTAATTAACCGTAATGAATTGTATCATTTTTGCATACTATGGCAAAGTGAATTATCTAAACACGACTGAATAGAACTCAGTCTATAAACCATGAATATTATTTACAGAACCCTCCGTTTTTAATGTTAAATTAAAAACGCAAAGTTAATAATTATACAGCTATAATGGGTACAGACTATATAAAATGTAATTTTGGGTCAGTGAATACATTTTATTGTTAATTTTATTTTAATATGTTGATTTACCATCATACTAAGATTTATGTGTTAGTAATGTCCGCTTTTGGCACTGAGCTGACTGTTATATTTGCTTGAATCCTGAGTAGCAAGAGTATTAGCTTACATGGGCTGTTTAATCGCATATAACGCAAAAAGGTAAGCTGTTTTTACTGGTTCGCTTATTGAGAACGATAAACCAATCAGTTAAAGTAGCCCCGCCATTGGCAAAATCCAGTGGTCAGGGTTTCGCAGCCTTGTAAACATACCCCACTGGTAGGAAATTTCTACCAGTGTGTCTGCTATCGCCTACTCAATGGCGGTTCTGATAGGGGAGGTTTCGGCCTCGCCGGATGGGTATGTTCCGGTACTGCGAACCCTGTCTGAATCGCCACCATCAATGATCAATTAATGGAAGGGGTAGCAGGAATGTTCAATGTTAAAAATGACTGGCATCAAGCCGACATCATCGCCGCATTACGTAAGCGTGGTACTACCTTAGCCGCAGTTTCCCGTGAAGCGGGACTCAGTTCATCTACACTGGCAAATACTCTTAGCCGTCCGTGGCCGAAAGGCGAATGGATCATCGCTAACTATCTCGAAATACACCCATCTGAAATCTGGCCGAGTCGCTATTTTGATTCGTATGGTGAATTGATTGAACGCAAGGTTCGGGATAAATCATAAAAATAATCAGTTCCATTTAAAAATCATCGGGAAGATAGCCGTAACGGGGTATCTTCTCACTAGCAGTATCATTTGCAATTATCACTTTAATAGTTTTCAACTGAATACACATAACCCTCATAGCTTGGAACGTTAAACGTACTGACCACGTTTTACTGATCATGCATTCACTCTCATTCTTTCTTTTCTTTTGCCTTGTTTTTATCTTATGCTTTGTTTATAGATTTGTTCAGTGTTCTATGTATAAACAATTATATAAACAAACAAGAACAAATGCGTTTAAAAATGAGGTTTATTTATTCAATATCAATCGGTTGTATTTAAATTACGAGTATAGACTATATATAATTACTCAAGGTTGTTTTCATGGCGTATACTGATGCGCTATTTCGTTCTTGTTTAGTGGATTGATGTACTACATGGCTGGAAGAAAACCAACTAACAACAGTATGGCTGAACCAAAAGATCGCCAAGTGGAAGGGCTGAAACTTCCACCACACTCTTTGGAAGCAGAGCAATCCGTGTTGGGCGGTTTGATGCTGGATAATGAACGTTGGGATAACGTATCCGAGCGTGTCACCAGCAATGATTTTTTCAGCCGCCCACATCGGCGCATTTTTTCTGAAATGCAGCGTTTGCTTGAAACAGGCAAACCTATTGACTTGATTACATTATCAGAATCTCTGGAGTTGAATGGGGAGCTGGATAATGTCGGTGGTTTTGGCTATCTGGCAGAATTGTCAAAAAATACGCCAAGTGCCGCAAATATCAATGCTTATGCAGATATTGTCCGTGAACGTGCTGTCGTTCGCGATATGATTGCGGTTGCTAATGAAATCGCCGATGCAGGATATGACCCACAAGGCCGAACCAGTGAAGAATTGTTGGATCTGGCTGAATCTCGTGTATTCCAGATAGCAGAAACCCGGGCAAATAAAGATGAAGGCCCGAAAGGTATTGAACAAATCCTTGAAGAAACCGTTGAGCGCATTGAGCAGCTTTATCAGCGCCCACATGATGGCGTAACCGGGGTTTCCACGGGCTATCAGGATCTGGATAAGAAAACGGCGGGTCTGCAAAAATCAGACCTGATCATCGTTGCTGCACGTCCTTCGATGGGTAAAACAACCTTTGCGATGAACTTGTGTGAAAACGCAGCGATGATGCAGGATAAACCGGTTTTGATTTTTAGTCTGGAGATGCCCGGTAATCAGATCATGATGCGTATGCTGGCGTCGCTTTCCCGCGTGGATCAGACGCGTATTCGAACCGGTCAGCTTGATGATGAGGACTGGGCCCGAATTTCCAGCACTATGGGTATTTTGCTGGAAAAACGCAATATGTATATTGATGATTCATCCGGCCTGACTCCTACTGAAGTACGCTCCCGAGCAAGAAGAGTTTTCCGTGAACATGGCGGGCTTAGCATGATTATGATTGATTACCTGCAATTAATGCGAGTGCCTTCTCTTTCTGATAACCGAACGCTGGAAATTGCAGAAATATCCCGCTCCCTCAAAGCATTGGCGAAAGAATTACAGGTGCCGGTTGTAGCCCTTTCTCAGCTTAACCGTAGTCTGGAGCAGCGCGCTGACAAGCGTCCGGTGAACTCTGATCTGCGTGAATCAGGCTCTATCGAGCAGGATGCTGACTTAATCATGTTTATCTATCGTGATGAGGTATATCACGATAACAGTGAACTGAAAGGTGTAGCGGAAATTATCCTTGGTAAGCAGCGTAACGGCCCAATCGGTACGGTAAGGCTGACATTCAACGGTCAATGGTCGCGATTTGATAACTATGCTGGGCCAAGCTATAGCGATGAATAACCCAGTTTAAAAATAAGCCTATTTATTCAAACCAATTGATTGGAAAAAAGTATAAAAAAGGGGAAAAAATGAAAGCGGCAACTGCTGTTATCGACCGCCGCGCTCTGCGACACAATCTGCAACAGGTTCGGGTGAAAGCTCCGGGCAGTAAAATCATTGCAGTTGTGAAAGCAAACGCCTATGGACATGGTTTATTGGAAACTGCGTATACGATGGAAAGCGCAGATTGTTTTGGTGTTGCACGAATAGGGGAAGCTCTGGCTTTGCGTAGTGGTGGGGTTATCAAACCCATTCTGCTACTGGAAGGTTTTTTGGGGGCGTCTGACTTACCTATTTTGGTTGTCAATCATATTGAAACCGTAGTGCACAGTATCGAACAGCTGGAAGCTCTGGAACAAGCCGATTTACCTCACCCAATTAAAGTATGGATGAAATTGGATACGGGTATGCACCGTCTTGGCGTTCGTATTGATGAAGCAGAAGATTTTTACCAACGTTTGAGCCGTTGCCGTAATATTGAACAGCCTGTGAATATTATTAGCCATTTTAGTCAGGCAGATGAACCTCTGGTGGATACCACTTATCAGCAAATTGAGCAATTTAAGTTATTTGTTGCAGATAAAGCGGGTGAAAAATCCATTTCAGCATCCGGCGGAATTCTGTTGTGGCCACAGGCTCATCTGGACTGGGTTCGCCCCGGCATTATGATGTATGGCGCATCACCGATGGCGGATAAGACCGCGGATGATTTCAGCTTGATGCCCGCAATGACATTGAAATCCAGTTTAATCGCTGTACGTAAACACAAAGCAGGTGAAGCGGTAGGTTACGGCGGCACTTGGGTCAGTGAACGTGATACCTATTTAGGCGTTGTAGCTATCGGATATGGTGATGGTTATCCCCGTAGTGCATTATCGGGCACACCGGTATTTATTAATGGACGTAAAGTCTCCCTTGTTGGGCGGGTATCCATGGATATGATCACGGTAGATTTAGGACCGGACTGTCAGGATAAAGTAGGTGATGATGTTATCCTCTGGGGTAAAGTCCTGCCAGTGGAAAAAGTCGCTGAATATACAGGGATTAGTGCCTATGAACTCATCACAAAATTAACTTCACGCGTTGCGATGGAATATCTGGACGAATAGTCGGGTTCAGTTATATTGTCTGTTACCGTGTCTTTAATATCATTTAGGTAATAGAGGTATAACATAGTGTTCCAGAATGTTGATGCTTACGCAGGTGATCCTATTCTTTCGTTATCGGAAGCGTTTAAAAAAGATCCCCGTCCAGAAAAGGTTAACTTGAGCATTGGGCTTTATTACGATGAGCAGGGTATAACTCCCCAATTGCAGGCTGTTGCAACCGCAGAAGAACAAATAAGTGCTCTGCCACAGTCTGCTTCTCTTTATCTTCCAATAGAAGGTTTAATGGCTTACCGGCTGGCAGTTCAGGAATTATTATTCGGTAAAGATCATTTAATGTTGCAGCAAAATCGTATTGCAACGATCCAGACAGTCGGCGGGTCAGGGGCACTGAAAGTCGGTGCTGACTTTTTACATCGTTATTTCCCTGATTCTGAAGTGTGGTGCAGTGACCCTACATGGGAAAACCATGCTTCAATATTCTCTGGGGCAGGGATAAAAGTAAATTATTACCCTTACTTTGATGATAAAACCAAAGGGGTAAAATTTGATGAAATGCTGGCAACGTTCCGGCAATTACCAGCAAAAAGTATTATCCTGATGCACCCTTGTTGTCATAACCCAACGGGTTCTGATCTGACTAATGACCAGTGGGATCAGGTCATTCAGGTAGTTAAAGAGCAAAAGTTAATTCCATTTCTTGATATCGCTTATCAGGGGTTTGCTGAAGGCATTGAAGAAGATGTTTATGCAATTAGGGCGATGGCGAGTGCTGAACTACCTTGCTTTGTCAGTAATTCATTCTCAAAAATATTTTCCTTATATGGCGAGCGCGTTGGTGGCTTATCGGTTATTTGCGACGATAAAGAAACGAAAGAATGTGTCTTGGGGCAGCTAAAAGCCTGCGTACGTCGTATCTATTCCAGTCCGCCTAATTTTGGCGGTCAGGTTGTGGCGAGAGTATTAGCTGATCCATTACTGAGGGAACAGTGGCTGAGAGAAGTTGAACAGATGCGTTTGCGTATTCGGGAAATGCGCACTGTGCTGGTATCTGCATTGAAAGAAGCATTACCGGAGAAAAACTTTGATCACTTGCTTAAACAGCGTGGGATGTTCAGTTATACCGGATTTAGCACTGAACAGGTTGTTCGTCTGCGTGAAGAATTTGCTGTTTATCTGATTGAATCCGGCCGGGTTTGTATGGCGGGTGTGAATCATCATAATGTACAACGTGTTGTTGAAGCATTTGTGGCGGTGAGTCGTTAAGCATTCACTATATCTATCTAATAGGTATCGAGTTGCACCGTAGCTAATTAGAGAGGCAACTTTAAATACGATATGTATAGTCCCTTGTTCTGGTATTGAATAAGGGACTTTTCCTGATGTGATAGATATCACTAATTAAAATGATAATAATAGATTTTTATCTGTTATTTTATGATTATAAATTAATTATTGTGTTAATTTATAATCACTTTCTATATAGTAGCGGCATTGTGATATTTTTCACTCACTCCTATTTAATATATCTGAATATTATATCTGGTCTTTTAATTTAAAATATTCATCTGCCGGGAATAAAGAAAATGTAATGCTAACTCTTGAACTCTTTCAGTAAAGATTGAGATAAATATTAATCTGTAAAAGCGTAATTCGCTTTTATTGGGATAATTTAAAAGAGCTAAAGCATTATGGATATGCAATCAAGAAAGTACGGTAGAACATTTCATTATCCGTTTTCTCCGGGGACAACCAGCGATGATCGTATTAATCATGACTGGTGGCAGGATATACACAATATTACTCATCTTATTCACACCGAAAAGTTAGATGGTGAAAATAACTGTTTGAATCAGCACGGTGTCTTTGCTCGTTCTCATGCTGCTCCAACGCAATCGGCATGGACACAACAAATCCGTCAGCGTTGGCAATTAATGAAGGGCGATCTCGGTAATATTGAGATTTTTGGCGAGAACCTGTATGCGATTCATTCTATTGAGTATCGGCATCTCGAAGAATATTTCTTTGTTTTTGCTGTGCGTATGAAAGATATGTGGCTGAGTTGGGAAGAAGTAAAGTTTTACGCTGATTTATTTGATTTTTCCACTATCCCGGAAATTGTTATTCCTGACACACGGAATGAATCTGCATTTATTGACAATATTATTCAAACAGCAAAACAAGAAAGTTATTTCTCTTCATGGGATACAAAAACAAAACGGCCTTGCTCAATGGAAGGGATCGTCAGCCGTAATGCAGGTGAATATTCAGTTACTGATTTTTCACACAATGTTTTTAAATATGTACGCAAAAATCATGTGAAAACCGACATTCACTGGAAGCGACACTGGCAACGGGCACCTCTCTACTTTGAATATATGAATGGAGAGAGATAATGAACTGGTTATTCAGTGAAAATAAAACATGGCATTATTTATCTGACACATTTTCTTTTATCGCGGATATGAGTGGCGTTCAGCAGGATCCTATTCACCATGCCGAAGGTGATGTTGCCACTCATACACAAATGGTATTGTCTGCGCTGGAGCAACTGCCTGAATATCAAGCACTGGAGAAAGAAGATCAGGAAATTCTCTGGGTGTCGGCTTTATTGCATGATGTGGAAAAGCGAAGTACTACGCGGATGGATTGGGATGGGCGAATTATTTCCCCCGGCCATGCCCGTAAAGGTGAATTAACTGTCAGGCAGATTTTGTTCCAGCAAGTAGCGACACCATTTGCGATACGTGAACAATTTGCTGCTTTGGTTCGTTTTCATGGCTTGCCATTATGGCTGATGGAGAAACCTGAGCCACAGAAAGCCCTACTGGCAGCGTCACTTCGTGTTGATACTTACCTATTAGCTTTGTTGGCAAAAGCGGATGTTTTAGGCCGAGAATGCCATGATGCACAGGAGCTGCTGGAGCGTATAGAACTATTTGAACTTTATTGTCGTGAGCAGAATTGTTGGCGTAATGCACGGCAATTTCCTTCGTCAGAAGCCCATTTTCATTATTTTTCTACAGAAAGTGAACAGCCGGATTACCAGCCTTACGATAATTATGGCAGTCAGGTCATTCTATTATGTGGATTGCCGGGCATGGGAAAGGATCATTTTATCAGACAATATTATCCAGACAGAGCTGTCATTAGTCTGGATGCAATTCGCCGTCAGCACCAAATAAGTCCAGAAGATAAAAATGCTACTGGTTGGGTTGTGCAACAGGCGAAAAAACAGGCCAGAGAAAAATTGCGTAACCAGCAGGACTTTATCTGGAATGCGACTAATCTAACAGTGCAAATACGTCAGCAGCTCATCAAGTTATTTGTCAGTTACAACGCGAGAGTTAAGATTGTTTATATCGAACAGGGGAATAAACAGTGGCGGCAGCAAAATAACCATCGCCAATATGTCGTACCGGATAAAGTGATGGACAGAATGCTTTCCAAGCTGGAAGTGCCTACTCCTGAAGAAGCACATGAAGTTTGTTATTTTATCAATGGATTATCAATATCGGGATAAGTTGTTGCTGAGTTCCCTTTGGTAGAATAGGAGAAGGCTAAGTGTATCAGCCTTCTTTTTTCTATAACGATAACAATGAAAAACAGTTAATTCTGTAATAACTGATAAAATGTTGGGTTATCATCACATTGTCCGCTACCGCATTCCAGAATGGTAGAAACCAGATTCGCGGCGATTAAAATAGCGAATAATCCCATAGCAAGTTTGCCGAGTATATGCGGTGAAGATTTTACCGGATCATGATTACCTGCTTTCAAAGGCATAATGACAGCAATAGCGATAATAGTAAGAATGGATATAACCGCTGCCCAAGTATAGAAGTGCAACCCAAGGAAAGTGGAACCATACCCTGTATCTCCCGGCAGGATATGCAAAGAAACCTGACGCATGGCAACAAAGCCAGTTATGATACAGCCTATTAGAGAGAAGCTGTAGTGAGCGTTTTTGACACCGAAATAAATATTAAATAGAAAGCCAAAGCCGATCATAATGATGCCTGCACGTTGTAACAGACATAATGGGCAAGGAAGTTCAAAACGTGCCAGCTGATAATAAAAAGCGACAATTAAAATGACACAGATGCCAAACAAACCAAGAATATTCAAGGTAATAGCTGGATTTAGGTTGCGAGATGCTGACATAGAATTACTCATTACGGCCTCCGGTTAAAAAGAAAGATTCAGTGCATCAGTAGCATGATATTTAAACCAAAATACCGTGATGATTAATAAAGCAAACCAAAGCGCATAAGTGAGTTTTTTCTTGCCAGCCACGACAGTGATAATAATAACTAGCGCAATCAAAAATGGTAAAAACATATACATATTTAATCTCCATTATAAGTTCATAGAATATGTTATATCATTATGGAATAATTGCACATCTAATATGATTACTCATATCTGTTAAATGCAATGATGAAGTCAATGTAAGAATAGTTCACTGATATAATTAAGTTTATTATTATTCTAAATACATAGATGAAGGTATATGAGGCGTTAGAAAATATTAACTT
Organism: Xenorhabdus sp. KJ12.1; assembly: GCF_963876495.1. Lineage (NCBI taxonomy): Bacteria > Pseudomonadati > Pseudomonadota > Gammaproteobacteria > Enterobacterales > Morganellaceae > Xenorhabdus > Xenorhabdus sp. KJ12.1. Next base: position 26,761 of record NZ_CAWNQH010000058.1, read on the forward strand.
AAAAAAAACCTCCCACAGAAGAGAGGTTTTTTATTGATTGTCACCTTGATTGTAACATTAATTATTATTAAGTATTCCTTTCAGGAAACGTGCAGTATGGGAGTTTTTACACTTCGCGACTTCTTCTGGCGTTCCTGCTACTAATATTTCACCACCACCGCTGCCGCCTTCCGGGCCAAGGTCGACAATCCAGTCCGAAGTTTTAATCACATCCAGATTATGTTCGATAACAACAATGGTATTTCCCTGATCTCGCAGTTGATGCAGGACAGCCAGTAACTGTTGAATATCGGCAAAATGTAACCCGGTTGTTGGTTCATCAAGAATATAGAGTGTCTGGCCTGTGCCCCGTTTGGATAGTTCGCGTGCTAATTTAACTCGCTGGGCTTCACCACCTGAAAGGGTAGTAGCGGATTGCCCAAGCCGAATATAGGAGAGACCGACATCTATCAGTGTTTGTAATTTGCGGGCAAGGGCTGGGACTGCATCGAAAAACTCGCGTGCTTCTTCGATAGTCATATTCAGCACTTCATTAATATTTTTGCCCTTGTATTTAATTTCCAGAGTTTCACGGTTATAGCGCTTCCCTTTACAATGATCACAGGGCACATAAATATCCGGCAAGAAATGCATTTCAACTTTAATGACCCCGTCACCCTGACAGGCCTCACAGCGCCCACCTTTGACATTGAAACTAAAACGCCCTGGAGTATAGCCGCGAGTACGGGATTCGGGCACACCGGCAAACAATTCTCTTACTGGGGTAAATACCCCGGTATAAGTGGCCGGGTTTGAGCGGGGTGTTCTGCCGATAGGGCTTTGGTCAATATCAATGACTTTGTCGAAATGTTCCAGACCCTGAATATCTACATAAGGCGCGGGATTGATGTTGGTAGCACCGTTTAACTGGCGTTGCGCAATTGGGAATAACGTATCGTTGATCAATGTCGATTTACCGGAGCCTGAAACCCCAGTAACACATGTGAACAAGCCAACAGGCAAGTTTAATGTCACTTTTTTCAGATTATTGCCTTTTGCGCCAATCAATTTCAGCATTTTGTCAGGATCAGCAACGATACGCTGTTCCGGGATGACAATCTTACGCTCACCACTCAGGAATTTTCCTGTGAGAGATTCCTTACTTGCCATAATGTTATCGATAGAGCCTTCAGCAACAACCTCACCGCCATGTACACCCGCTCCCGGCCCGATATCAATAATATGATCGGCGGCACGGATGGCATCTTCATCATGCTCAACGACAATAACGGTATTACCCAGATTACGCAGGTGCAGCAACGTCTCCAGTAAGCGCTCATTATCACGCTGGTGGAGGCCAATCGAAGGTTCATCCAGCACATACATCACACCAACCAGACCGGCACCAATCTGGCTTGCCAGACGGATACGCTGAGCTTCACCACCGGAAAGAGTTTCAGCTGAGCGGGAAAGAGTCAGATAATTCAGGCCAACATTGACCAGAAATTTCAGGCGATCACCGATCTCCTTCAGCACTTTCTCGGCAATCTTTGCGCGCTGGCCACTTAATTTGATGTTCTGGAAAAACTCCATCGCATGGCCGATGCTGAAATCAGAGATCTGGGGCAAGGTCGTATTCTCAATAAAGACAAAACGCGCTTCTTTGCGTAGCCGGGTGCCTTCACACGAAATACAGGAGCGATTGCTGATATATTTGGCTAACTCTTCTCGTACAGCAGAAGATTCGGTTTCTTTATAGCGGCGCTCCATATTGTGCAGAACACCTTCAAACGGGTGCTTGCGGACAGTGATATCACCACGATCATTGGTATATCTGAACTCGATGGTTTCTTTGCCTGAGCCATATAAAACGGCCTTTTTAATGGAAGCACTTAATTCATCAAACGGCGTTTCTATATCAAATTTGTAATGGTCTGCCAGAGATTTCAGCATCTGAAAGTAATAAAAATTACGACGATCCCATCCACGGATTGCTCCACCGGCGAGGGAAATACCGCCATTTTGTACAACACGATCAGGATCGAAGAATTGCTGGACACCTAAACCATCACAAGTCGAACAGGCTCCGGCAGGGTTGTTGAAAGAAAACAGGCGTGGTTCCAGTTCGCTCATGCTGTAGCCACACATTGGGCAGGCGAAATTGGCGGAGAAAATAAGCTCTTCAGCCTTCTCATCATCCATATTGGCAACAACCGCTGTACCGCCAGAAAGCTCTAATGCTGTCTCGAACGATTCAGCCAGACGCTGAACTAAATCAGGGCGTACTTTAAAACGGTCGATGACGACTTCAATCGTGTGTTTTTTCTGTAATTCCAGTTTGGGAGGTTCGGAAAGGTCACACACTTCACCATCAATACGGGCACGGATATAACCTTGTGCTGCAAGATTATCCAACAGCTTAGAATGTTCCCCTTTACGCTCTTTAACCACAGGAGCAAGTAACATCAGGCGTTGCCCTTCCGGCAGCATCAGCACATTATCTACCATCTGACTGATTGTTTGTGCAGCCAGCGGAATATCATGTTCAGGACAGCGAGGCTCACCGACACGAGCAAACAGCAGGCGAAGATAATCGTGAATTTCGGTAATTGTGCCGACAGTTGAACGCGGGTTATGGGAAGTTGATTTCTGTTCAATGGAAATGGCAGGAGACAGGCCTTCAATGTGGTCGACATCCGGTTTTTCCATCAGTGATAAAAACTGGCGGGCATATGCAGAGAGAGACTCTACATAGCGACGCTGACCTTCCGCATACAGTGTATCGAAAGCCAGAGAAGACTTACCGGAGCCAGACAACCCTGTGATGACTATCAGCTTGTCACGGGGGATTACCAGATTGATATTCTTGAGATTATGGGTGCGGGCGCCCCGAACTTCGATGTTATCCATTTACCATTACCCAGATTATATTGATCGTGCTCAACAAATAAACGCGGTATTATTGCACAAACCCTGCTGAATGGATATACAGTATTTAACAGGATTTATGCGTAACCATTACAGTGTATATCAAGCAATTTCGATTGCTATATAGGCCGTTTTGGGGGGACAAGTAATGGTCAAAAAAATTCTCAAGGGTATATATCCTTTGAATTTCAGTAAGATAAGAGATAGCAAAGGGATGAGCAAAGGCATCGAATGTGACTGAGGGAAGTGAGCGCAACCAATCTAATTCAAGAAGTTGCTTGAAAGATAAGTGGAATAAAGTACGATGCGCTTCGCAAAGAATTAAGATAACGGGTTTTTATTTAAAGTTAAGCCTCGCATGATAAACTACGTTGCTTATAATTACAGAAGTCCGTTTTTAGCAAAAAATCATTTCATCAGGAGTATTCCCAATGGCCAGCAGAGGCGTAAACAAAGTTATTTTAGTGGGTAATTTGGGGCAGGATCCGGAAGTTCGCTATATGCCGAACGGCGGTGCGGTTGCCAACATTACTCTGGCCACGTCCGAGAGCTGGCGTGATAAGCAAACCGGTGAGATGAGAGAGAAGACCGAATGGCACCGTGTGGTCATGTTCGGCAAACTGGCAGAAGTAGCCGGTGAATATCTGCGTAAAGGTTCTCAGGTTTACATCGAAGGTGCGTTGCAGACCCGCAAATGGCAGGATCAAAGTGGTCAGGATCGTTACACCACTGAAGTCGTGGTTAACCCAATCGGCGGCACAATGCAGATGTTAGGTGGCCGTGGTGGCGCATCACAGGATGCTCCGGCACAAGGCGGCTGGGGTCAACCACAACAGCCACAGGCATCTCAGCAGTTCAGTGGTGGTGCGCAATCATCTCGTCCGGCACAGTCTCCGGCTCCGCAGAGCAATGAGCCACCAATGGATTTTGATGATGATATCCCGTTCTAAGGGATACCATAGAACACTTCTATAAAGAAGAGTATTTAACACCCCGTTTTTACGGGGTTTTTTATCGTAATTTATAAAATATATTTATTTTTTGGATTGACTAGGGTTAGCTTTTTTCAAGTTCAGTTTGTATTAATATCACCATCCAGTAATACGATGCCATGTTTCCTGTTCCGACGAACCTTGCTTCAGAACCTGATATTGTAAGTGCATGGAGGCGGTTGCACAGGCATGGTTAGGCAGGATACGTAACCTCATACCTACAGGGAAATCTTCTGTTTTCATGTTTGATTCGGAAGGTAATACAATGATGCCATGTTCCTGATTCGTCATCGAGACACATAAATCAGGGTAAGGGTGTCCATCCAGATTGCAAACCTGCCCATAACCATAATCTATCGGGCCTTCAGCAGTACCGCGATCTCTGGACATTGCCATCCAGCCGGCATCAATCAGAATCCAGCCTTTTTCTTTATTGCGACCGATAACGGTTGTCACAACAGACATAGCAATATCATCTAACGTACAGACTCCCACGTTTTTCATGACCAAATCAAAAGTAGAAAAAACGCCAGCCCTTACTTCAGTAATACCAGTCAAATCTTCGACATAGTGTGCAGTTGGTGTAGAACCTACACTCAAAATCGGACAGGCAATACCCGCTTCTCTGATGCGTCTGGCGGCTTGCCTAACGGCATCGCATTCTGTCTTAGCTGCAGCCTTGAGTTGCTCCCTCGTCCGGCATGAGTAAGACCCTCCTGCATGAGTCAGCAGGCCTGTCAGAGTGGCACCATTGCCGTCAACCATCTTTGCCAGTTTAATGAGTTCATCACTACCCGGCTGGAGCCCGCTCCGATGGTCGTCACAGTCAATTTCAATAAATACGGAAAAGATCACACTATTGGCTTTTGCATATTCAGCTACCGCTAAGGCTTGTTCTGGCGTATCAAGCAGGATGTGAATATTGATCCCTTTATTAAGAAGATTTGCCACACGATCCAGCTTATGGGGTGCAATACCTACAGCGTACAAAATATTGGTGTAACCAGCTTTAACAAAACCTTCAGCTTCTGCTAGCGTGGAAACAGTAGCAGGAGATGAAGAGTCTTTCAGTAGATATTGTGCGGCTTCGGGAGAGCGTAGGGTTTTCAGGTGTGGGCGTATTTGACTGCCAAGAAGCCCAATACGGTTATAGAGCCGGTCAATATTGCGGATAAAACGTGATTCATCAATTAAAAGGAAAGGAGTTTCAAGTTTACTTAACCAAGTTGGATTTGACATAGCATATCCCCTTTTATAATTTTCAACTAATCAGGTAGAACATATTTTTATAATATTATAAGAAATAAAATCTTGCACAAATTATATTCACAAACTATCAGATAATGATATCGACTATTCTGGTTATTACTCGTTATTCTCTTTTATGTCAGTATGTGACTTCAATGTCAGTGATGATTTTAAGAAAAGAAAAAACCAAATAAAATATTTCATAAGTATTTCTAGATATATTAAATACTGAACCATTCAGAGTCTATAGATTTTACGGGATGTTCCTATGTTATTTAGGAGGCAAGTTTGGAAAGTATATCTGTTAGTACAAACGGTTCAATCATCGAAAATTCAATTATGTTTGGTCAATTTGGCTGGCCTGAATATGAGCCTGATATGACACTTAATGGTAATTTCATTTCGCCAGAATTACGAGAGTTATTACTTAATAAGTGTTCCGTTTCAAAATCATTACCGACTGAACAATGGTGGAAAGAGAAACGAAAAAAAGATTTACCTTTACATATATTAGTCAGAGATTATCTCAATCATCCTTCTATTCAGTTTAATTCAAAAACTATTTTTTCATCCAGTACTGAAACGTTGGAAAAGATTAAAATCAGTATTAATGAAAATGGAAAAGTTGATATTCTTCTTCCTGTTTTCTGCGTTATAAGTAACTGGCAAAAAAGACATGATATAACGTCCATGACGATGGCGGAAGAGGTCTCTTTACTACATCTGGCGAAGATTTCCTCATATCTTGAAGAAAATACTGGAGTCAGCATACGTTTCAACATTCTTTCAGATGCTACATTTTATGCCGGGATTTTTGGTGATCCTATGGATGCGGCGGAAAAATATATTCAGGATCTGAAGGAGTTTACCCGAGTAAGAAAAATTGACGAAATAGTCAATGTTATTGATATATCCGATATCGTTGGGTTACTTCAGGATGATTATGATCGGGCTTTATCTGAACAAATAAAAATTTTCACATTGAATCCGTCTCTAGGAATTAGCCATGAAGAAGCCATTCGTTTTAATGCGAGTGTTGGAAGTACTGTGAATATTTCAGATCTCTCTTTAACATATAATCAAAAAAAATCGATATTTTGTGATTCCATTTTTCCTGATCAGGCTATAAAGCGTGAGATCATGAATAGAGTTCACTCAGCTTTTATTCATTACAGAGCTATGAAAGAATCAATGGCGAGTATTCAATGGGAAAAAATATTATTTCCTAATGCCATACGAGCTACTATTCACCATAAAACAATACCTGTAATCGGGGTAAGGATATATCCCGGTTATAAGAGTTACTCACCTTATCTTCCTTATCATGGTATTGCAGTTATTGAAAACAGAAATAATATTTTCAGAATGAAAATTGAACAAGAAATTCACCAGCATGATAAACGAGTAAGAATTGTTAATAGCAAAGGTGTGAGTGATTTTTATATGGATTCTGATATATTAGAGAATATATCAGACTTACTCTATGAATAGAGCCTTAGTAAAATTACAGTAATATTGTGATATTGCTATTTGATATATAAATATTGTTACCTTTAAGATTTGAGTAATAATTCAATATCGATTTATGTCCTTCATCTTAAGTTATGCACTGCTATAGCCGGAAAGATGAAGGGCATATCTGCTTGTATCTCCTATAGAGGCTCATCCATGCGTAATTTCAGCTTAATTATTTTGGGGAATATCGCATTAGAAAGTTCAATGCCATTACTTTTTGCTGTTGGCGGGCTGGCCGGTCTGTATCTTGCTCCGCTTTCTTGGTTGGCAACATTGCCGATTGCGGTACAAATGGCTGCTGGTACTGTCTGTTCCATTCCATTTTCAAACTTAATGGCGCGCTACAGCCGTAGAGCTGGATTTATTCTGTCTGGTATCACAATGATATTGGGTGGATTTATTTCAGCGATTGCTATTTATTTATATAGTTTTATTCTTTTGCTCGGAGGGCATTTTTTGATTGGTATTTCTATGGTCGGTGTTAATTTCCTGCGGTATGCTGCTGCTGAAAGTGTTCCCAAAAACCGAGCTGCAACAGCAAGTTCTATATTGCTGGCTTCAGGAATAATTGGTGTCATCATTGGTAGCGAACTCTACGGACAAGGAAATAATCTGAGGTTTGAGCTTCCATTTGTCGGAATATATTTGATTATCTCTGCTATTGGCGGGTGTGCCGCTTTGGCTTTTAGCCAACTTAATGGAGGGTTTAGGTATTCAATTTATCAAATAGATTCTGATGTTAGTAAAACATCAGGATTTGCGTTCATTATTTCCAATCCCTCTTTATTTTTTGGAATTGTGGCAATGGTGCTGGGCCATGCAATTATGATTATAGTGATGTCAGCTGCCTCAATTGCTTCTGCCGGCTATGGGTTGGGAAATTCAGAAACCGGTATGTTAATTGGTGCTCATCTTGTCGCAATGTTCGCTCCCGGTATGATCACCGGTATGCTGATATCAAAAATGGGAGCAAATCGCATTATTTTGTTAGGAGCGATCCTGAATCTGGCTGGGTTCCTGACAGGACTCATCAGTGAAACAAAGATGATAATTCTTGGAGCTCCTCTCATTTTTGCTGGTTTAGGGTGGAACTTTATGTTTCTTGGGGGAACACATATCATCAACGGAATGTCTGATGGTATGGATAAAGTGCGTGTTCAAGGGGCAAGTGAAACTTTATTGGCCTTAGTATCAATGGTATTTGCGCTTGCATCTGGAGGGATCTACGAGTTACTTGGTTGGGTGGGGCTGATTTTTGTTGTGACAATAATGACGCTGCTGACTATAGCATTACTTTTTATTCATGCATATTTGATGCCGAATATCGTTGATAAATCTGTTTGATTTTTTATGCGGACATAGTTTTCTCACATTTATATTCAGCTGATGAGTTAATTTTGCTGAACATATGCGAACCAGAACGCATTTTTTATACTTTACGTCTGATTTATTTGCTTTTACTGGAAGAGTCTTTATATTCTTTGTACACCGAATAACCAGAAGGTATCATTACTTTCCCTGATAAGAAAAGGAGGTTTCTGATGTTTGTGCAGCGTTTCTTTAACGCTCGCTTATTTGGCGACAGAAGCTTGCTCAAGAGTTTGTGGCATACGCTGCGATAATCTCAGTTTGAGCGAAAAATTTTGATTACTGCTCTAAAGCAGTAAATTGATAGTTCGGATTATCTTCACTCAAGCTCGAAGAATTATTGTCAGCACCTGACAACGGTGTTTTACACCCAAAATTCTTGAGTTTATCTATGAGTACTTATTTATTTGCACAATCACTTTCTATTGCTTTTTCTTCGTCTTCTTTATTTGAGGACGTGACATTTACACTGAATAAAGGTGACAAGATAGGGCTTATTGGCCATAACGGCTGTGGCAAAAGCACCCTGATGAAATTACTTAGCGGTAATCTGGAAGATTACGGCGGTCAGATGACGGTTGCGAATCAGTGTGTACTGGCCTATGTCGAACAGCATCTCCCTTTATCTCTGCATGATGCGACGTTGATCGAAGCCATTGCCGAAAAAATTAAGGTTGATGAAATTTGGCGGGCTGAACTTCTGTTATCTGAACTGGGTTTTTCCCAACAGGATTGGCAGACACCTATCGGGAATCTCAGTGGCGGCCAGCATATGCGTTTGTTGCTTGGGCGTGCGGTGATCCAACAACCTGATTTATTGTTACTGGATGAGCCGAGTAACCATCTGGATTTAACCTCCCTTTTATGGCTGGAATCTTTTCTGATTCAGTGGAAAGGGTCGTTTGTTGTGGTGTCACATGACCAAACGTTGTTGGATAAGGTGACGAATACGACTTGGATAATGCGGGATAAAACCCTGCATCATTTTGGCATGGCTTGTTCGCAGGCAAGGCAGGCTCTGCTAGAGCGTGATCAGGCTGATCTACAACGTCATGCCAGCGAGCAAAAAGAGATAGACAGGCTGGAACAAAGTGCTGAACGGCTGGCGGTATGGGGAAAAGTTTATGACAACCCTGATCTTTCCCGTAAAGCGAAGACAATGCAAGCACGTAAGCAGCGCCTTGCTGAGCAGCAAACCAAACTGACACAGGGTACACCATGGAGGCTGACTCTACAGGGAGATTCATTACCGGCTAACCGGTTACTGAATATCGAACAAATGGCTGTCATGCCTTTAGGAACTGATGTTGTTCTGTTTAATGTGTTGTCAAAGCAGATCAAAAGTGGCGACAGAGTAGCTATTCTGGGTAATAACGGAAGTGGGAAATCCACGTTATTAAAAGCCTTGCATCAGGAGTATCTGGAAAAGACATTGCAGGATGTGGCTTACCATCCACAATGCCGGCTTGGTTACTACGATCAATCGCTGGAGCAGATTCAGGATGATGACACACTGAGCGATGCACTGCTTCGTTTTGCACCAACCATTGATGATCAGCGTAAACGGGCACTTATCAGTGCAGGTTTTGAATATAAACGACATCAACAGAAGGTGGCATCATTGAGTGGTGGTGAACGAGCCCGCTTATTATTCGTGGGCTTGACGCTGGCGCGTTATCACCTGTTGCTGCTTGATGAGCCGACTAACCATCTTGATTTGGAAGGCAAAGAAGAACTCTTTGACACTCTGAAAGAGTACAAAGGTGGGGCCTTGATTGTCAGTCATGACAGAAGTCTTATCGAACAAAGCTGTAATCGTTTTTGGCTGATTAACGATGGTGAATTAGCCGAATATCACAATGTTGAAGAGATCTATACTTTGCTTGAACGTGGGAATAGTCCATTTAAACCTCAACAGCAGTGTATTGATCGTAAACAACAAAAAACAACAGCATCGGGTTGGAATGAAGAAGTTTTGTTGCAACGTCTGATTGAGCTGGAGCGGCTTTTGCAGGAAGATTTAAACAGAAAATCGAAACACCAAAAGCCAGCTTTACAGGAAAAGTGGCGGCAGGAGATTGAAGTTATAAACAGACAGCTTTAATTGGCTGTATCTGACCGTCATTAATTTTGCTCTGATGGCGGTCAGATTATTTCAAACAAATTCTAAGCATCCAGAATGCGTAATATCAAAACTCTTACAGAAATTCGCTGAATTCATCGGCATTCGGTAGCTTTATAGTCTGTTTGAAACCCGCCAGTTTCACTTCCTGACGTGAGAGTTCGATATCTGAAGGCTGTAGCACTGAGTTACCGAAATTATAAATCACAGATTCTTCACCGCGGCAAATGGCCTGATCCTGCTGTTCACTAATTTCTTTCACTGGCTGATTAATATTGTGATAACTATTGATAGCTGCATTGCCATGCTTTTTCGCCAACATCTGCATTGTCTGTTGTGGGGATAAAACAACCGCACTGGCATTATTACCGCCAAAACCTTTTGAGTTAATAATTGTGGCACGCATATCATCGCCCTGTTCACCAGCAAACTTGTCCTGCATTAAGATATTCAGGTTGGAAGCGTGTACATCTTCAGCAATATGGTCGATTGTCTTAATACCGGGTATCCAGCCATATCGCCAAACCCCCAGTGTGTTAGCTAACTGATCACCGGCAGAAGCAGAGAAAGAGTGCCCGACATATGATTTAATAGCGGTAACATCCCAATGGCTGAGTCCAAAAACTTTCGCGACTTCATTGAGAATATGGCTTTCAGTCACTCTATTTTGGGGAGTTCCTGTACCATGTGCTTGAACGTAAGAGTGCTGTAATTTTCCGTCCAGAATGCTGTTAGTCAGAGACGCTGCTTTCATCATCGTAATATAGTTACCCACTCCCGGAGAAGAGATGGATTTCTTATTCGCATCGGCATTTACGAAAACATCAGGTACAGAACCAAGGATATTAGCACCACATTGCAGAGCAAGCTCATCACTCATTAGCAGTACGAACTGTGATGCCTCAGAAAGTGTCAGTCCGACATTAGTTGAGAATGGGCGGCAGGCACGACGGTTGTTAACCGTATCGGTTTTATCCAGTTTACATAACTGATGGTCTTCTGCCATAGCTCCCATAGCACTGAACCCTTCCAGAACTTCAGGAACAACAGGGGCTTCGGCACATCCAACTAAACAAATTTTAGCTTTCCCCTGCCTGATATCATTAACACCCTGTTTTAGGTTATACAGAAAACTGGCGCAGGCACCGATATTGGCAGATGTGCTTCCTATGCTATTGATAATATAACTGTTAATAAAAGCGGCTGGCATATCGGGTAAGGAAAGCGGCAACATTTTGGAACTGGCACGCAACCCATTCAGCCGATTACCGATTAATCCTGATAGTGAAAACTGATCCACCTGACCTACAGCACAGCTGGCATAAACAGAGATTTGATCGGGGTCTACCAATGCGGATATCTCAGACCATGACATCCCGATTGAGTTAAGTAAGTCTGAGGCTCCATATACAGTAAGACGCAAGCCGCGTGGGTGGTGATGGGCATGATATAAATCTCCCATTTCAAACCCTTCTGGTATTTGCCCGGAGCTGGATACAGAGAGTGAGGTATAAGCTGGCTGTAATAGCTGAACTGAGTTTTTATCAGAAGTAGTAATTATTTTATTAACTGGTACGTTATGTGGATCAAAAAGTGTTATTTTTCTAATGAGAGTGCCATTTTTCGCCTGTTCAATCTGGGAGGCTGTGACAGATCCAGTATCGCTAATAATCCCCATTCGATGGCATAAATCACTCCATGTGTCTTTCATTACTGTGTCATTAAGGCTGTCGTATACAATACGTTTATATCCGTGGAATCCAGAACTTCGTCCTGCCGCATTGATACCACCTAAACCAACAATTACAGGTAATTTACTCATTGTGAACTCCGAAAGGTTTTCTTTGCAGTTTAGCAATTGGTGTAAATTAATACTCTGATATATTGGTCATTAAAACTGAGAATATTGCCATTCGGCTTTATTGAAACTAAATATTAAATATTATATCCCCGTTATTTTTTAAGTTTTAGCTTTGTTGGCAGTATCCCGAAACTCCGTAAGGAATAGGTAAGAAGGGTACATGATGTCCGGAGACTGGGTATGAAAATAGCGTTTGTCTTATATGATAGAGCATTACAAAGCGGAATTACGTTTGCATCAGATATGCTGAATAGTGCCAGTAGCCTGAGAAGCCATACTGCGCAAAAAAAGCAGCCACTTTGTATGTCTGTTGTGGGAAGTGAGCAGAAAAAGCATCAACAGACACCGCAAATTATGTTACATACCCACCATACCTTTTCAGACCCCGTTGATTTTGATTTGGTTTTTTTGCCACCGATGTGGGGAAATCCATTTCCTGCAATGGGAAATAGAGAGGATATTTTTGCATGGTTACGCCGGCAAAAAGATAATAATGCAGTTATTGTTGCAACTGGCACAGGCGTATTCTGGCTGGCACAGGCGGGTTTACTGAACGGAAAAACAGCAACAACGCATTGGTCATTTTATGACAAGCTTATTTGTGGTTTCCCGGATGTTAAGGTTAATCGTAAAGCTGGCATTACTTATAATGATAATATTTATTGTGTCAGAAGTATTAATTCTCAAACGGAGTTGCTGGTTTACCTTATTTCGCAGTTCTTTGGTCTGAAAATTGCCAGAGTGATTGAGAAACATTTCATGCACGAAGTCTCTGACTTTCAGTCTGAGCCCTTCTTTCAGATGGGGGGGAATACACAATTTGATGAGGTGGTATCAATAGCTCAGAGTTATATTCAGAAAAATATAACTTCATCAATCACCATTAAGGAAATTGCCAACTATGTTGGGGTTTCTGAGAGAACGCTGACACGTAATTTCATGGCGCAGATTGGCGTTTCTCCGCATAAATACATGCTTAATTACCGTTTATCGACGGCAAAACAGTTGTTGAAAGACAATAACCTGAATTTATTGAATGTTGCACAATTAGTCGGATTCAGGGATCCCCATTATTTCAGTAAAGTGTTTGAGAAACATTTTGAATTGACGCCTGTAGCTTACCGTAACTTGGTAAAAGCAAAGGCGTTCCGTGCCGACTAGCTGCAAGACTGCTTTAGGCATTACATTATCTCAAAATGCCTTATTTTTTAGGCCAAGCCCCTGTAGACCGATTGCATTGAGTTCTGCGGAAGTAAAACGGTTCTTCCAGTTTTTTTCATAATGCTCCGGAGCAAAATCTGCCGGAGATATACCTTCGTCAAGTGCTGTTGCGACATGATGAGCATAGGCCAGATTTTTATCACATAACGGTGCCGCGGGAATATACATCACATTTCCCCAGCCCTGTTGATTTACGACAGGGGCAACGGAGTGAATCAGGTCACAATGCCACCAGACTGAATCACCGGCCTGTAGTGCCGGAATACTGCATAATCCTCGAATGAGATGAGGATGCCATTGCTCTGAGATAGGAAGCGCTTTACCGGGAACCACATCACACAACTCATCTTCGGGAACATCATTCAGCAGTGGGCGCAACAGGATATAGGCTATTGCTTCGGGAACAGGGACAACATGCAAAAGCCCCTGACCGGTCAATATGTCAGACAATGCCGTCCAACCCTGAAATGTTCTGAAAACAGAGCATCTTGTTTTATGATCGAATTCATTTACATCGGGGCGATAGGCGGCATCCCAGGGATCATATTCTGCAAATCGGTTAGTAAAAATATTTTGGAATACGTTTTGATAAGCAGGCAGTAACCAGCGTTCTAAAGAGCCAGAATCGATATGAGCTCCCAGCCCTTTGGAGTTAGTACCCGGAGGCTTGTGACGAATACGGTCAGGATAAATCATACTGACATTAGGATTAAACCAACTCACTCCGGTTGATTCAAATTTCCACAGATGATTCAGGAAAGATTGTGCCAGCGCCATTCTTTCACTTTGTCTGGCCTGCATCTGTGCCTGCGACCAGTAAATAGGATAAATTTCCGGACGGGATGTTTTAAGAGTGCCGAAGTAATTATCTTTTGGCCCTTGATAAATACGATCAAACTCATTGATATCAAGGTAATCAAGCATTGATTTATCCCACTCTATCGCCTGAGAGCGTGGAAAATTTTGCCTGATGACTAAACAGCCACGGCGCTTGATTTTCTGGATGGCTTCTTCTGATACTTTACCTTCAGCCAAATCATGCCAGTGTAGTTCAGGCCAGGCACTGCCGAGATTTTTTTCATCTTTTTTAGCTTCGGCCAACTCTTTTTTTATCTTGTCACATACCTGCAAAAATAACGCTTCCACATCCCCGATTTGCTTGCGCAGAATTGGTTTCATCTGGCGAATTTTTTCACGGTAATTATCAGGAACGCTGGTGGGATTTGAAAAGGTATTCATAGCAGCCTCCTTAGTATAAAAATCAATCTAACCTCGATCCATAATATAGCAATCAGGTTTTAGTCAATTTGTGATAAAAATTTTGAGGGAGCATTTAATATTTTGTTTTAATTGAATTATGAAAAATAGTTTAGTGCTTATTTGATAATGAAAAATATAGAAATTATTGCCCTGTAAATACTCAGGGCAATAATGAATCTAAAGGTATTAACCAGCGGGCGTATAGTAAATGGGCGAACCTGGGCCGACAGGCAAACCAAGAACAAAGACCCAGAGATAGAAGAATAGTGACCAACCCACCATAAATACCACGGAATAAGGTAGCATCATGGTGATCATTGTCCCGATACCGGCATCTTTTTTATATCTTACGGTAATTGCCATAATCAGTCCAAAGTAACTCATCATCGGGGTGATGATATTGGTGACAGAATCACCAATACGGTAAGCAGCCTGAATAGTTTCTGGAGCATAACCTGCCAGCATCAGCATAGGTACAAATATGGGGGCGGTTACGGCCCATTGTGCAGATGCTGAACCAATCATCAGATTAATAAAAGCACAAATCAGGATGAAGCAGATAAATAATAGGCCACCGTGTAGGTTAATTTCATTAAGGAAGTTTGCTCCTTTTACTGCAATAATTTGACCGATATTTGTCCAGCCAAAGAAGGCAACAAATTGGGAGGCGAAGAAAATAATAACCAGATATAAACCCAGATTACTCATGGATTGTGCCATGCCATCGACTACATCTTTATTGGATTTGATGGTTTTTGCGACATAGCCGTAGACAATGCCAGGCACAGCAAAGAAGATAAAAATAAAGACAACAATAGATTTCAGGAAGGGTGAATTGCCGACTAGCCCAGTTTCCTGATTACGTAATATACTGTTTTCCGGTATAACGTTCAGTGCCAAAATGACACTGAGAGCAGCAAACGTTAGTGAAGCGGCTATAAGCGCTTTCTTTTCCTGGGGAGTGATTTCAGCGGAACTTTTAAACGTACTTTCATCTTCATTCAGGGTATTTGTATATGGGCCTAATTGTGGTTCAACAATTTTTTCAGTCACCAAATAACCCAGAATAGAAATCAGGAAGGTGCTGGCAAACATGAAATACCAGTTAGCTTCAGCCCCAACAGTATAAGACGGATCGATGATCTGTGCCGCTTGCTGTGTAATTCCCGAAAGCAGAGGATCAACCGTTCCCAGTAATAGGTTGGCAGAATAACCGCCGGATACGCCGGCAAATGCTGCTGCCAGACCCGCAAGTGGGTGGCGCCCAAGGGAGTGGAAGATGATAGCGGCTAGTGGAATCAGTACCACATAACCCAGTTCGGAGGCAGTATTTGACATAATACCGGCAAACACAATGGCTAAAGTGGTTAATTTGGGTGGCGCTTTTACCACGACCAACCTCATCAGAGCAGACAGCAATCCTGAGCGTTCTGCAATACCGACACCAAGCATGGCAACTAACACTGTTCCCAAGGGAGCAAAGCCAGTAAAGTTTGTTACCAAATTAGAGAGAATTTTACGAATTCCATCTGCGTCAAGTAAGCTGACAATATGGATCACTCCATCTGCCGCCCGGCCTTTTACCCCTTCAGGGCGTGGATCAAGAACTGTGATGTCAAAATATTGCCCGATTGCTGAAGAGACTAACAAAATAGCAATCAGGATAATAAAAAGAATAACAGGATGAGGTAAAGCATTTCCTAGCCACTCCACTGTTCGTAGAAAGCGACTTCCGTTTTGTTTTTTAGTTAACATAGTTTCTCCTTCTAATACAGAGCAACGGAAGTTACATAATGTTTTGATTTTTTGCTATATAGTAAATATTCGAGTGTAGGATGGGGTATCAGGTAGTGTTTTATTTTGTTGTTGTTTTATTTTCTTTTTTTATCAATGTATTGATGATGGTAGATGGTATTTCCATGAAGGAAAATAGCCGTAAATAAGAATGATAATAAATTTCAGAAATGTGTTCTATATAGCATTTATGCCGTTGGGTTTATGAAAGGTCGCCGGTGTTTTTAGACTGATATTTTTAATTTTTCGATATAAGTATAGAGTGTTTTTTGTATTGATAATGAAACGATAACATAGTATTTATATTTAACTATGTTATCGTTTCATTTTTTAGATGGAAGGCCAAATGGATAAGTGATTTATTCAGAAAGCCATTCTATTTTGTATTTATATAAATAATATTTAAGGTTTCTATTGAAATAAAAAATGGAACAAATTTTTTTAAGATGGGCTATTGAATTTACTCGAATTAGATATTAATAGTGGCATCAGTAATAACCCCATCAATGCAGACGCCAACGTAATTAGAGCAAACATACCAGACCAGTCATAATGATTAATCACCTGACTCAATGGCCAGCCTGCGATAGCTGCACTCAGATAGGAATATAATCCGAGGTAGCCTGTAACAGTACCCGCAGCATTCTTATGACAATATTCTGTCGCTGCCAGCCCAATTAACATTTGTGGGCCGAAAACAAAAAAGCCAATACTAAAAATACAAGTAGCTAGTAAGGCACTATTTTGTATGGGGACTAGCCAAAGTGCTGTAACTGAAAAGAATAAGCCCAGAGAAAATAATAAAATCATAGGAGCTCGCTGGCTACGAAAAAGTAAGTCTGATCCCCATCCTGAGCAGAGTGCTCCCAATAATCCTCCTAATTCAAATAATGAGAGAATCGTATTTGTGTTGAGTAAATCAGAACCATGTTTTTCTATTAGCCAAAGACTTCCCCAGTCATGTATTGCTGTTCTGATGAAATAGATCAGAATATAGGAAATACCAAGCAACCAGATAATGCGATTAAACACAATTGTTTCTTTTAAAATTTTTATCATTGGCATTGGTGGGGATAGTTGCTCTTGCCTCAGTTCCAGATGATCTTGTCGCCAACTCCCGATACTGGGTAATCCATGCTCTTGCGGAGTTCCACGTAATTGCTGGCATAGCCAAATTCCAAGTAATATACTAATGACTCCGGGAAGCAGCAATGCTGCCTTCCAACTATATAGTGTCGCTAATAGCGTTGATAATAGCGTCAGGAGGATCCCGCTTATATTAATTGAAATATTCCAACATCCCCACCAGAATCCCCGTTCGTTACGAGAATACCAGTAAGTTAGTAAGCGAGCACATGGAGGCCAGCCCCAGCCCTGAAAAAAACCATTCAGTGTCCAGATAATTAATATGGCCGACAATGAAGAACAAAATGCAAGGGCAACATTAAGTACTCCGGTTATTAATAATCCTACGCCCATAAACCAGCGATAGCCTGTGCGATCATGGAAAATTCCGGATATAAATTTTGAAACTCCGTAAGCAAGATAAAATAGGCTGGCGATCCAGCCAATATCATTTTTATCTAATACTAGCTCTATTTGCATTGCTGGCATAACAACATTTAAACTTCTGCGTGTAAGCTGAAATGTAGCATAACCAATCAATATTGATAGCAATAAATGAACTCGCCAATAACGATATTCTTGTGAGACCCAGCTATTGCTATCGGCTAGCATAATAATATTTCTCCATGAAAGTAACTTTTTATTGATAAATAACTCATCTCATTTTTAAATTTGATTTTTTACATGTTATTACATGTAAAAAATCAATCTGATGGTTTAATGTTCTCATGATAATTTATGGGCAAGTTAATCACAATATGTGTTCCTTTTTGTGATTTTAATAACCAGTTTCCACCAAGTATCTGAACTCGCTCTTCAATGCCTTTTAATCCAAAACCTGCATTTTTATTTCCTTCAGTGATTCCGACTCCATTGTCACTTATACGAAGTTTAATAAACTTCCCTTTTTGTTTTAATGTAATAATTATTATATCAGCACCCGAATGCTTATTTATATTATTTAGAAGCTCTTGAATGAATCTATATAGAGTCAAAATGATAGTGCTATCTTGAGGTTCATGTGATAATTGATAATTGAACTGACAGGCAATATTCCTCTCTTCGAAAGCAAACTCATTTACCAGATGGCAAATTGCCTGTTCAAATGACATTTCATCCAAGACAGGAGGGCGTAATTCGCGAAGAAGTTGGCGGGTCGAGTGGTGTATTTTCTGAGCAATGGATTTAATCTGATCAGCGGCTTTTATTGTTAACGGAGAATTTGCTGTTCGTTTCACTAAGGTAGATTGAATTTGAATTGCAGTAATATTTTGTCCAATTTCATCATGTAATTCTCTGGCAATATTTTTACGAATGTTTTCTTCGATATGGACTATCTTTTGCATTAGAATTTGTCGTGCAGCTAATTCCTGTTCCAGTTGTGTGCGATAACGATTGAGATTTTCTGTTAATCGCTGTTGATGGATAAGATTGCCAGCTAATTGCTGTTGACGGCTGATGGCAATACCAAGTCCTATACCCAATAGAGCTTGTGTTGTTAAGAAAATTTCCAGTTCCTGTAGTTCACTGAAAGAGCCACTGAAGTGGCGAGCAGATGTTACTATCAGGCTGCCTAATAAAGCGGAGAAAACTCCTCCTTGCCAGCCGTAACGATAGGCCATAAATACATTAGGAATAAAGACTAAAATTGACAGAATTCCTTCAATTTTAGGTGATAAAAA
The DNA here is from genome assembly GCF_963876495.1 of Xenorhabdus sp. KJ12.1. Lineage (NCBI taxonomy): Bacteria > Pseudomonadati > Pseudomonadota > Gammaproteobacteria > Enterobacterales > Morganellaceae > Xenorhabdus > Xenorhabdus sp. KJ12.1. The sequence goes on from NZ_CAWNQH010000058.1 coordinate 45,856, forward strand.
GAATTGACCACTTACACCAAGTAAGCTGAATAGGAAACACCACATCAGTAATGATGTATGTAATTGTGGATAAGAGGAGTTATCAGTAATATTTTTCCTTTTAAGGTTTTGCTCGTATAAATAGATATATATAAGATAAATAAAAGGAGATAGAAGAACCCCACCTGTTAGCGATGTGAGAAAAATGAGGTTAGCCTTACTGGGTAATAAAAAAATTAAGAAAAGGGTCTGTAAAAGGCTATTGGCTATTACGCCAGATAATAATATAGATATTTGTTGCCAATAAAGAGAATAGTTTTTCCATATCTTTTTTACAATGATGATTGTAGCCAAGCTGATAAATGGAGAGAGTAATATACTTATGTTCGTAATAAGTTGCTCATGATAGAACCACATTAATATGCTGATTTCACTTATAATAAGAATAGCGATATAACGTCGCCATAATAAAATCATTAATACCAGCCTCAGTCCCTGAGGTAAAAATAGTGCCGCCTGTTGCCCATTTTTACTCAGATAAAAACTGATTATCCATAGAGAGATCCAGGTAAATGAGTAAAAAATCAGTAGAAACAGAGCTTGCAAGCTAAAGCGTATTTTACAATTCATTCACTAACCCGCAATAATCTGATTTTTTAATGCGTAATGGACGAGCTCAATGGTGGAGTCACACTGTAATTTACTGAGAATATTTGCGCGGTGGACATGGACAGTTTTAGGGCTCAGTTTAAGTTGTTCTGCGATACTTTTGGCATTCATCCCATTGATTAAAAGATTAAAAATTTCTCGTTCTCGGGGGGTTAGTACTTGTAGTACATCCAATTCTTGTGGCTTTTGGCGTAATGCCTTCATTGCATCAGCACAAAGGTAAATTTCTCCCTTATGGACTGTACGTACGGCCTGCACGAGTTCTTCTGCTCCACAGCATTTTGTCAGATAGCCACGAGCTCCCGAATCAAGCGCAGTTTGCACAAGAGCAGCCGTATCATAAATACTAAGCATAATAGTACGAAAATTGGGCTTTTGGGGACGTAGCCGTGCAAGGAGCTGCAAACCATTTTCATGTGGCATGGCGATATCCATGATGACAATATCAATTTTCTTTTTCAGCAGCGCGGGCCATGCTTCTATACTATTGCTGTATTGTCCTACTATTGTAATATCATCTTCAAGTGTCAGTAGTTGGGCAAACCCTGAACGAACTACAACATGATCATCAATAAGTGCAACTTTTATCTTCATTTTTCGTTATAGGGTATTTATTATAAATTATTTATATATCATGATGTTCATGAAAAAAAATTAGTGCAACTAAATGCGTTAAATTTGCAATGAAGATAACAAATTAGATTGTTATTCTGGTTAATTACATTGTTTTTAATTTATGTTGGTTATTATTTCTTTTTTTATTTATCTGTTTTTTTGATGTTATCTGTCATTAAATTAACCTGAATATATAAAATAAGAATGGGTTTTTATTAGATTATTTATTCCACAATCCGGGAAGGCTGAATATACTACGAATAGCGGTGTTTTCTTTATCTAATAATAAAAATAAATTTGTTATTTGTTGATATAAAAGGAATTTTATATGTTATTTAAATAACGCGATATTATAGTGGCTATTTTCTTATATATAGTGAATTATAAACAGTAGTTTCATTTCATACTAATATTTCTTCATGTAAAAACAAGGTTGGCTAAATGAAAGCACTTATCGTAATTGACATGTTGAATGATTTTGTAACTGGCGCTCTCGCAAATGAAGCGAATGTAATTCCCATTGTTCCTGTAATACAGAAAATGCTTAATCATGCTAGAACTAATCCTGATTGGTTAGTTGTGTATGCCAATGATTCACATTGGGAAGATGACCGGGAGATAGCTATTTGGGGTAGGCATGCCATGAGGGGGACATCTGGTGCTGATGTTATTGATGCTCTGGCTCCCATCGGAGCAAAGCGTGAAATCGTCTCCCCTAAACGGTTTTATGGTGCTTTTGATGGTACAAATCTTGGCGCTATTTTCGAACAATATGGTGTGACAGAAGTGGTATTGACTGGCCAGCATACCGATTGTTGCGTTCGGCACACAGCTTATGGCGCATTTGTTCGTGGCTATGGTATTAAAGTATTATCTGATGCTGTTTATGTTTTTCTGCAAGCAGATCAGAATGAAGCACTTAATTATCTTAAATCAATTTATGGTGTTGAAATTACAACAAGTACAGAGCTTGGTGTATATTCGTGATAACTATTTGATGAATTAAACCCTTTATATTTGGATTAACTTTTCATATTTCAGATTGAGATTTTATTGGCTGGATAACTGGAAATACAATGGGCATGAAACGAATAATATGACTGGCAGATATTTTATCTGCCAGTAAATTTACTGAAACGAAAGGATAATATTTAAATCTCTGGTAAATTACGACCGTAGTAGATTTCCTGTATCTCTTTTTTAAGCAGGTGGATAATTTCCTGCTTTTCTGTTTCGTTTAACTCTTCAGCTGTGGTATTGAATAAATATTCATTCAGATCAAATTTTTTCAGCATCATTTTGGTATGAAAAAGATTTTCCTGAAAAATATTCACATCCATCATATGGTATTGAGACTGGATCTCTTCAGTCACGTAATTTTGAATGGAGCTAATCTCGTGATCGATATACAGTTTTACTCCGTTAATATCCCGGGTAAAACCGCGAACACGGTAATCCATTGTTACAATGTCAGATTCCAATTCATGGATCAGATAATTAAGTGCCTTAAGGGGTGAAATTACACCACAAGTAGAGACTTCAATATCTGCCCTGAATGTGCATATGCCGCCATCAGGATGGCTTTCCGGATAGGTATGTACACAGATATGGCTCTTATCCAGATGGGCGACGACAGAATCAGGAAGAGGCCCCGGGTTTTCTGTATTATCCACCAGTTTGGGATCTACGGGTTCTTCACTAATCAGAATGGTTACGCTTGCCCCTTGAGGGTCATAGTCTTGACGGGCAATATTAAGAATGTTTGCACCAATGATTGAACAGGTTTCACTGAGGATTTCAGTTAAGCGGTTTGCATTGTACTGTTCATCAATGTACGCGATATAACTGTCGCGATCGGCTTTCGTTTTTGCATAACAAATATCGTAAATACAGAAACTTAAGCTTTTTGTGAGATTGTTAAAGCCGTGCAATTTCAGTTTACGCAATTTACTTCACCTCCCGGCATGGGTGACTATTGGTTTCCAGATAGAGAATCCAGCAAATACTGTGGCAGGGCAAAGCTACCTGCATGTATGGCTGGGGTATAGTAACGACAGGTTATCGCCGCATTATCGAAACGCTGTTGCAGGATTTCCAGAGGCGTCTGACGTAGGGCTGGGTTTTGTGTTGCCCATGCAAACGTCATGATCCCGCCGTAATAAGTAGGAATAGCGGCCTGATAAAAACTGCTGTCAGCAAAATAGTGGTTCAGTTTTTTGTGGCTGGTAATGGCTTCGTCTTGTTGCAGGAAACAAACACCATTCTGGGCGACAAAAACGCCTCCTTCATTCAGGCAGCGAGCACAGCCTTCATAAAATTCAGATGTGAATAAACTTTCGCCGGGTCCTTCTGGATCGGTACAATCGGAGATGATGACATCAAACTTATCAGAAGTTGTATTGACAAAGTTGACGCCATCATCAATAACAAGTTTGAAACGGGGATCATCGTACGCCCCTGCATTATGGTTTGGTAAGTATTGGCGGCAGAATTCGATAACTCCGGCATCAATTTCTACCATAGTGATGTTTTCGAGATATTGATGGCGGCAAACTTCACGCAACATGCCACCATCTCCACCACCGATAATCAAAACGCGTTTGGCATTTCCATGAGCAAATAGTGGTACATGGGCCATCATTTCGTGATAAATAAACTCATCGCGTTCAGTCGTTTGTACTACGCCATCAAGAGCCATAATGCGACCCAGTTCCGCATTTTCAAAAATAATGAGATCCTGATGCTCGGTTTTATTGTGATAGAGCACATTTTCAACCGTGAAATACTGACCAAAATTGGTATGTAATGTTTCATACCAAGTGTTTTTCTGTGACATCTATTGGTATTCCCCCATTGTGGTCCCCATAATTATGAGGCGCACATAATAGCCAACAACAGAATTAGTTGCACTGTGATATTTGCCAGAGAGTGACAATAAAATTATTTTACATAAGCAAGCAGGCTGAGGGAGCGGCGTGCAAGAGAGCGGCATTTTACCCCATGAGGAAGGTCGATTCCCTTCAGATCGTTGTAGCCCTGTTGATTCAGTTCCTCCATTAACTGACCATCATAATTCCCGAGATCCCATTTATTACGCTGGGCAAAATAGACAACCGTACGTCTGATTTCTCTATCTGGGATCTGGCTATAGCCACAATCATATTTTAGGTAGATGTAAACTGCTGTGAGATCAGCAAGATCTTCCGCTTCACTTTCGGACAAAGCTTTCACAGGTTGTGTGAAACCAAATAGAACCAGGGCGTAAGCCAATAATGCAAATTTTCTCATAGTTCCTATTATATTGATTTTCTACTGTTTTGCCTAAGTTAACATATTAATATATTCATTAGCCAAACTTTATTTCCCTGAATTGGGGAAAATCTCGTGGAGATGAAATTCAAATCATATGCGAAGTTGATGAATAATGGGTGTTTGTCGGTAACAAGAAAAATCAATCAAGATATTTTCGAGCGAAATTTCTCTGCTAACGCGATAGGCCCCAATTTATACTAAGGCAATTCCGGAAGCAAAATCATGTGTATTATTATCCGTTACCGGTCCTAAAATTTACTCTGATATATCATCTATGTCGATCATTTTTCCAGTGATGATGAGTCAGATGTGAGCAGTTTTAATTGCTTGATTTTAGGCACCACAGGATCAACCATAGTTCTACAGCTTGTAGATAAAAGAGCAGATAGTATTACATCAATGATATTGATAATTTTTTGAAGCAGGTGAAGCACCATATAATTAGTAAATCTTTTACTTACAGCCACTTACCTGCTCATCGCCGAGGAAAATCCCATCGATATTAAACAGTTATTTTATTTAATCGCATTAGATAAAACTCAGCACTTTGGACAAGCGGCAGAAATGTGTCATGTCACTCAGCCAACGCTCTCTATGCGACTAAGGAATCTTGAAAAAGAGCTTGATGTTATTTTGATAAAACGAAGCTCGCGCTTTGAAGGATTTACAGAAGAAGGTGAAAAAATATTAAAGTGGGCTAAAACTATGCAGTCAGCCTATGAAGGGCTACAGGCAGAAGCAGCTAATTTTCGCCAGCAATTGTTAGGCCAGCTTCGTATTGGCATTGTTCCTCTGACTAATATTGAGCCAATGCTAATGTTACAACATCTTTCTGAAACATTTACTGAAATACGCTTTCAAGTAAGTTCGGGCCACAGTGAAAAAATTATTGATGATCTTAATAGTAACCGTTTAGATATTGGTATTTGTTATCTGGAAAAGGCGGATACTCATCAACATGATATTTATTCCCTGAAGAAAACAAAGCTCGGGCTTTTATTTAACCGAACACAATTTACTCCTGCCACACCAACAGTCACGTGGGAAATGGTAGCAACATTACCACTGGCACTTATCAGTCAGGCGAATTATTTTCGCCAATCGATCGATCTTGCTTTTCAGCGTTATAATCTTCAACCTAAAATAATTCTTGAAAGTGATTCTACACTGCATCTTATTCAGTCAGTCAATTCTGGCTTTTGTGCCTCTATCATTCCTATTACTAAAAAAATGGAAAAACTAAGTGATAATATCGATATTATTCCAATAGAGGATGCTGTTATTAATGCTTCACTTGGTATATTGATCCGCCGAGAAGAGCCTCGTTCGGTATTAATTGAAACCTGCTTTGCTAATATGTGCGACTATGTAGAAAAGATAAACATTTAGGAATGTAAATATTATTTTACCTTAGAAGATAATAAATAGTTAAGCTCACGAGAATAATAGTCGCACAATAATACGTGCGACTATTTTCATTGAAAAAGACTTTCGGTAATTAAGCTGATTTTTCCTGTTGTGAAAAAACTCTTACCGGCACTGATTTATAAGAAGGTGTACCACTTTCTTTATCAATATAATCTAATGGAATTAAAACATTTGCTTCTGGATAATAAGCAGCAACAGTGCCCGGAGCAATACTGAATGAAATGACAGTTATATCTTTGAGAAATAACTTCCGGTTTTGGCTCACTGTTTCAATAATGATTTTATCCCCATGCTTTAAACCACGAGCTTCCAGATCAACATCATTCATAAACAGCACATCACGTCGTCCAAATACTCCACGATAACGATCATCTAATGCATAAATGGTTGTATTATATTGGTCATGACTACGAATAGTCATTAGACGCAATACATCTTCACCCAGCACATCTGCGTTTTCTTTCACCCCTTTAAACACAGAAAACATTGCCTTGCCCGTTGGGGTTGGCCAAATTCGCTCTGTTGGTGGCAATGGCATACGAAATCCCCCCGGAGTCCGGATACGTTGATTGTAGTTATCAAAGCCAGGAATAGTTTTCTCAATCAAATCACGGATAAGATCGTAGCTTTCGGTATAGCGTAACCACGGTGTTTTACTCTTCAGTAAAGTGGCTGCCGCCATTTCAGCCACAATAACAGGCTCAGATTTTAACAGTGGTGATGCTGGCGTTAATTTTCCCGATGATGCATGAACCATCGACATGGAATCTTCGACAGTAATAGATTGACGCCCTAATTCCCTGATATCTAATTCAGTTCTACCTAAACAAGGTAAAATAAAGGTTTCTTTCGCCACGAGTAAATGAGAACGATTAAGCTTAGTTCCGATATGCACACTCAAATCGAGTTTTTTCATTGCTGAAAATGATAACTCAGGATCAGGTAATGCCACTGCAAAGTTTCCGCCAAGACAAAGCAGTGCCTTCACGCGCCCGTCCACCATCGCCTGCATCGCTTTAACCGCATCGTGCCCGTGTTCATAAGGGGGCTTAAACCCGAAAACTTCTTCCAGTTTTTGTAAGAATTCCGGCGATGGTTTTTCTGTAATACCAACGGTGCGGTTACCCTGAACATTAGAGTGACCACGAAGAGGGCATATTCCAGCCCCGGATTTGCCGATATTGCCTTTCATGAGTAGCAAATCGGCAATTAACCGGACATTCGCGGTTCCTTTATTATGCTGAGTTATTCCCATACCATAAGTGACGATGGTCGCATCTGAATTAGCGTACAACAGCGCGACATTTTCAATATCGGCTTGAGAAATACCACTTTCATTCTCAATATCTTTCCAGGAAGTACAGCGCAGTTCTTCTTTGACTGCATCAAATCCCAAGGTATGTGTTGCAATAAACTCATGATCGAGAATATCCCCGCGTTTTTCATCCCATTCTAATAAGACTTTCATGATGCCTTTCAGTGCTGCTGCATCACCTCCCGCTTTTACCTGATAGTAAGAAGAGGCGATATTCGTTGAGCTATAGGTCGCCATTTCAATCATATTTTGCGGATCGGTGAAACGTTCTAATGCGCGTTCACGTAGTGGATTAAACACCACTATAGGCACACCACGGCGAGCAGCCTCATGCAATGTTCCCATCATTCGTGGGTGGTTAGTCCCGGGATTATGACCGATAGAAATAATCAGCTGAGTTTTATCAAAGTCATCTAATGAAACAGTGCCTTTACCAATGCCAATGGATTGAGGCAGACCCACACTGGTGGGTTCATGGCACATATTGGAGCAATCCGGGAAATTATTTGTGCCGTATTCTCTGGCGAAGAGCTGAAATAAATAGGCAGCTTCATTCGAAGCTCGTCCTGATGTGTAAAATTCGACCTCAGAAGGTGATGGTATTTCTCTTAAAATTTCACCGATACGACGGCAGGCAGCTTCCCACGAAACAGGAACCAGTGTATCAGTGGCAGTATCATAAGCCAGTGGATGAGTTAAACGCCCATATCCTTCCAATTCATAATCTGATTTTTCCAGTAAAGTGCTCACGGTATTTTCAGCCAGAAACTCAGGCGTGACACGTTTTTTGGTGGCTTCCCACGTCACAGCTTTTGCGCCATTCTCACAAAACTGGAATGTAGAGTTGTGTTCTTTATCAGGCCAGGCACATCCGGGGCAATCAAAACCGTCGGGTTGGTTAGTATTTAGCAAGGTCTTTGGCGCAACAAAAGCATCCATCTGAGTACGAACAGCAGTCGCCGTTGCTTTTAATGCTCCCCATCCGCCCGCGGGGCCATGGTAAGGATGTACACCCGGCACGGTTGATTTATTTTTACTCATATCTACATTCCTAACATTTATTAATAATCTTTTTTATAAAAATATGCAGGTGAATATTTGAATCGAGATAGGTATATCAACGAATAGATATTACAAAATAAAAAAGATAAGTCATATATAAAAAGATAAGTAAATATTAACTTTGCTTTACAAAAAATGAATAAAAAATATTAAATTTACTTTTGAGAAGGTTTTAAATATAAACACTCTTTTCTGTTCCTTAGAAACATTAGAACAAGATATTTGTGAAGTCAACCAAAATGATTTTGACTTATCTTTATCATAGATACCATCTATCATTCGATAAACTTAATTTATTTGACTCTGAGATACAATGCGTTAAAAATACGTATCACTATAAAAATAAAACAAAAGGATTAAAAAACACTTGTAAATTAATGGAGTGCATAAAGATTAATGTAACAAAAATGCATGGCGTTATATGACTTAATATATATTGGTGTTATTGGGTTCAATGAATATTGAAAATGATAAATAACAAAAGGAGAACTTGGGTTAATGTATTAATGGAAGTCACCTGCTCATTAAAAAGTTAATCTTATAATATCTATTGGTAGACATTATAAAATCTCAATATTGAGGTTTGTTTTTATTAAAAACAAACTAACAATAAGGTAAAATAAATAATGAAAAATATCATCGCACATATATTAATGCTGATGGAGGCGTTATGTTCGGACTAGACGCTTTTCATCTTGCCAGAATCCAATTCGCTTTCACTGTATCATTTCATATTATCTTTCCGGCTTTAACCATTGGCCTGGCCAGTTTTCTTGCAATCCTAGAAGGTTTATGGCTAAAAACAAAAGAGGAAAGTTATCTGAGTCTATACCACTTCTGGATAAAAATTTTTGCCGTTAACTTTGGGATGGGGGTTGTTTCCGGTTTGGTAATGGCCTATCAGTTCGGCACAAACTGGAGTGGTTTCTCACAATTTGCCGGCAGCATTACAGGCCCGTTATTGACTTATGAGGTGCTTACCGCCTTCTTTCTTGAAGCTGGTTTCCTCGGCATTATGTTATTTGGTTGGAATAAGGTCGGTAGAAAACTGCACTTTTTTGCCACTTGCATGGTGGCAGTAGGAACCATTATTTCTACTTTCTGGATCCTCTCTTCAAACAGCTGGATGCAAACACCTCAGGGATATCACATCGAAAATGGTATTGTTATTCCTGATAACTGGTTACAGATAATATTTAATCCTTCATTTCCTTACCGCCTATTACACATGTCTGTCGGTGCATTCCTTGCCAGCGCCCTGTTTATCGCAGCCTGTGCGGCCTGGTTATTGCTGCGTGGAAAGGACACAGCCCCTGTACGTAAAATGCTTTCTATGGCGTTATGGCTAATTTTAATTATTGCTCCCATTCAGGCGGTTATCGGTGATGCACATGGACTGAATACCCTTGAACATCAGCCAGCAAAAATTGCTGCTATTGAAGGGCATTGGAGTAATACATCGAGTGAAGCAACGCCACTGATCTTATTTGGTATTCCAGACATGAATGAAGAGAAAACAAAATATGCGCTGGAAGTCCCTTATCTGGGTAGCCTTATCCTGACCCATAGCCTGGAAAAACAAATTCCCGCTCTTAAGTCTTTCCCTCCCGAAGACAGGCCTAACGCGACCATTATTTTCTGGTCATTCCGAATCATGGCAGGTCTCGGTATGCTGATGATTTTATTAGGGGTAGCCGGTGTTTTACTGCGAAAAAAACAGAAAATATACCATTCTCGTGCATTTTTACGTTTTGCTCTTTGCATGGGGCCTTCTGGTTTAATCGCTATTCTCGCTGGTTGGTTTACGACTGAAATTGGCCGACAACCGTGGGTGGTCTATGGGTTACAGCGTACAAAAGATGCTGTTTCAGCGCACGGCGATATGCAAATGAGCTTAAGTTTATTGCTCTTTATTTTGGTCTATTTTTCTGTTTTCGGTATTGGGTACTTTTATATGATGCGTCTGGTGAAACAGGGGCCCGAAGAAATAGCATCTCCAAGTCACTCGGAAATGCAGCAACCGATTAGTGGAGAAAAACAGAATGGGTATTGATCTTTCTATTATCTGGTTTGTCATCATTATCTTCGCCACATTAATGTACATTGTTGCTGATGGCTTTGATTTGGGTATCGGGATCATATTGCCTTTTACCAAAGATCCTACCGAACGAGATGTGATGGTTAATACTGTCGCCCCTGTATGGGATGGAAATGAAACGTGGCTGGTATTAGGTGGTGCTGCGCTATATGGCGCTTTTCCACTGGCTTACTCCGTTATTATTGATGCGTTAACTATTCCGCTGACACTGATGCTAGTCGGGCTTATTTTCCGTGGAGTTGCTTTTGAATTCCGCTTTAAAGCACTGCCAGAACATCGCACTTTCTGGGATCGTGCTTTTATTGGTGGTTCACTATTAACGACATTTTGTCAGGGGATTACTGTTGGTACGGTGATTAATGGCTTTGAGATCACAGGCCGTCATTTTAGTGGCTCCGCACTCTCATGGCTTGCACCTTTTCCGCTATTTTGTGGTTTTGGGTTGATTATTGCTTATGCTTTATTAGGCAGCTCATGGTTAATAATGAAAACGGAGTACCGGTTGCATCGTAAGATGTGCTCGTTGACCGTTTACTTAGCCCTCGCTTTATTGGCAGTCATTGCTGTCATTAGTATCTGGACACCTTTGGCACATGCAGATATTGCTTTGCGCTGGTTCAGTTTACCTAATTTCTACTTCTTGCTACCGGTCCCGCTATTAGTTTTAGCCAGCACATGGTGCCTTGTTCGTAGTGCCTATAACTATGGTAACTACGCGCCATTTTTCCTGACCTTGTTATTGATATTTTTAGGCTTCTCCGGTTTAGGTATCAGCCTGTGGCCTAATATTATTCCACCATCTGTTTCTATTTGGGATGCCGCTTCTCCACCACAAAGCCAAGGGTTTATGTTAGTGGGTGGGTTATTAATTATTCCCGTTGTCTTAGGTTACACAAGTTGGAGTTATTATGTTTTCCGAGGAAAAGTTAAATCAGGTGAAAACTATCACTAATCTTCATTTACCTCAGATAGAAAATCGGAATGACTCCCGTTGGTATAAGAAACTGGGGTGGATGATAACTATCTGGTCAGCAAGTGTGTTAAGCTTGGGGATCGTTGCAACACTGTTTAAATTATTAATGTACAGTGCCGGGATGAGGACACATTAGTAAGATAGGCCGCTCATTATGCGGCCTATTTTTGAGTGAGAACAGAACGTTCAAGCAAATCAGTTTCCACTGCTCCGCCGTTATCATTCCCAATGTGTTCGTTGGTATTTCGATGCGTTGAGTCTACGTAATTGATGTGACACCTCCCTTAGTGTTAGAAAGAAGGGAAGGGCCATCATGACACAATGCGGGTTGCGGCTGGAGTACTAAGTCTGGCTTCTTCTTTTACCGCAATCGATTCCTTCTGGTATACTCCGCAAATATTTTGTTCTCATGTTTTCTTATGTGTCCGTCTTCGTGCGACTAACTGTATATCACTTGGTGTATCAATATTGGTGATTTATCACATAATTAAAGATGGGTTTATTGTTTTAAAACAAATAGGTATGTGAAATTGAAACATATTGTAGAAGTGATGATCTCCGAGCAAGAGGTTAAACAACGTATTGCTGAATTAGGGCAACAGATTACAGAACATTATCGCAATAGCGATCGTGAACTGGTATTGGTTGGCCTGCTGAGAGGATCGTTTATTTTCATGGCAGATTTGTGCCGTGAAATTCAGGTTTCTCATGAAGTGGATTTTATGACTGCATCCAGCTACGGCAATGGAATGGATTCTACCCGCGATGTGAAGATCCTAAAGGATCTGGATGAAGATATTCGTGGTAAAGATGTGTTAATCGTTGAAGATATTATCGACTCCGGGAATACACTGAATAAAATCCGTGAGATTCTGTCTCTTCGTGAACCAAATTCTCTGGCAATTTGTACGTTACTGAACAAACCATCCCGTCGTGAAGTTGATGTTCCGGTTGAGTGGATCGGTTACTCGATTGAAGATAAATTTGTGGTGGGTTATGGCATTGATTATGCTCAGCGCTATCGCCATCTGCCTTATATCGGCCATGTTACTCTGCTGGAAGAGTAAATTTTTGCAATAATGCAAACAGGTGCCGATGTAGTAAATAAATGGCAGCAAAGGCTGCCATTTATTTTTACGGAAACTTGTTACTTTTTACGAGCCAGCTTAGAGATAGCCTGACGGTAATTAAGCTCCAGTTTTTCACGGCTGTCTGCGGTAATATCCAAATCATGCAGTTCGCCATCTTTCAAACCATATACCCAGCCATGGATCATGACTTTTTGTCCACGTTTCCACGCGGATTGCATAATGGTTGAATGACCAAGGTTATAAACCTGTTCAATCACATTCAGCTCACACAGGCGATTCAGTCGATCATTAGGTGGCAATTCACCAAGCATTGAGCTGTGTTTGTACCACAAATCACGAATGTGGAGCAGCCAGTTATTGATTAAACCTAATTCAGTTCCGTTTACTGCTGCTTCAATACCACCGCATCCGTAATGACCACAAATGATTATATGTTCAACCTGTAAAACATCGACAGCATACTGTACAACAGATAAACAATTTAAATCGGTGTGTATCACTAGATTTGCAACATTCCGGTGAACGAAAAGATCACCCGGTGCAGCATCAATCAGTTTTTCAGCAGGCACACGGCTATCAGAACAGCCTATCCATAGAAAGTGTGGCTTTTGTGCTTTTGATAATTCCTTGAAGAAATGAGGATTTTCTTCATTTACAGACTCTGACCACTGCTTGTTCCGGGCAAACAGCTCTTCAATTTTTCTCATCATGACTAATAGCCTGGCAACATTTTTGAGATAGAATCATATACAACATTAATTGAGAATTTAATATTTAATTGAGTAATGTTTTTGAGTTGATCCCTATCATTGAAAAGAAGTGCAGGGAAAAGAATGGCATAATCTGTCCCTTGCACTCAAAAATAGCAGAAAAATAAAGGTGTTGTTTACTTATGGCTTATGCATTGGAATTGACGCAGCTTACGAAGACCTATAACGGTGGAGTAAAAGCGCTGCGTGGGATTGATCTGCGAGTGGAAACCGGCGATTTTTACGCTCTGTTGGGGCCGAATGGTGCCGGGAAATCAACGACTATCGGCATCATTAGTTCTCTGGTCAATAAAAGCAGCGGTAAGGTTAATGTATTCGGTTACGATATTGATACGGATTTAGTCAATGCTAAACGGCAACTGGGGTTAGTCCCGCAGGAATTTAATTTTAACCCATTTGAAACCGTGATTCAGATTGTGCTGAATCAGGCGGGATACTACGGCGTACCACGTAATGTGGCACAAAGCAGGGCGGAAACCTATCTGTCACAACTCGATCTCTGGGGTAAACGTAATGAACGGGCAAATCGTCTGTCAGGGGGAATGAAACGCCGCCTGATGATCGCCCGCGCTTTGATGCATCAGCCAAAGTTATTAATTCTGGATGAACCGACTGCGGGTGTTGACATCGAACTACGCCGCTCTATGTGGGACTTTCTGAAGTCTCTTAATGAGCAGGGAACCACGATTATTCTGACGACTCACTATCTGGAAGAAGCAGAAATGCTTTGTCGCAATATTGGCATTATCCAGCATGGTGAGCTGGTGGAAAATACCAGCATGAAAGATCTACTCAGCCAACTTGAGGTAGAAACATTTTTACTCGATTTAGCGCCTGAAGGAAACATGCCTACGCTTGAAGGCTATAGCTATCGCTTGGTTGACACAGTTACGCTAGAAGTAGATGTGAAACGAGGGCAGGGACTAAATGATGTTTTCTCCCAATTAAGTACGCAGGGTATTCAGATTAACAGTATGCGCAACAAGGCGAATCGTTTGGAAGAGCTGTTTGTTGGGTTAACAAATAATAGCCAAGGAGCTCGTTCATGATCCAACTTTATTGGGTGGCATTGAAAACCATCTGGATTAAGGAAATTACCCGCTTTGGTCGAATTTGGGTGCAAACCCTGCTGCCTCCTGTGATTACCATGTCTCTCTATTTTGTTATTTTCGGTAACTTAGTCGGTTCCCGTATTGGTGAAATGGGGGGATTCACATATATGCAGTTTATTGTTCCCGGGCTGATTATGATGTCGGTGATCACTAACTCATATGCAAATGTTTCCTCTTCTTTCTTTGGTGCTAAATTTCAGCGCAGTATTGAGGAAGTTTTGGTTGCTCCTGTACCGACTCATGTGATTATTGCCGGATTTGTCGGTGGTGGTGTAGCCCGTGGTGTGTGTGTCGGTATTTTGGTGACGCTGGTTTCCCTGTTTTTCGTGCCATTAGAGATTCACTCATGGGGAATGGTGGTAATAACTCTGTTAGCAACATCAATCTTATTTGCATTGGCTGGATTACTGAATGCCATTTTTGCGAAAACATTTGATGATATTAGTATTATCCCAACGTTTGTTCTGACTCCGCTGACCTATTTGGGCGGTGTCTTTTATTCTCTGACGCTGTTGCCGGAATTTTGGCAGATGGTATCGAAGCTAAACCCAATCGTATATATGATCAGTGGGTTCCGTTATGGTTTCCTCGGTATTTCGGATGTCTCTCTGGCTATGACATTGGGTATGCTGGGCGCATTTATACTTGGATTTTACCTACTGGCTTGGTATTTAATTGAATCCGGCAGAGGGCTGAGAACTTAAACGAGACAGCACAAATATGCTGCCTTACTGTATTGCACAGCAGGGCAGCAGAATTAATACAAACCGATTACCTACTTACCGCTTGCTTAATATGAATCAGTCCCTGACAGCAACAATTAATTCAATTTCTATTTGCAAATCCTGATGAATAAGATTTGATATTTCTACCAGAGAACACGCGGGTAAATTTCCTTCACAGAAGTTAAATAATAAAGGACGGATAAGAGGGAGCTGCTTGATATCCTTGACGAAGATCGTAAATTTAATGAGATCAGATTTGTGACATTTTTCTTGTTCAAGAACGGATGTTATTTGCCGGAGAATAGTCAAAGTCTGTGCTTCAACACCATGCTGTTGTGACTCTGTACCCAGTGCGGTCAGCCCTGAAATATACAGCAAGCCTTGATGTTTTACCGCATGTACATAAGGGCCTTTCACTTGTGGGAGGCTGGAATAATTTATTCGAGTAACCATGAGAGACTCCTTATATAAGATTAGCAGTGTAGAGTATTTGAATGTGGTTAAATCGTATCGGTAGTAAAAACCTGAATAACTTCTGTTAAGTCGAGTGATAAATAATACTTAGTATGGTCATATTCAAAATGTTTTTTTAACGCATCCGGGCTGGTGAATTTCTCCCATATAATAAATGTGTTTGGATTTTCGTTTGATTGGTGAATGAAAAATATTTCACACCCCGGTTCTAATAGTGTTTTTTCTTGTAAGACTTTTAACTCTCTGATAACGACATTAAGATCTGTATTTTCTTTAGCTCTAATTTCTGCTGTAACAAAATAACCATTTTTATACATGTATGACATCCTTATTTGGGGAAGAATACCGGTATACCTAAGTTTAATTGTTATTTCAAATGATTTTTACATTTCAATAATATGCCTATGTTACTTTTTTAGTTGGATAATATATTCTTTAATTTCTCAATTGCAGCTAATGGATTATCTAAGTTGATAAAATAAGATGACTGCCATTTTTGGGTTTGAATTGCCTGTTTAGAATTGGGAAAATCCCAGGAAGGGTATACTCGAATAGCTCTTTTCCCCTCTTTCGTGGAGGAAGAAAATACACCTTTCCTCATCAGAACATCTGAATAAAACAGAAAAATACCTTTTTTATCCTCTGTAAAAGTAGCTATCAGGCAAAAATCAATATTATCTCTGGCATCTAATGGCATTATTTCTGCGTCAGGAGAAGGTCTTTTCCATAATGTAACGAATTGACCAATTTTGCGTGGCGTGATTTTAGCCTGACGAAAAAGGATTAATTTTCCATTCAGAATGAATCGCATTGCTTCATAATCACGGCTTTCATTTTCTTTGCTGGGCGGGGCATTCAGGCGGAAATCAGCAGGGAGCAATAATTGGTTGTATATTTCCTGAAAGCTATCTGGGACGTTATTTTTATCGAAATCAGATGATGACAAGATAGTATTCCTTTATTGGTTTTGAGGTTGGCTGAGTATACACAATGAATTTCAAGATGCGTCGCGGCGGCAAGGGAGTAAATCCCCGGGAGCATAGATAACCGTCTGTTTATAAAAACGGTGACAGGGGTGAGCGAGCGCAGCCAACAAAGAGGCAACTTGAAAGACGAAGTGTATATATCTTAAAAAAGAATCGCTCCCTGCCTTTCGATCAGAGAGCGATATTTATCCGATATATATTGGAAATGAAATCAGTTCAGATACAGCGTCAGCGCCAGACCCGGTTTCATATCTTTGAGCTTGATGCCCTTATTCCAGCTCATCAGATCATTAAGATTCACACCATGCCGCTTAGCAATGCTGGTAAAAGAATCCCCTTTGCGAACCTGATATTTAATCGGTTCACTGATATTCACTTTCAGAACCTGCCCGATTTTGAGTCTGTCAGCGGTCTTCAGACCGTTCAATTTCTGTAGTTGATGGTGAGATGTCTTAAAGCGTTTTGCAATCGCAGATAAGGTATCACCTGAACGAACGGTGTAATGGCTTTGTTGATGTAACTGACGAAGATTTTTCGCAACGGCCAGCCTAATCTCTTTCAAAACACTTTTATCTGCCAGTGAGTGTTTAAGCTGACCAGCATTCTCCTTTGGCAACATAATGTAATGCGGCCCATGAGGAGAGGTCATGCCCTGCTTATAGCCGGGGTTATAAGCTTTCATGGAGGTCAGGGAAAGCCCGGACAACTCAGCAGCCTGTGATAGCGTGATTTGCTGCCCTACCTCAACTTTGGCAAGTGCCTGCTGAATATTGGGTTTCGGTAGTGTAAAGCTATATTTTTCGTTTTGACGAATGACATTACTGAGTGCCAGTATCTTAGGAACGTAATGCATCGTTTCACGTGGCAATTCCAATGACCAAAAATCTGTTGGTTTCCCCTTAGACTGATTTTCTCTGATTGCCCGTGCAACGCGGCCTTCACCACTGTTATAAGCGGCTATAGTGAGTAACCAATCCCCGTTAAAACGTACATTCAAACGCTCAAGCATATTCAGGGCAGCAGTTGTAGATGCCGCAACATCACGACGTGCATCGTACCATTTATCCTGCGTCAGACCATAATGCCGGCCTGTGCTGGGAATAATCTGCCATAAGCCAACCGCGTTGGCGTAAGATGTCGCATGAGGATTAAAAGCACTCTCCACTATGGGAAGCAAGGCCACTTCCATAGGCATATTTCGCTGATCAATCTG
Source organism: Xenorhabdus sp. KJ12.1 (assembly GCF_963876495.1). Classification (NCBI taxonomy): domain Bacteria; kingdom Pseudomonadati; phylum Pseudomonadota; class Gammaproteobacteria; order Enterobacterales; family Morganellaceae; genus Xenorhabdus; species Xenorhabdus sp. KJ12.1. The sequence goes on from NZ_CAWNQH010000058.1 coordinate 63,678, forward strand.
CTCAACGATCCAATACATATATGGTTCCGAGCGTAACGCCACATTTTGGAGATAACTCTTGTGTTTCAGGTAATAATTCTGCTGTTCACGCACCCTGTTATTATCAGGAATTTCCATCTTCAACTCATCACGGATATGTCCCCACAAATCTTGTTGAGCTGTCGGACTCTCCTTCCAGTTTGCAGTCTCCTCTGGTACTGCAATACCGTTTGTTTTCTGATTCGTCGAAGACATCTTCTGTGTATGCTGCTGGGAAGGAGACTTTGGTTGTAGCCCCGACTGACACCCGGCAAGCAAGACAGATGCGAATAGGATCGCTTTTGTCTTCATATTCTGCTTTGATGTTTGCCTAAAAGGTGAGCAATCATACTGACCTATTACACAGAAGACAACCCGAAAAAGTCAAAATCGATCTTTATAGGCCCTTAATTGCTGAAAAACAGAAGAAAGTGGTATTGAATTAGGTTTAATACCGATATTTTTTTGTAAATCAATATCGTGACAATTTAGAAAAACGTTAATTTTCTTCTCTATTTTCAATGTGGTAGGAACTGTTGCCTGATCTTTTCCACGTAACTCGATAATTTTCTTATGATAATCGCTAATAGCCTGATTTTCAGGTAATACAGCCAGCGCAAATTTCATATTCGCGGCAGTATACTCATGGGCGCAGCAGATCAACGTTTCATCAGGCAGCGAGGCAATTTTCTCAAGGGAAGAAAACATCTGTTCAGCGGTACCTTCGAAGAGTCTGCCACAACCTGCCGAAAACAAGGTATCTCCACAAAATAGATAAGGGGCCTGATAGAAAGCAATATGTCCAAGGGTATGACCCGGTAGAGCAAGAACCTGAAAAGAAAAATTACCTGTCACAATAAGATCATTTTCATGAACAACGTGAGTTGCCCCTTTACTTTGGGTCTCTTCCGGGCCATATACAGGTAATGTTGGATATTGCTTAAGTAGTCCAGCAACACCGCCAACGTGATCGTGGTGATGGTGTGTCAACAGGATAGCGATGGGAATAAGTTGGTTAGCTGCTAAAGTATCCATAACAGGTTGTGATTCAGCGGGATCGATAATGACACAATGCTTGTTCTCGTCACAAAGTAACCAAATGTAGTTATCTGAAAGGGCCGGGAGCCTGATAAGCTTCATGATATGCCTCGTTTAGCAATCGATTTTATTCTTAATGGGTTTCAAGATGCGTCGTGGAGGCAAGTGAGCGCCACCAACAAAGAGGCAACTTGAAAGACGGAGAGTATAGTAGGTTGGAAGGAAGATGACATGCAATCAGCACGTGCAATCAAACAAATAACCCTGCCTGCTTCCTGGGCTGAATTACCATGGGGTGAGTATTACCGTGTCGCTTTGGAACATCAATTGGAACCGTGGTGGCCGAAAATTTTTGGTTTTCATTTAGTGAAAGTCGGTAATTTAAGTGTAGAAATTGACAGCCGCTCGTGCTTAATCAGCCATCAGGTTAATGTGGGACTGAAAGGCGAAAGCATGAATGTGATTGCCGATCCTCATTACCTCCCTTTTGAGGCTAAGTCGGTTGATGCCTGTTTACTGGCACATATGCTGACGTATAGTGTTGATCCTCACTGGCTGCTTAGAGAAGTGGATAGGATCATGATTGATGATGGCTGGCTCATTATCTCTGGATTTAATCCTATCAGCCTGTTGGGTTTGAGAAAACCTATTTCAGTTGTATGCCGCAAGCGGCTTTATCGAACCCAAATGTTTTCCAGACTGCGTCAGCTGGATTGGCTTCGCTTGCTGAACTATGAAGTGCTTCATCATGCTAACTTCCATGTTTTACCGTGGAAGAGTGCCAATAATGCGCATGAACCTTCGTCATCAATATTTGGTTGCCTGAATGTGATTATTGCCCGCAAGCGGACAATACCACTGACTCTCAATCCCATGCGGGCAAGATTGTTGAAACCGAAATTCAGTAATGCACTGGGAGTAGTGAAAAATTCTCATCAGCGCGATTAGCTTTTGAAAGACGAAGTGCGTGGCTTTATTCAATATAGCCACTGTCGGTTTGGGTCGGGGCGTTAGCCGCTGTACGAGCGAGTTCATCACACAATTCGTTTTCACGATGACCGGTATGCCCCTTGACCCAATGCCATTCGATTTCGTGGGGAGAAATGGCTTTATCCAGCCGTTGCCACAGATCAACATTGATCACCGGGGATTTATCTGCTTTTTTCCAGCCCCGTTTTTTCCAGTTATGTATCCACTGGGTAATTCCCTGACGAACATATTGACTGTCAGTGGTAAGAATGATTGAGCATGGCTCTTTAAGTGCTTCCAGCGCGGCAATAGCGGCCATCAGCTCCATCCGGTTGTTGGTTGTACGGAAATAACCTTCATTTAAGGTTTTTTCCTTTTGTTTATAACGAAGTAAAACACCATATCCGCCGGGACCCGGATTACCGAGGCAGGAACCATCGGTGAAAATTTCTACCTGTTTATTCATATTTGGTAGACTCTTCCTATATCATCTTTATTCAAAACTCTAAGTCTGACACAAAAAAACACTATGAGCACTGCAATTACCCGTCAAATCGTCCTTGATACTGAAACAACCGGTATGAATAAACTGGGAGTTCACTACGAGGGGCATAACATCATTGAAGTCGGCGCGGTGGAAGTGATTAACCGTCGTCTGACAGGGCGTCATTTTCACATTTATATTAAGCCGGATCGTCTGGTTGATCCGGAAGCATTTGAAGTACATGGTATTAGCGATGAATTTTTACAGGATAAACCCGTATTTGCTGATATAGCCGATGAATTTATTGAATTTATCCGTGGCGCTGAGTTGATCATTCATAACGCAACGTTTGATATTGGTTTTATGGATTATGAATTCAGCAAACTTAATCGAGGCATCCCGCCAACTGCTGAATTTTGTACCATTACCGATAGCCTGACGATGGCAAGGAAGCTTTTCCCCGGTAAGCGTAATAACCTTGATGCGCTGTGTGATCGTTACCATATTGATAACGCCAAACGAACTCTCCATGGGGCATTACTCGATGCCGAGATTTTGGCAGATGTCTATCTGGCAATGACCGGTGGTCAGACATCGCTGGCTTTTTCGATGGAAGGGGAAACATCCAACAATGCACAGGTTGCGGAAATTCAAAAAATTACCCGCCCACAGGCTGGGCTGAAAATAATTTACGCCTCTGATGAGGAATTGCTTCAGCATGAATCCCGTTTAGATTTAGTAGAGAAGAAAGGGGGGAGTTGCCTGTGGAGGACAAAACCTGAACAATTACACTGACGGGAACGGTACTAGATGACAATAAATTTACCATTAAGGTGAAAAATTATCCAAGCGCGCTATTTTATTATAAAAATCGATTGACGTATTGTGCCGGAGTTCGTATTATCCACCCCGTTCTAAACCAGAACACCATAGCGGTGCGGTAGTTCAGTTGGTTAGAATACCGGCCTGTCACGCCGGGGGTCGCGGGTTCGAGTCCCGTCCGCACCGCCAGAATTTATAAGCCCTGAGTTTAAAACTCAGGGCTTTTTCGTTTTCCTGATCGGCAAAAATCTCAAATCATTTTATAGAAATAGGTTGTTCCTGAGAGTTCGCCATTCGAATTAATGGAATAATTTGGTATTTGCCCGGCTTCAACAAAGCCACATTTCTGATAAAGGGCAGAGGCGGGATCATTTGTGCGGGTATCCAGTACCAGCAAACTACGTTGATGCTGCTTTGCCACACATTCCAGTTCTTCCATTAACATATTGCCAATTCCACGCCGGCGATAGGCTGTGTGTACCATTAGTTTTTCTACATCAGCTCGATGTTTCCCATTCTTTTTTCTGCAAAGGCTAAGTTGTACCGAACCCGCGATTTTGTCACCTTCCATTGCCACTAATAGCAAGCGATGACCAGATACAACATCTGTTTCGACATCTTGCCAGTATTGCTCTGCTTCATTGACTTCCAATGGTGAAATAAAGCCGATAGATGCACCATTTTCGACACAGTTATTCAGTAATTTGATTAGTTCATGGCATTTAGTATTGATGGAGTTTAATAGCGTGATATTCGTAACTGACATTGAATTCAACGGAGGGTTGTTTTTTAACATTTATTGTTAAGTCCAGAATGAGTAACGATTAAACACTATATAAGTAAATCTATTCTGCACATAAGAAAATGTAAGAAGGAATAACGAAATGAAAAACAGAATTAAAATAATACATGGCGATATCACCAAAATTGCTGTTGAAGCGATTGTTAACGCGGCGAATAGCTCTTTGTTGGGGGGGGGGAGGCGTTGATGGTGCTATTCATCGGGCTGGTGGAAAGGCCATTCTGGAAGAGTGCATGCAAATTAGGGCAAAGCAGGGGGGTTGTGATATTGGGGATGCGGTTATCACCGGAGCAGGGAATTTACCGGCAAAGTATGTGATCCATACAGTCGGCCCTTGCTGGAACGGGGGAACCGATAATGAACCTGAATTATTGAAAAAGGCCTATGTAAGCTGTTTTGATCTTATTGAGCAATACAATATTGAGACAGTTTCTTTCCCCAATATCAGCACAGGCATTTACCGTTTTCCAAAAAAACTGGCAGCAGAAATTGCTTTGGAAGTGATTCACTCCCGTCTGTTTGATAATCAAAATATATTACAGGTGAACCTCATTTGTTTCGATGATGAAAATTATGACATCTATCGTTCTTTAAATTAGACAGTTACCTGCATCAAATTGTTATTTGGATCACAAAGTATTTTTAGTCAGAGGAAATTATCATAGCTGGCTTGCTATCATGCTCCAAATCAGCAGAAAAACAGGCTTTTCCGATCTTGATTCGTTCATTAATTATCGTGTCTAATACATGGTTTCTTATTGCGCAAATCACGAGGTGAAATCACTCTGAATTTGCGCAAACTAACCTCCGGTTATACACAATGGATTTCAAGATGCGTCGCGGCGGCAAGGGAGTAAATCCCCGGGAGCATAGATAACTATGTGACTGGGGTGAACGAGCGTAGCCAACAAAGAGGCAACTTGAAAGACGAAGTGTATAGGTGTATTCACTTGAAAATACGTCAAAACGGCGGGATAAATCAAAGAATTGATGCTAAACGGAAATTAAGATAGTTTTCGTTTATATGGCATTAATGATTGCGGTTTGTATGCTGCGCTGCGAAAATTAGTTCTAGTTCACTAACGCTTTTATCCGACTTGGAGTAAAGAATGACCACTCGTAAAACCCTTGCTAATGCTATCCGCTTCTTGAGCATGGATGCTGTGCAGAAAGCAAAATCAGGGCATCCTGGTGCACCGATGGGAATGGCTGACATTGCTGAAGTTCTGTGGCGCGACTATCTGAACCATAACCCTGTCAATCCTCACTGGGCCGATCGTGACCGTTTTGTATTGTCCAATGGCCACGGTTCTATGCTGATTTACAGCTTGTTGCACCTGACTGGTTACGATGTTTCCATCGACGATCTGAAAAATTTCCGTCAACTGCATTCCAAAACCCCGGGTCACCCTGAATATGGCTATACAGCGGGTGTAGAAACAACAACCGGCCCACTGGGGCAGGGTATTGCTAATGCAGTTGGTTTCGCAATCGCAGAACGCACACTGGCAGCACAGTTTAACCGTCCGGGCCACGATATCGTCGATCACCATACTTATGTATTCATGGGCGACGGTTGTATGATGGAAGGCATTTCCCATGAAGTTTGCTCTTTGGCGGGTACACTGAAGCTGGGCAAGCTGATTGCTTTCTATGATGACAATGGCATCTCTATTGATGGTGAAGTTGAAGGCTGGTTCACTGATGATACTGCTGCCCGCTTTGAAGCATATGGCTGGCATGTTATTCGTGGTGTAGATGGCCATGATTCTGACGCAATTACAGCAGCAATCGAAGAAGCACGTAAAGAAACAGGCAAACCATCTCTGTTAATGTGCAAAACTGTCATTGGTTTTGGTTCGCCAAACAAAGCAGGTAAAGAAGAGTGTCACGGTGCGCCATTGGGAGATGCTGAAATCGAAGCAACCCGCAAAGCACTGGGCTGGGAACACCCTGCTTTTGAAATTCCTCAGGATATTTACGCTGGCTGGGATGCGAAAGAAGCCGGTAAAGCAAAAGAAAGTGCATGGGATGCAAAATTTGCCGCTTATGCTGAAGCACATCCTGAACTGGCAGCAGAATTCAGCCGTCGTACCAGCGGTGAACTGCCAGAAAACTGGGAAGCAGAATCCAAGGCATTTATTGAAAACCTGCAACAGAATCCAGCTTCTATTGCCAGCCGTAAAGCGTCACAAAATGCTCTGGAAGCATTTGGTAAGGTTCTGCCTGAATTCATGGGTGGTTCTGCTGACCTGGCACCAAGTAACCTGACTATGTGGTCTGGCTCCAAGCCTCTGAACGAAGTTCAGGACGGTAACTACATTCATTACGGTGTTCGTGAATTCGGTATGTCTGCCATCATGAACGGTATCGCTCTGCATGGTGGTTTTGTGCCTTATGGTGCGACATTCCTGATGTTTGTTGAGTATGCCCGTAATGCAGTGCGTATGGCTGCGCTGATGAAAATCCGTAGCATCTTTGTATATACCCATGACTCTATCGGCCTGGGTGAAGATGGCCCGACCCATCAGCCTGTTGAGCAGATTGCCAGCTTGCGTGTCACACCAAATATGAGCACATGGCGTCCATGTGATCAGGTGGAATCTGCGGTTGCATGGAAATATGCGATTGAGCGTAAGGATGGCCCGACTTCTCTGATCTTCTCCCGCCAGAATCTGGCACAGCAGGAGCGCACGGCTGAACAGCTGGCCAACATTGAGAAAGGTGCTTACATTCTGAAAGATTGCGCAGGTCAGCCTGAATTGATCCTGATCGCAACTGGCTCTGAAGTTGAACTGGCAGTGAAAGCCGCTGATCAACTGAGTGCAGAAGGCCGTAAAATCCGCGTTGTTTCCATGCCATCTACTGATGCATTCGACAAACAAGATGCAGCATATCGTGAAGCCGTACTTCCTGCCGCCGTTTCCGCGCGTGTTGCGGTTGAAGCAGGCATTGCTGATTACTGGTTCAAATATGTTGGTATCAATGGTGCTATCGTTGGTATGAACAGCTTTGGTGAATCAGCACCGGCTGACGCACTGTTCAAAGAGTTTGGTTTTACGGTTGAAAATGTCGTCGCGAAAGCGGCAGCACTGCTGAAATAACAGTATACCTTCAATGGATTTCGGGTTGCTTCTAGGCGAAGCCTACAAAGAGGCAACTTGAAAGATGAAGGGAATTAAGCGCATCTGCATCAAACTTTGATCCGATGCGCTCTTTTTTTGTTCAAAATGCTTTTGTTATGCTATTAACGATCCTTGCTATTAGCCCTTTTTTCTCGTAGTCTTCCCTTATAATTAGCTGAACCGTTTCAGTTATCGCATGCAAAATGTCTTGTCTGTCACAATCTGATTAATTTTATGATGAATCATCCGTACAATTTGCACCTGCTCAGTTATCCTAAGCCGTTGCGTGACAACAGAGAAATTCAGGGAGTAACATGACAATCAGGGTAGCGATTAACGGGTTTGGGAGAATAGGCCGCAGTGTCCTGCGTGCGCTCTACGAATCCGGGCGTCGGGCTGAAATTGAAGTTATCGCCATCAATGAGTTGGCTGATGCAGAAGGTATCGCTCACTTATTGAAATATGATTCCAGCCATGGGCGTTTTGCATGGGATGTGTGCCTGAACAAGATAGGTTTGAATAATACAGTCTTGCATGTGGGGGATGACAGTATCCGGCTGTTTCATCAACCCGATATTTCGGCTTTACCGTGGAAAGAACTGGGTATTGATATTGTACTCGATTGTACCGGTCAGTATGGTGAACGCGCCGATGGGGAAGCCCATCTCGCTAGTGGTGCTAAAAAAGTACTGTTTGCCCATCCGGGAGGAAACGATCTGGATGCGACTGTGGTATACGGTGTGAATCATGAACTGTTGTCTGCGGAAGATTGCATAGTTTCGAATGCATCCTGTACGACAAATTGCATTATCCCGATTATTAAGGTGTTGGATGATGCGTTCAATATTGAATCAGGAACGGTGACAACAATCCACGCATCCATGAATGATCAACCAGTAATTGATGCCTATCACAGTGACCTGCGTCGAACCCGGGCAGCCAGCCAGTCGATTATACCTGTCGATACTAAACTGGCCGCGGGGATCACTCGTATCTTTCCCAAATTCAGTAACCGGTTTGAAGCTATTTCTGTACGGGTTCCCACCATCAACGTCACTGCGATTGATTTGAGTGTTACAGTCAGTGCTGCCGTTAATGTCAGTGAGGTAAACCAACTACTGCAAAAATCAGCAGTGAGTTCGTTTCGTGGTATAGTGGATTTCACCGATTTGCCGTTGGTCTCAACGGATTTTAACCACGACCCTCACAGCGCCATCGTGGATGGCACACAAACAAGAGTGAGCGGAAACCACCTGATTAAAACACTTGTTTGGTGTGATAATGAGTGGGGCTTTGCCAATCGTATGCTTGACACAACGCTGGCAATGGCTTCTAAAGGTTTCAAATAAACGGGTTTCAAATAAATCGTCTGTTGTATCGATAATATTGTGTCGGATTTTGTGAGATCAGATGTTATTAAATTAAATATGGTTGAACAAATGGCATACAGCAGGGGATTGAGTAATTTTATAGAGAATCAATGAGAGGATTCACCATGTCTGTAATTAAGATGACTGATTTAGATCTGGCGGGTAAACGAGTTCTGATCCGGGCTGATCTGAATGTGCCTGTAAAAGATGGCAAAGTTACCTCAGATGCACGTATTCGTGCGTCTTTGCCGACGATCGAGGCTGCGCTGAGTCAGGGAGCCAAAGTCATGGTTACTTCTCACCTGGGACGCCCGACTGAGGGAGAGTACAACGAAGAGTTTTCACTACAACCTGTCGTTGATTACCTGAAAGCAGCACTTTCTTCTCCTGTCCGCCTGGAAAAAAATTATCTGAATGGCGTTGAAGTGGCGGAAGGCGAATTAGTTGTTCTGGAGAACGTTCGCTTTAACAAAGGTGAGAAAAAAGACGACGAAACATTATCAAAACAGTATGCCGCATTGTGTGATGTTTATGTCATGGATGCCTTTGGTACAGCCCATCGTGCTCAGGCTTCAACTCACGGCGTTGCTAAATTTGCGCCAATTGCCTGTGCAGGTCCATTGTTATCCGGTGAACTGGAAGCTTTGGGGAAAGCATTACATAACCCTGCTCGCCCAATGGTCGCGATTGTGGGTGGCTCTAAAGTTTCTACTAAACTGACTGTTCTTGATTCACTGTCCAAAATTGCTGATCAGCTTATCGTTGGTGGTGGAATTGCCAATACTTTTGTTGCTGCTGAAGGCCACAATGTTGGTCGTTCCCTGTACGAAGATGATTTGATCCCGGAAGCGAAAAAACTGCTGGAATGCTGTGATATTCCGGTACCTACGGATGTTCGTGTTGCGACAGAGTTCTCTGAAACAGCTGAAGCCACGTTGAAATCAACCAGTGAAATTAAAGATGAAGAGCAGATCCTCGATTTGGGTGATGCTTCCGCTGAACGTCTGGCTGAAATCCTGCAAGGTGCAAAAACCATTCTCTGGAATGGCCCGGTTGGTGTATTTGAATTCCCGAATTTCCGCAAAGGAACCGAAATTATTGCCCGTGCGATTGCAGAGAGCGATGCTTTCTCAATTGCAGGTGGCGGTGATACTTTAGCGGCAATCGATCTTTTTGAGATTGCTGACAAAATCTCTTACATCTCTACAGGTGGTGGTGCTTTCCTTGAGTTTGTTGAAGGCAAAAAACCCCCCGCCGTTGTGATGCTGGAAGAACGTGCTAACAGTAACTAAGTTGAGTAACTCGTTGTGATAGCAGGCAGTAAATACTGCCTGCTCAATGTCAATACAGGACCACGTAACATGTCTAAAATTTTTGATTTCGTAAAACCGGGTGTCATCACTGGTGATGATGTTCAAAAAGTCTTTGCCATCGCAAAAGAACATAATTTTGCCTTACCGGCAGTTAACTGTGTCGGTACTGATTCTATCAATGCTGTGTTAGAAACAGCGGCAAAAGTACGTGCTCCGGTAATCATCCAGTTTTCCAATGGCGGTGCAGCATTTGTAGCAGGTAAAGGCCTGAAAGTGGAAGGTCAGCAGGCAGCAATTCTGGGTGCAATTTCTGGTGCTTATCATGTGCATCAGATGGCAGAGCATTATGGTGTGCCGGTGATCCTGCATACTGACCACTGTGCACGCAAATTGCTGCCGTGGATTGATGGTCTGTTAGACGCGGGTGAGAAACACTATGCTCAGACAGGCAAGCCTCTGTTCTCTTCCCATATGATTGATCTGTCAGAAGAATCTCTGGAAGAAAATATCGAGATTTGCAGCCAGTATCTGGCGCGTATGGCGAAAATTGACATGACGCTGGAAATCGAATTGGGTTGTACGGGTGGTGAAGAAGATGGTGTTGATAACAGCCATCTGGATAGCTCCTCTTTGTACACTCAGCCAGAAGATGTAGCTTATGCGTATGAAAAACTGAACGCGATTAGCCCACGTTTTACCATTGCGGCCTCTTTCGGTAACGTTCACGGTGTATACAAACCGGGTAACGTTAAACTGACGCCAAAAATTCTGCGTAATTCTCAGGACTATGTTTCAGAGAAATTCAACCTGCCACACAATAGTCTGGATTTTGTTTTCCACGGTGGTTCTGGTTCTACCGCAGAAGAGATTCAGGAAGCTGTCAGCTACGGCGTAGTTAAAATGAATATTGACACTGATACCCAATGGGCTACTTGGGAAGGTATTCTGAACTACTACAAGAAGAATGAAGGTTATCTGCAAGGTCAATTGGGTAACCCGGAAGGCGCGGATAAACCTAATAAGAAATTCTATGATCCACGTGTGTGGTTGCGTGCTGGTCAGGTTTCAATGGAAGTTCGTCTGGAACAGGCTTTCAAAGAACTGAATGCGGTTGATGTACTGTAATTTCCATACTGATTGGCATGGATTAAAGTCGCTTTAGTCGATTAACGTTTCTTAGTTCCCGCCCGTTATTTTCATGATTAACGGGCGGGAATTTTTTTAATGAAACCGAATTAAATCAGTTAGGCTCTTGCGCCATCTTTCATAATACGGTTCAGCCACGGCACCATGAAAGCCATAACCACGGCAACAATGAGAGTGGCAATACCTATTTTACCGAATACGCCCGTATATATCGGCAGCGTTTGCAGAGGGTCAGTAACACCTTCTGGTGCGGCAGTGAATGTTGCTATATAGCTTCCCAGTACTGATGCAGCAGCCTGAGATAAGAACCACATACCCAGAATAAACCCTGTCAGATAGCTGGGAACAAACGCAGCAACCATTGCCAGCCCTAATGCACTGATCATCAACTCCCCGATACTCTGGAACAGGTAAACCAGTACGATAAACCACGGTGAAGTCATGCCATGTTCATCGGCGAACAGGCCGGCAGCGGCTGCCGTCAGAAAGCCAAGAGAACACAGGAACATACCGACGGTAAACTTCGTTGGCATAGAAAAATCTTTGCCTTTTGCTCCCAGACGGGTGTAAAGCACAGCCAGAATCGGGCTGGCGACGATGATCCAGAATGGGTTCAGAGCCTGAAAGCTGATGGGGTTAATATTAAAACCGAAGATTTGGGTATTAACATTGTTGATGGCAAAGAAGTTGAGGGAGGTTGGCATTTGGTTGTACAGCATAAAGAACACAATAGCCTGAATCATCAGGATAAATGCCACAAACATTTTATTGCGGCCGACTTTATCCTGTTTGAATGCCTGCCAGAAGAAAATCACCACAACGATAGCTGAAATTGCCATAAGAACGAGATTAGCAATATCAATATTGTGCAATAGCCACGCACAGACCCCTACCATCCCTGCTGAGCCGAGTAAAACTAAAAATAGGGTTATGTAGTTAAGAGGAGCATGGTCTGGCTCAGAACCGATGTCATGTACCATACGGCGACAGGCGATGTAAACCAACAGAGCGATAATCAGGCCGATACCACAGATATTATAGGTAACAGCATAGCCATATTTTTCAGCAATAACGGGAGCGAGAGAAAGAGAAACCAGAGAACCAAGATTGATGGACATATAGAATAGTGTAAAAGCACCATCTAAACGTGGATCTTGTGGCTGGTAGCACTTAGCCAGCAGGCTTGCGGGGTTAGCTTTGAACAGACCATTACCAACCGCGACAGTTCCCAAAGCATAAAAAATCAGTTCTGGTTCCATAATGGAAAGGCCAATCAGAAAGTAGCCTATTGCCAGTATAATAGCACCCAGAATGATGGTTCGTTTTGTTCCCAGCAAGTGGTCTCCTACATAACCACCGATGGAAATCAAACCATAAACCAGCGCAGTAAATGCACCAAAGGTAATAAATGCCTGTGTTTCTGAAAAACCAAGCTGTTTAACGAAGTAAACAGCGAGAATGCCTTGAACGCCGTAGTAGCCAAATCTTTCCCATAATTCTACAAAAAAAATCATGAAAAAGGGCTTCGGTTGATCCCATAAACCGACTGGAGCGGTTTTATTCATAGTAATTGCCTCTGTTAGTTGTCATACCAATGGACAATACATCCAGAGTTTATACTGTTGTTAACATAAAAGTAACATAATGTATTGCACGGGTTGTGTTTTTGTTTAATTATTCAGAGTGATCGAAAGCGCGGGAGGTTAATATACTGGCATAATATCTTCTCAGTGGTTGATCACACTAATGCAAAAATTAATACCAGATTTGACAGAATATTCACTAAATTAATAGGAGAAATCACTTATTAATGGTTTAAGTGTTCGTAAATAAAGCGATTTGATGTTTGTTTGCTCTTTGTTCTCCATTCTGATGGTTAAAGTGACTACTCAAAAGGTGTACGCGGAAAGTTTTGAACACTAATATCAATATATTAAGTTTATGTTATGTATTTGGTTTTTTTGTTTGTTTCTGCATGAAATAGAGCTACATAAAACTACACGTTTTATATAATTTATCATATTTATTAAATAATAAATCAGTTCGTGGGATGGTTTATCATTGTTGGTTCAGTCAGAAAACCAGCTATGCTCAATGGATTTTGAGTTGCATCATCGAAGGAAGTAACTAAACTGGGAACGGTTTTTCTAGCGAAGGGAAGAGAATTGAGCTGCCAACAAAGAGGTCATTTTAACGGCAATAGTGATATAACACGGAAGTGACACTATAGAATATACGGAGCAAGAGTAAAATATAATAAACAAACTCCACCTACTGTATTAACAAACCGGCTTACGATGCTGAAGTTTATTTTTCTTGCAGCAAATATGACAATATAACCAAATGATAATAACCAGATTGTTGTAATAATAATATGGATAGAAGCAAGAATGATAAAATTTAATACACTAATATAGTCAGATGTTAAAAAACCAGGCACTACAGTAAGGTAGAGTAGGATCGCTTTTATATTCAGAATGTTGGCGATATAGGCGTCTTTTATTGTTGCAACCTTCGTCCCTTTTTCTGTTATTTTTTTACCGGAATAAATTCCGTTTTTTATTAATATACAAGAGAGATAGATTAGATAAATTGTTCCAATGATTTTTATGGCATGCATAATAAGGGGATATTTTGTCACTATACCGGTAATACCTAGACCAACCAGTAATGCGTGGGTGTAAATACCTAAAGCTGTCCCGACTATGATGGAAAGTAAACCTTTTATTCCACTGTTAATAGCATTTGTCATGCCGAGGGTAAAACTTGCTCCGGGAGATAAGGCGATAGGTAATATCGTAAGAATGAAGCCTGAAATATTCAAAATTCCACCTGTATATTAATGACTCTTGTCGGAATGTCTATGACGTTGAGACCCCTTGATTATATACCTAATAAATTTTGAGTTGAATCATGGTGGTATGAGAGTGATAAATTAGCGAGGAATTCATTTGCCCAGCTAACAAAGATACTGCCTGAAAGACAACGGATAAAAGCCAGTTGAGAAAGTAAAGGGCTTTACGTCCTTGCCCTTATACCTAATTTTAATTTTTAGCTTCACTTCAAACTGCGGTAGCCAGAGTTTTGTTCATCACCTGATGAAAAGCACGCTTAAAGTAGATCAGCCCGTGGCCTTCTTCCAGAACATGAAGCTGTTTGATTTCGACCAGGTAAACATTGTGTGTGCCGATTTCCTGTACCTGTTCGATGCTTCCTTCCAGACTAGCGAGTGTTCCTTTCAGCATGGGTTGCCCTAATGAGCCTGTGTGCCAGATATCCCAGCTGAAGCGCTCTTCCATACTGGCTTCAGTCATACCCGCAAAATGGCGGGCCAGCAATTCCTGCTCATGATTCAGGATATTGACACATAGCTGGCCATTACCCTGAAATACCTGATTCATTGCACTGTTACGGTTTATGCACACCATCAAAGTCGGCGGAGTATCCGTTACGGAGCATACTGCCGTCGCTGTCATACCGCAGCGCCCGGCCGGGCCATCGGTTGTGATAATATTCACCGCCGCGGAAAGGCTTGCCATCGCATCTCTGAATAGCAAGCGATGTTCATTTTCTAAAGACATTATAAGTCTCCTGCTACTCATTTATTTCAGTAGCGTATCTAATAAATTAATATCATTGTTGTTGTGTAAGTGGGGGCTTACCCAGCCATTTACATCATAATCAGAGAGACACTGATCCACCAGCTCAGTCATTTTTTTCATATTGCCAGAACCATACGCATGGCGCAGGCATTGCAGGCGAATTTCATCCTGACTACCAGCATAGTTGATTTCATACAATTCATGGCGTCCACCAAATTCACTGCCAATGGCATCCCACATTAGTTTCAGAATTTTAATGCGTTCAACATGATCAATGCCATTTGAACCCCTGACATATTTTTCAAGGTACTGACTGATTTCAGGGTTATTCATATCTCGTACACTGGATGGTAAATAAATTAATCCACTGGTGACATTACGTTCAATGATATTTTTAATTTTTGTATAAGCCATTGGTGCCATGACCCGATAAGTCTGTATTGCCTGAGTGTCCGGCAGGTGGGCTCCACCTTCCCACGGTTTTGCTTCTGCCCACATTGCATCTGTCAGCGACCAGAACAGATTGCGCCACGCCACGACTTCACCCAAATCAGCCTGAACGCCCCTAAAATCCACCACGCCAGTACATTCCAGGCTCTTTTGCAGTAATCCGGTGATAAAGTCCAGTTTAACGGCCAGACGCACACAGGCCTGCATAGGAAACAGACGGGCAAAACCACTTTGAACCGCCCAATTACGTGCGCGATCAAAGTCACGATAAATTAACACGTTTTCCCACGGAATTAACACTTTATCCATCACCAGAATGGCATCATTTTCATCAAACCGGCTGGAAAGTGGGTAATCAAAAGGTGATCCGGTCGCACCTGCTGTCAGTTCATAGGAGGCTCGGGAGATTAATTTGACGCCGTCAGAATCCATTGGGGCGACAAACATCAGGGCAAAATCAGGGTTATCACCCATAACCTGCGCCGAGCCGAAACCGATAAAATTATAATGAGTTAAGGCGGAATTGGTTGCCACGACTTTGGCACCGCTGACAATAATTCCTGCATCCGTTTCTTTTTCTATCTGGATAAAAACATCTTTAACCTGATCGGCGGGTTTATGACGATCAATCGGGGGGTTGACGATGGCATGGTTAAAATAAAGCGCATTTTCCTGAATGCGTTTATACCAACTGCGGGCATTATCGGAAAATTGCCCATAAAACTCCGGATAAGCCCCTAAAGCACAGCAAAATGCCGCTTTATAATCCGGTGTACGACCCATCCAGCCATAGCTCTGGCGTGACCATTCAGCAATGGCATCACGTTGCTGGCGGATGTCATCTGGGCTGGTTGCGAAACGAAAGAATTTGTGAGTATAGCCGCCGCTACCGGTATCAGTATTCCAACAGAGAATGTCATGAGTCTTTGGATCATGCAGAGCGTCATATAATTGGCTGATAGAGGCAGCAGCATTGCGAAAAGCGGGATGCGTCGTCACATCCTTGACCCGTTTACCATAGATATAAATTTCCCGCCCATCCTGTAGTGACTGCATATATTCTTTACTGGTTAACGGACGTGTTTTATCGGCACGAAAATCTTCTGGTTTCATAGCTACCTCATCATCCGAAGCCTTCCATTCTGATTTGTTATCTTAATGGGAGGTTGAGTGTTAAATAAATGTTGATTTATATATTTAATTGAAGCGACTGAGGGAGAATATCTGAAGAGACTTTCAGAAGAACCGCAGGTACTTTTCGGTAAAATGGGTAATTTGTTACGTAAATGTGATCAGCTTTGTGTTTTGATATAAGCGTGCCCGATCAGAAGTTATATCTGAATGTGATTGTATTTTATGATAATGGTATTTTATGGTTATTTGACGTTATTTTCTCGCCAGATACTCGGTGAACACCCTTCCAGACGATTAAAAAACCGGGCGAAATAAGCCGGATCTTTGAATCCTAACTGGTATGCCACTTCAAATACCGGGCTATCACTGAACAACAGTAACCGTTTTGCTTCCCTTAATTGACGGTCAAAGATCAATCTCTTAGGTGGACGATTTGCAAACCGGCGACACATATCTTTCAGACGTGATTCTGTAATTCCCAGAATCTGAGCATACTCCGGTACAGTAAGATGTTGGCTGTAATGCTGATCGACCAGTTGGTTAAAGCGCTGGAAGAGTTTCAGTTCTCCTCTGACACCACCAGCACGATGATCTTCAAGGGGAATACTGCGTAAAAGAAAAGTAAACAGGGATTGTGCCAAGAAAGCCAGTGACTGTTCGCGACCGGCAAATTGATTGGCTGATTCACGTCTAATTAATGCCCAATAGTGGCTGAATGTTTCCAATTCGTCTGGTTTATCGGCAATGGAAAGGCAGAAAGCCGGAATATCAATCAGTTCCCGATGTGCAGGATAGAGCGAGTTAAGTAGCGGGGTAATTAACTCCTGACGCACAGTCAGTACATAACCATCTGTGCCTTCCTGCGTAAAAAATGCATGAGGTACGGAGGGAGGGGTCAGGATAAACAGCGGAGCCTGTACCGAGTAACGGAGATCGTCCAATTGTAATTCAATCCGACCGGTGACCAGATAGTGCAGCTGGAAAAAACCATCATGGCGATGGGCCTGCATATCACGACCAAAAAACGCGGCCATTCGGCCAAAAGTCTGATAATGGACATCATCTGATCCCTGAGTTTCATCATAATCTTTACTGATATCAATATTGCTAATAACTTCGCTGTTTATCTGGCTGTCTGACATCAATTTATTCTCTTTTAAGCCGGTAATCAGGATATTTTGTTGAGACGACGGAACTTGGCCGATTTTTATGTTCTAGCGTGTTTCATCGGGATCAGCAGAACTATCAGTGCCCCGATCACCAGCAGCCCGGCGACAAAATAGAGACCAGAGTTAAAACTGCCGGTCTGATCTTTCAGCCATCCGATCAATAAAGGGCTGACTGCCGAACCCACATTCCCCGTGGCATTGATCACCGCGATCCCAATAGCCCGCGCTCGCAGGCTGATGGATTGATCGGGTGTCGTCCAGAATACCGCCATCGCAGTAAACGAGCCGGTTGATGCCATGATGATGCCTAAAAGCTGTATCATGCTGTTGTCTGTCAGTGATGTCAGGATCCAGCCCACAGCAGCAAACAGGAAAGGCAGCGCTGTGTGCATTTTTCGCTCTTGCAGGCGGTCTGACCGACGGCTCCAGTAGATCATCCCCAAAATGGTACAGAACTGAGGTATGGCTGTTAGCAGGCCAATAACAGTGTGACTGCTTCCCTGATTGAAACTCTGCATAATTTGTGGCGTCCAGATATTAATGGCGCTCAGCGTATTGGTCAGGCAGAAATAAGCGAAGGTGTACATCAGGACAATCGGGGTAAAAATTTCACGCCACAGGCTGGTTTTGGCGTGTGAAGGTTCAGGGTGTGCTAAAGAAACTTTATCGTTCTCTATCATTTCCTGTAGGCATTTTTTATCTTCCTTTGTCAGCCACTTTGCTTTCTCTGGTGAATCATCCAGATAAAACCAGACGACAATACCCAGCAGAACAGAAGGGAAGCCTTCCAGAAAAAACAGCCACTGCCAGCCACGCAGATCCCAGATGCCGTCCATTTCCAGAATATAACCGGATGCGAGCGAGCCAAATGCCATCGTGACAGGCATAGCTATCATAAACAGGGCATTAGCACGGGCACGGTAATAAGCCGGAAACCAATATGTCAGATAGACCAGAATACCGGGCAGGAAGCCGGCTTCTGCAATTCCGACCAGCATACGCAGGATATACAGGCTGGTGGGGCCGGTCGCAAACATTGTCGCGGTGGAAGCAATCCCCCACAGCACCATAATCGTGGCAATCCAGCGTCTGGCTCCCACAATACCCAGCATGATATTACTGGGAATACCAAAAGCCACATAAGTCACATAAAACAGTGTTGCAGCTAACCCGAACATGGTCGATGTAAGACCCAGATCTTTTCCCATCGTTAAACCGGCAAAACCAATATTGATACGATCCAGAAAAGAAAAGATGAACAGGACAAACAGAAACAGGATCAGGCGGCGAAATAATTTTTTGATAACACTTTGCTGCTGTGCCGTGAGGTTTTTATGTGAATAGTCTGGTGCATCATGCTTCTGTATGGCTTCAGGTGAGCTGCTCATGGTTGTGACCTTTTTATTGATTAATATGCAGCGTTGGATACAGACGATACGGTGTTTTCCTGTCCCTTACCGAAATGTGCCGCCAATGAATTGGCTGCGTTGGTGAGCAGTGTGGTATCAACACCAACAGCAATAAACTTCACACCGAGATCCAGATAGTGCTCTGCCGCTTCAGTATTGGTCATCAATATTCCGGCAGCTTTGCCTGCTGTGTTGATTTGTCTGATAGCTTGTTCGATCGCCGCCTTAACCTCAGGATGTTGGGGGTTGCCGTGGTGCCCCATATCAGCACTGAGATCTGCCGGGCCGATAAATACACCATCAACACCCTCAACCGTCAGCATCTCTGACAAATTATTCAGAGCCTCACGGGTTTCCACCTGAATCAGCACACACATTTCTTCATTGGCACGCGCCAGATAATTAGGGATACGATTCCAGCGCGAAGCTCTTGCCAGCGCACTGCCTACACCCCGAATGCCTTCCGGTGGATAACGGGTAGCCCGTACAGCTTCACGCGCCTGCTCAGCATTCTGAATCATCGGGATGAGCAGTGTCTGAGCACCGATATCCAGCAGTTGCTTGATAATTACCGGATCGTTCCACGGCGGACGCACAACCGGCTGGCTTGGGTAAGCAGCAATAGCCTGTAACTGATTCAGGACAGAAGTAATATCATTAGGGGCATGTTCGCCATCAATTAATAACCAGTCAAAACCGGTTCCCGCCAGTATTTCAGTGCTGTATGAACTACAAAGCCCAAGCCACAAACCGATTTGTGGCTGCCCCGAGTGCAGGGCCTGTTTGAATCTATTTGTCAGTTGATCCATGAGTGCACCTTATGCTCCTGATTTTTAATTAAATGTTTAATTCATGTTTTATACCAGACTGATTTTTAAGAAAAATAACAACTCACTGAACCTAATGCGCCGTAATCCACATGGAATGTATCACCTTTGCGGGCTGCAACCGGCCGGGTGAAAGAGCCACTCAGTATGATCTGGCCCGCTTCAAGCTGGACACCGTGTGGGGCCAGTTTATTAGCAAGCCATGCAACACCACTGGCGGGATGGTCAAGCACTGCTGCGGCTACGCCGGATTCCTCAACGACACCATTGCGATAGAGCAGAGCGCTGACCCATCTTAAGTCCAGCTCATGGGGTTTGATGGGGCGTCCTCCCATAATGACGCCCCCATTTGCTGCATTATCAGAAATCGTATCTACGACTTTACGCGGGCGCTGGGTTTCCGGATCGATGTTATGACAGCGGGCATCGATCAGTTCCAGCGCCGGAATAACGTAATCTGTCGCATTGTAAACATCAAACAGTGTACAGTTCGGGCCTTGCAGCGGTTTTGCCAGTACGAATGCCAATTCCACCTCAATGCGCGGAACAATAAAACGTTCGCAGGGGATATGGCTACCGCTCTGAAAAAACATATCATCCAGCAGTGCGCCATAATCCGGTTCTTCAATTTGTGAACTGAGCTGCATGGCTCTGGATGTCAGGCCAATTTTATGCCCTTTCAATACCCGGCCTTCCGCCATTTTCATACTGACCCATTCACGCTGAATGGCGTATGCATCCTCAATGGTTATTTCCGGATAATCCAGTGAGATTTGACGGATCTGTTTACGGTCTTTCTCTGCCAGATATAAACGATGAGCAACCTGTGATACGACTTCTTGCTGTAGCATATGTGTCAAACTCCTTTGGTTTATAATCCTCCGAAACAGAGGTATTTCACTTCCAGATAATCTTCTATGCCGTAGCGCGAACCCTCACGCCCCAGACCAGACTGTTTTATGCCCCCGAACGGAACAGCTTCGTTGGAAATCAGCCCTTCGTTAATGCCGACCATGCCGCTTTCCAGAGCTTCTGCTACACGGTAAATTCTGCCGATATCGCGGGAATAAAAATAAGCTGCCAGCCCGTACTCTGTGCTGTTAGCAATGCGAATGGCCTCTTCTTCATCCCGGAATTTGAACAGGGCAGCCAGAGGGCCGAATGTTTCTTCATGGGCAACTTGCATTGTTTCATCAATATCAGCCAGTACGGTTGGCTCAAAGAACAGGCCACCCAGTTTGTGGGATTTTCCTCCGACCAGAAGCCTTGCACCACGGGAAACGGCATCACTGACATGCGCCTGAACTTTATCTATCGCAGCCTGATTAATCAGAGGGCCCTGCTGTGATGAGCTATCACTGGCTGGCCCGACATGCAATTGCTTGGCCGCCTGAGCCAGACGTTCAGCAAATTCCTCGTAAATGTTTTCCTGAACCAGGATCCGGTTTGCGCAGACACAAGTCTGACCGCTGTTACGGAATTTCGCTGCCATTGCACCTTTAACTGCGGCATCTAAGTCGGCATCATCAAAAACAATAAAAGGTGCATTGCCACCTAACTCAAGAGAGAGTTTTTTCACCGTATCGGCGCTTTGTGCCATGAGCAATTTCCCAACACGCGTCGATCCGGTAAAAGAGAGTTTGCGTACGATAGGGCTTGAAGTCAGGGCTTCCCCAATCGCTTTGGCGTCCATTCCGGTGACAATATTAAAGACCCCTGCCGGGACTCCTGCCTGCTCAGCCAGAACAACCAAAGCCAGTGCTGAAAGCGGGGTTTCTGCGGCAGGTTTCAGGACGACAGTACAACCTGCGGCCAGTGCCGGGCTGACTTTGCGGGTAATCATGGCATTAGGAAAATTCCACGGAGTAATGGCTGCAACCACGCCGATGGGTTGCTTGATGGTGGATGTACGGCAACTGGGCATGTGGGAAGGGATAGTTTCGCCGTAAACGCGTTTGCCTTCTTCTGCAAACCATTCGATAAAACTGGCACCATAAGCAATTTCCCCCATCGCCTCAGCATGGGACTTCCCTTGCTCAATACTCAGCAGTTCTGCCAATGTTTTCTGGTTATCGATGACCAAATTGAACCACTGCCTGAGTATCTGGCTACGCTTTTTGGCTGTCAGGGCACGCCATGCAGGAAGCGCTTTTTCGGCAGCTTTAATCGCACGATGAGTTTCTGCTGCCCCCATATCACTGACATTGGCGATGATGTCACCAGTGGCAGGATTTGTCACAGCAAAGGTGGCTTTATTGTCAGCATCAAGCCATTTTCCGTCAATGTAACCCTGCTGACGTAATAACAAGGAATCGTGTAATACAGCATCAAGATGGTTTGTCATGGTTTTCTCTTCATTTAACAAAAAGGTGAACTTAACGTTTTTGTACTTCAATGACTTTGAATTTCAGTCACTTTGAATTTCAGTCATATTGAATTATGGCACTCATAATGTCTTATTTTTTGATTTAAACAGCTTATGAACATTATTGGATTTATAATTCAGTATTGGATCAAGTTCTTCCATTGTAAAAGAGAGACCAAGGTAACGCTGTGCCATTAAATCGGCAAAATGAGCTTTGATGAGCGAAAACAGCATTTCCCCGACTTTCTGGCAATCTTCAGTGCTGCGTCCTGCACCGATTTTCAGCGTCATATGGACAAAAGCGTAATCTTGTTTTCCATCTGCCATTTGCCACGTATCCAGCCAAATAGCTCGACTGCGGATCCCGCCCTGAGGGAAAATGCCGGTATCAGCAAGCGCCTGATTCACTTTCGCAAACAGTTCCGGTAAATTGGCTTCTTTGCGGATATTTTCGGTACATTCAGCATAAAAATGTGGCATAGCTAACTCCTGTCAGACGGAAGTTGTCTGGTTAACAGAATGTGGTAATGGGAACACAGCATTCACCTGTCCTGTCCCTGAACTGGCAAATAATTCCGTGAGAAACTCGACTTTGCCGTCATATTTATCCCAGCCAAGTAACCCGAGTAACATGACGGTATCGTGCATATTGCCTTCCCCCCGACAGTAGAGGGCATATTCAGGCAGCATGTCGCAAAATTCCCTGAAGCGACCTTCTTTCCACAGTTTGACAACCCGGTTATCCATCTGCTCATCAAACTCGCGGGTATAGCTGTTCATGCCTTCTTCGGCACGTTGGTCATCGATAAAGCTGTGGGAGAGTGAACCGCTGGCCAGTACGGCAACGGTGCCATCATATTTCTCAATAGCCCGTAAAATGGCTTCTCCCAACTTACGGCTATCTTCGAAAGCATGAACAGTACAAAAGGCAGAAATCGAAATAACTTTAAAATGACGGTCACTATTCATATAGCGCATTGGCACTAATGTGCCATATTCCAGCGTCAGGCTGGCAATCTCATGTGATTTTGCACGAACCCCCATCTGGCGCGCTTCTTCTGCGATCATGTGCCCCAGCTCGGGGTTTCCGTCATACTCATAACTCATATCGCGGATAAAATGCGGTAATTCATTACTGGTATAAATACCGGAGAAATGTTCCGCACAGTTAATATGATAGGCACTATTGACCAGCCAGTGAGTATCAAACACGATAATGGTATCGACACCCAACTCCCGGCAGCGACGGCTGATTTCCTTATGCCCGTCAATTGCACTTTGCCGACAGCCGTAGTGTTTACCCGGTAATTCGGACAGATACATAGAAGGTACATGTGTAATTTTTGCTGCTAACGCTAACTTGCCCATAAATCCTCACTCAGTATCAGGATGATGAAAAGCGGTTAACGCTGGAAGAGGTATACCCGTGCTTTTTCAGGCTATAGTCTGAAATCCTCCGGATATATCTCTTTTCTTAAGATCAAAGTCCCCAGCGAGGAATAGGATGATTTCCCATTGAAATACAAACATTTTTCACTTCAGCAAAAACTTCAAAGCTATATTCTCCGCCTTCCCGTCCGACACCAGAGGCTTTGATACCACCAAATGGCTGGCGCAGATCGCGTACGTTCTGGGAATTGACGAAGACCATGCCGGCTTCAATTCCCTGTGCCAGACGCAGGACTTTGCTCACATCCTGTGTCCAGATATAAGATGCCAGCCCATATTCCACATCGTTAGCCATGCGAAGACCGTCTTCTTCACTTTTGAATGGCAACAGACAAGCGACCGGGCCGAAAATTTCTTCTTGTGCCACGCGCATCCGGTTATCAACATCGGCTAGGACGGTTGGCCGCAGGAAGTGACCATTTTTCAGATGATCAGGCAGGTCTGCCGGTTTGTCCGGGCCTCCTGTTAACAACGTTGCGCCCTCTTCAATACCCAATCGGATATAACCGGAAACTTTTTCCCAATGCTGGTGGCTGATCAGGCTGCCGACCTGGGTATTCAGATCCTGCGGATCACCGACGCGCAGGCGGCTGGCGCGTTCTGCAAAACGCTTCACAAATTCAGGATAGATGCTTTCCTGAATGAAAATACGGGAGCCCGCTGTACAGCGTTCGCCATTAAGGGAAAAAATGGTGAACAGGGCAGCATCTAACGCACGTTCAATATCGGCATCTTCAAAAATCAGTACCGGCGATTTGCCGCCCAGTTCCATAGAGTATTTTTTCAGCCCTGAGTTCTGCATAATCAGGCGACCGGTAGCTGTCCCACCGGTGAAAGAAACGGCACGGACATCATGATGTTTTACCAGCGCATCACCGGCAGTATTGCCATATCCCTGTACCACATTCAGTACTCCTGCGGGGATACCGGCTTCCAGAGCCAGTTCTCCCAGACGGTTAGCGGTCAGGGGGGAAAGCTCGGACATTTTCAGAACAGCGGTGTTTCCCAGAGCCAGACAGGGGGCAACTTTCCATGTGGCAGTCATGAACGGCACATTCCACGGGGAAATCAGTGCGCAGACGCCTACAGGCTGGATAAGGGTATAATTCAGCATTTTGTCATCGACGGGATAAGTGCGCCCGTTCATCTGCTGACAAGTTTCCGCAAAAAAATCGAAATTGTGGGAAGCACGTGGGATAAGGACATTTTTTGTCTGATGGATTGGCAAACCCGTATCACTGGTTTCCATCGCAGCAATTTCAGGTACATTCTGGTCGATTAATTCGCCTAAACGCCACATCAGACGCGCCCGTTCTTTCATCGGGGTATTTGCCCATTCAGGAAAAGCGTCTTTTGCGGCAGCCACCGCCTGATCAATTTCTTCTTTTCCGCCAGAAGCGACTTCTGCCAATACCTCACCGGTTGCGGGATTGACTGTTTCAAAATAGGTACTGCTGCCAACGTTTTTACCGTTGATCCAATGATTAATTGTGGTCATGACAGGTTTTCCTCATATGCTTGCTGGCTGACAATATGATTTACCAGACGTCCGATACCTTCGATTTCCACAATCACTTCATCTCCGGGAACTACATCGGATAAACCTTTGGGTGTGCCCGTGGCGATCATGTCTCCTGGCTGTAATGTCATGAAATCGCTCAGATAGGTAATCAGGAAGGGGATATCAAAAATCAAATCTGCGGTGGTGCCACGCTGGCGTAATTCACCATTAACCCAAGTACTCAAGATCAGATTATGCGGATCAGCAACCTCCTGCTTATCAACAATCCACGGCCCGATAGGCGTTAACGTGTCACGGCTTTTTACACGCAGATTGGGGCGATAATAATTCTCCAGATAATCACGAATGGCGTAATCGTTACAGAGGGTATAGCCTGCAACGTAATCCATGGCATTAGCTCTGGAAACTTTGTGGGCTGGCTTACCAATGACAACAACTAATTCTGCTTCATAATGCATATATTCCACATGGTCAGGACGGACGGAAACCTGACGGTGGCCAGTGAAGCTGTTGGCTGCCTTGATAAATACCAGAGGCTCCTCCGGTGGCTTAAATTCCAGTTCGGTGGCATGGTCGGCATAATTCAGACCTAATGCGAACAGTGTTCCGGTGGCTGGCGGAAGCCATACGACATCAAGCCCGCTGATCCGGCTGCCATCAGGCAGTAGTACATTCTCCTGTTCATCAACAGTGACATGTAGATCCTGCCCCTGATAGTGAATTCTGGCGTGTTTCATGCCTGACCTCCGGCCAATACAACGGTGTTTTGTAAAATGGGAAAACCATCAGCCCTGATTGTAACAGTATCATTGGGGTGCAGAATGGCACGCTGGTGAGGCGTTCCCAGCAGAATCACATCCCCTTCATTCAGGGTGGTAAAATCGCTTAATGCGGATAAAAGCTCTGATGCGGAACGCACCAGATCATGAGTTGACCAGCGATCAACTTCCTGCCCATTTATCTCGGTGATGATATCCAGTGAGTTTATAGTCTTTACATCCGACATTTGACCAATTGGGCAAAAACCATCGCGGCATTTTGCTTTTATGGCAGGGCGATAAAATGAAGTTTCCGGTAAGCTGACTTCGTTCGCCAGTGCATAACCGGCTATGTATTGTTCGGCATCTTTGGCAGAAACTTTGCGGGCAGCTTTGCCGACTTTATTTGTGCTGATAAACAGTGCCAGCGTCGCGCCGCTTTGCACAGTTTCCCCAATAGGGTGGGGAATAACATCACCGGACGTAATCACTGTATTACGGGGTTTGATAAACCAAACTGGAGTTTGAGGAGGCGCGTTATATGGCGCTTCGTGAAATGCCTTACGCCAAAAATCGAGCTGACTGTTGTGGTTGAGAGCGACGGCAAAGACGGTGCCTTTCATTAACAACTCCTTGCAAGCTGAGCGATGTATCGCAAGATAAATTATTAATATATTAATAAATCAAGGAGCGATGATGTTCAATATGTTAAGTCAATTGTTAATTTTAATTGTGATCTCTGTAACAACATTCTGTTCGTGATTATTTTTAGTACATAAAGATCAAACCGTTATATTATCTAACAGGGTCATTTGGTATTGTGTTTAACTTTCTGTTAACTTTTTATGGCAAAATAATTTTATTTATTTGTTAATATTGAATTCTTTTTCCTTTGTGGATAGTTATGAGCATGTTAGTCTTTTCGACTTTAATGTTGTCTATAATCGGTAGCGCATGCGTTCAACTTATAGAGAATTGCCCGTGGTTAACTTAAGAGTCACCTTTACTTATGCATGAATCCCTGACATTAGCATTGCTTCAAGCTCGGGAAACCTCGATGGGTTTTTTCCGCCCGATATTGAAGAGTTATAATTTGACTGAACAGCAATGGCGTATTGTTCGCGTACTCGCAAGCAGCCGCTCGATTGATTTTCATGATTTGGCTAACCTTACCTGTATCTTACGCCCAAGTTTGACGGGCATTCTGACCCGCATGGAACGTGACGGTCTTATCTTTCGCTTAAAACCAATGAATGACCAGCGGAAGCTGTACGTTTCTCTGACTCCGGCAGGTCAGGAGCTGTATGAACAGGCAAAAGGAGAAGTCGATGAAGGCTATAAAGCAATTGAAGCTGCTTTTTCCCCAGAAAAATTAACTCAGTTGTTAGAATTGTTGGATGATCTTATTTCTATCGGCAACCAATCCCAAACCGATATAGATGAAAACGAAGAATAGTAAACACATATTTGTATTAATATATTAATTAATCAAATCTCTCCATAATAAGAGAAAGAGCACCGGAATAAACTGGCTGTTATTTTTTTGAACAGTTTATTGCGGTGTTTTCTTTGATTTAAGAAAAATTTTGCAGCCTGATCGTATTATAGATTTTATTTATGATGCCGTATTTTCATAAAATATTTTTATGTTAAAACACCTCTGTATGAAATAACTCATAATAAATATTGATTATTGACTTAAAGAATGAATAGAACGTGATTGGTGATTATTGGAATGAAAAAATAATCACAGTTTATAATTTGATGGAAATAATTAGTTTTTGATGAGGGATTATTTTCTGTTTCATTAAGCAATATATTTCAGGTTGCAACCCGTCAGCCAACAACCTGAAATTAATATCCCCGTCGTCTTTCAAGTTGCCTCTTTGTTGGCTGCGCTCATTCATCCCGGTCACTGTTTTTATAAACATACGGCTATCTATGCTCCCGGGGATGAACTCCCTTGCCGCCGCGATGCAACTCGAAATCCATAGGATATAGGATAATTATCCGGCATTTTCCTGCCGGTAAGCCAAAGCGACAGCCAGTGATTGCACCAGACACAACGTGGCAGACTGGGAGCGGAATGCATCAACTTTTGCTTCCTTCACCACAAAACAGACATCGTTGAAACTTGCTAATGGGCTGATTTGGCTGTCAGTAATCACAATCTGTTTTGCTCCAGCCTGTGCCGCTCTTTCACTGACCATCACGGTTTCTTCGGCATAGGGGGTAAAGCTGATGGAAACAACTACATCATTTGCCCCAATCATATTCATTTGTTCGCGGAACATACCTCCCAGACCATCTACCAATAACGGGCGACATTCCAGATGGCTCAGGGCATAGGCTAAGTATGATGCGACACTGAACGAACGGCGAAGCCCGATAATGTAGATATTTTGAGCGATTGCCAGTAAATCTACTGCCTTATTTAAGTCTTCTGCCGGGGTTCGGGCGGCAAGTTGCTGCATAGCCTGCGCATTGGAATGGGCAAACTCCTGCAAAATATGTAGTGGGTCTTCCACTTGCTGGTTATCACCGTCTAGTGCTCTGAACAGACGGGCACGGTCGGTATAACTGGCGGTTTCCTCTACCAGATTTATGCGAAATAACTGTTTCATCTCATTGAATCCGTTGAAGTCAAAGGCATTGGCAAATCGGATAAGAGTAGAAGGTGGAACATCGGCTTCTTTTGCAATAACCGCAACCGTATCAAATGCCACGCTATTGGTATTATCCAGAACATACCTTGCAACTTGCTGTAACCGCTTACTTAACTCGTCATAACGCGAGCGAATTTGTTCTTGTAGTTCGGGCAGATTTGATGCAGCAGACATAATGTATCCCTAATAAATTGTAATTGCACAAAAAATAGCGTGTTGATCACATTAATAAAATAGTATTTCAATTCTCATTGAAAATGAAATGTATATTTCATATATCTTTAGCATCGTGATTCAATTCATAATGATTCAACTCATCTTACGTGGTTCAGCCTGTATGTGGTTAGGCCTATACACAATGGATTTCAAGCTGCATCGCGGCGGCAAGGGAGTTCATCCCCGGGAGCATAGATAGCCGTATGTTTATAAAAACGGTGACCGGGGTGAATGAGCGCAGCTAACAAAGAGGCAACTTGAAAGACGAAGTGCATATAATTGTATTGAGAGAGGCTCAAAATGGAACAGATTAAAAATTTTATTGGCGGGAAACTTATCAGTAGTCAAAGTGTTCGAACCTTACCTGTTTTTAACCCTGCGACGGGGCAATCCATTCGGCAGGTTGCATTGAGCACAGCTCATGAAACAAAATTCGCTATCGAATCTGCCCATCAGGCTTTTCAGGAATGGTCTAAAACCTCGCCATTGAAAAGAGCCAGAATCTTGTTCAAATTTAAGTCCCTCCTTGAGGAAAATCAGTCGCATCTGGCTCGTCTGATTTCCGAAGAACATGGGAAAATTTATTCTGATGCCGTGGGGGAACTGACACGTGGCCTTGAAGTGGTTGAGTTCGCCTGTGGTATTCCTCACTTACAAAAAGGCGAGCACTCTGCCAATGTAGGGGCAGGAGTGGATAGCCACTCCCTGATGCAGCCACTGGGCGTATGCGCAGGGATCACCCCATTTAATTTTCCTGCTATGGTTGCAATGTGGATGTTCCCGATAGCGTTAGCAACAGGAAACACGTTTGTTCTCAAACCCTCCGAAAAAGACCCCTCTCTCTCTATTGAACTGGCTAAATTGTTACAACAAGCGGGGTTGCCGGATGGTGTATTCAACGTCGTACAAGGGGATAAGGAAGCCGTTGATGTCTTGCTGACTGATCCGCATGTTCAGGCTGTAAGTTTTGTGGGCTCAACACTGGTTGCCGAGTATGTTTATGCAACGGCATCAGCACATGGTAAGCGTTGTCAGGCGCTGGGTGGCGCGAAGAACCACAGTATTCTTATGCCGGATGCTGATTTGGAAATGGCTGCAAATGCCATTATAGGGGCCGCCTTTGGTGCCGCAGGAGAACGCTGTATGGCACTGTCTGTTGTTCTGGCCGTAGGGGATGAAATAGCGGATGAGCTGGTAACAAAACTTCAGCAGCAAATTGACAGAATGGTTGTTGGTGCAGGGATCAGCGAGGGGCGGGAAAACGATATGGGGCCGGTCATTTCTGAACAACATCGGTCAAAAATCTGTGATTACATTAACAGTGGTGTGGAACAGGGAGCAAAGCTACTGGTGGATGGGCGAGGATATCAGGTTACGGGCCATGAGAATGGTTATTTCGTGGGGCCAACTTTGTTTGATTATGTCACCCCAGAGATGAAAATTTATAAAGAAGAAATCTTTGGGCCTGTACTATCCATTGTGCGCGTACCTGATTATCACACCGCACTGAAATTGATTAACCATCATGAATACGGTAATGGCGCTGCTATTTTTACCCGTGATGGTGAAACTGCCCGTCAGTTCAGTGAAGATGTACAGACTGGTATGGTTGGCATCAATATTCCTATTCCTGTTCCTATGGCATTCCATAGTTTTGGGGGCTGGAAACGTTCTATTTTCGGTCCGCTGAATGTACATGGCAATGATGGTGTACGTTTTTATACCCGCATGAAAACAGTCACTAGCCGTTGGCCTGCCAGCGTTCGTCTGGAACACCATAGCAGCAGTTTTGTCATGCCAACGATGGAGTAATCCTATGAATACCAAGCCCATAAATACTGGCTCTGTAAATATCAGCTCCATGAAAGCATCGGCAACCTCTTCCCAGACAAGACACACTCAAAAAATGACTATGGCTCAGGCTTTGGTCAGGTTTCTCAATCAGCAGTATATCAACGTTGATGGAGAGGAATTACCCTTTGTCTGTGGTGTTTTCACCATATTTGGTCACGGTAATGTTGTGGGGTTGGGGCAAGCTCTGGAACAGGATCCGGGGCATCTTCGAATCTATCAGGGGTGCAATGAACAGGGAATGGCACACATAGCCACCGGCTTTTCCCGGCAGAAAAAACGGCAACAGATTTTTGCTGTCACTTCCTCTGTCGGGCCGGGCGCTGCCAATATGGTTACAGCCGCAGCTACAGCGACGGCTAACCGTATCCCACTACTGTTATTACCGGGAGATACCTTTGCATGCCGCCAGCCGGATCCTGTTTTACAGCAGGTTGAACAGTATTGGGATGGCACTATCAGTACCAACGATTGTTTCCGGCCTGTTTCTCGCTACTGGGATCGCATATCCAGACCTGAACAATTAATGGCAGCGATGATTCAGGCCATGCGGGTATTGACTGATCCGGCGGATACCGGTGCAGTGACTGTCTGCTTGCCACAGGATGTACAGGGAGAAGTTTGGGATTACCCTGATTACTTCTTCCAGAAACGGGTACATCATCTTGAACGCCGGCCTGCCTCCTTATCCCGTATTCAGGATGCCGTAGAGCTGATAAAACGTAAGAAAAAGCCATTACTGATTTGCGGAGGAGGAGTACGTTACTCCGGCGCACATGAAGCTTTCCGCCAGTTTGCAGAAACTTTTAATATCCCATTTGCAGAAACACAGGCAGGAAAAAGTGCCATTGTTGCGGTACATCCGTTGAATTGCGGTGGAATCGGTACAACTGGCTGTCTGGCGGCTAATTTGCTGGCTAAGGATGCGGACTTAATCATTGGTGTCGGCACACGTTTTACTGATTTCACAACGGCATCCAAATCCTTGTTTCAAAATCCGCAAGCTGAATTTCTTACCATTAATGTGGCAGAGTTTGATGCCTACAAACTGGATGCTGTCGCAGTGATTTCTGATGCAAGAGAAGGGTTATCTGCGATGACTCAGGCATTAGCAAAAACGGGATGGCATTCCGGTTGGCAACAGGAGGTTGCTCAGGCTAAATCAGTCTGGCAGGAGGAACTGTCACGGCTGTTTTCTATCCAGTATCAGGCCGGAGACAGACCAGAAATTGCAGATCATCTGGATGAGAAATTACATGAATACAGTGATGCATTGCAGACTAATCTGGCGCAGACGCGTGTACTTGGGCTGATGGATCAGTATCTGGAAGATAACGCCATTATTGTTGGTGCAGCCGGTTCTTTGCCGGGGGATTTGCAACGCCTGTGGCAACCCAAAGAGCCGGATACCTATCACCTTGAATATGGCTATTCCTGTATGGGATATGAAATTGCCGCAGCACTGGGGGCAAAAATTGCCTGCCCTAACCAGCCAGTTTATGCAATGGTGGGGGATGGGTCTTATATGATGTTACACAGTGAGCTACAAACGGCGATTCAAGAAAACATCAAAATTACTGTGCTGTTATTTGATAATGCAGGGTTTGGCTGCATCAATAACTTACAGATGAGTCAGGGCATGGGCAGCTTTGTGACAGAAAATCGTTATCGTAATCAACAAAGTGGTCGGCTGGATGGCGCACTGGTTCCGGTGGATTTTGCCAAAAATGCAGAAAGTTACGGCTGCAAAAGTTATCGGGTGCATAACGAACAACAATTGATTACTGCTTTGCAGGACGCCCGTAAACAACCATGTGCCACTCTGATTGATATTAAAGTGTTGCCGAAAACCATGACCCACGATTATGAATCATGGTGGAGAACAGGAACAGCGCAGGTTGCAGATAACCCGGCGGTTACCACTGCGGCTGAAAATATCAGGCGGTATGTGGAGAAATATACTCGACAGTACTAGTATTCTTATATATTGCTTCATGCCTTTCATCTGGCCGTGAAATAGCTCTTTTTATATAAGGAATGGAATGTTTATTTCATTCCAAACACCTTCTTTATCTCTTCGCCACAATTGTAATTTCAATGCATTCAACTTTTCTGTAGTTGAGTGCTTTATTACTATTACCGTATGATTTTAATGTATTTTTATTGATTTATTCAGATCTGATAGCTTGTTTTTCGTGATAGATATAACACTAATTACATCATTTTCATCTCAAAATGCTAACCGCCTCTAAAAAATAAAATTTCCAATGTTTGTTAAATTGAAATAAATATTTTGGTTGATATATTTTTATTCAAACCCAAAGCAGATATACCCGATGGATTTCAGAAGGTGGCTCCTAACGCAGCAATCTGAAAGACGACGGGGATACAGAGGTATCAAGGAGCATTCATGTTTAATATTGCATTATTTGGTGCTGGCAGAATTGGTCTGGTGCATGCGGTTAGCATTGCCAGCCATAAAGAAACCTGTCTCTACTCTGTCGTTGATCCTTATCAGGTAAATGCTGAAACACTGGCACAGAAATATCAGGTTAAAATACAAACAACCGAAGAAGCCATGTCTGATCCGGAGGTTCATGGTGTACTGATTGCTTCAGCAACAGATACGCATGCTGATTTAATCGAACAGGCTGCCCGCAATAATAAAATGATTTTCTGTGAGAAGCCGGTTCACCTTGAGCTTGAACGGGTGCGGCAATGCCTTGCTGTGGTAAAAGCGTGCCAGGTTCCTCTGTTTGTCGGCTTTAATCGTCGCTATGACCCTCAGTTCCGTCAGATGAAAAATCTGTTTCATGCAGGAAAAATCGGTAAGGCAGAATCCCTGATGATCACATCCCGTGATCCTGCTCCGCCACCCGCTGAATATATCCGGGTTTCCGGTGGTATGTTTCGGGATATGACGATTCATGATTTTGACATGGCCCGTTTTATCATCGGAGAAGAGCCGTGTGCTATTTATGCACAGGGCAGTAATCTGGTTGATCCTGCCATTGGCTCAGCCGGTGATATTGATACTGCGTTTATTGTGATGAAATTTCCTTCAGGCGCTATGGTGAGCATCGCTAACAGCCGCCGTTCGGGGTATGGCTATGACCAGCGCCTTGAACTGCATGGTCAAAAAGGCTTACTGACAGCCGGTAATATTAAGGAAAACAGTGTGGAGTTATGGGGAGACAACGGGTGTCTTTCCGCTAAACCAGAACATTTTTTCCTGCAACGTTATCGTGAGGCATATATCGCGGAATGGGATCATTTTGTCGATGTTATGGCTGGCAGAGCCATTCCAGAAACAACCGGTTTTGATGGCGAACAGGCATTATATCTTGCTGATAAGGCGCTTGAATCCCTTTTGTCCGGTAAAGAAATCAAATTATATACACAATGAATTTCAAGCTGCATCGCGGCGGCAAGGGAGTTCATCCCCTAGAGCATAGATAACCGTATGTTTATAAAAACGGTGACCGGGGTGAGCGAGCACAGCCAACAAAGAGACAACTTGAAAGACGAAGTGTATAGACCACAGAAAAACAGGGGAACATTACATGTCAGCTTTTCTTTCTTTTATTGGTTTTACCCTGCTGGTGGCAGGGATTGCTTATTATAAAACAAGGAATAAACATTTAATTGATTCCACTGAAGGTTATTTTCTTGGTGGGCGCTCTCTGACTGGAGTTTATATCGGCAGCTCCATGCTATTAATGAATTTG
Source organism: Xenorhabdus sp. KJ12.1 (assembly GCF_963876495.1). NCBI lineage: Bacteria > Pseudomonadati > Pseudomonadota > Gammaproteobacteria > Enterobacterales > Morganellaceae > Xenorhabdus > Xenorhabdus sp. KJ12.1. Next base: position 97,911 of record NZ_CAWNQH010000058.1, read on the forward strand.
TCTACAGAACATCTGGTTGGTTTAAATGGGCTGGCATTCAGAACGGGATTTATTGTTATGGCATGGGAAGTTATAGCAGCCTTAACTATTGTACTGTTTGCCATTTACTTCCTGCCCAAATATTTAAAATTGGGAATATCAACAATTCCAGAATATTTAGAACGGAGATTTGACAAAAATACTTTACTAATTACCTCTGTTTTATTTCTGGCCATGTATGTTATTTCGTTATTGCCTATCGTGTTATATACCGGAGCTATTGCGCTGGAAAGTTTATTTCAGGTTTCTCAGGTATTCAATGTCGATAAAACCACTGCATTATGGATTATGGTTTGGGGTGTCGGCGGACTGGGTGCAATTTACGCTATTTTTGGCGGGATTAAAGCGATTGCAGTGGCTGACACTATCAACGGTATCGGGTTAATTATCGGTGGAGGCATCGTTACTGTTTTTGCCTTACTGTATGTCGGGAATGGCAATGCCTGGCAAGGCCTGACCGATGTTTATCAGGCCCACCCTGATAAATTTAACTCCATTGGCAGTGAAGATTCACTTGTTCCATTTTCAACTCTATTTACCGGATTGATCATTTCCAACATGTTCTTCTGGTGCACCAACCAATCCATTGTACAAAAATCATTGGGTGCAAAGAATCTGGCGGAAGGGCAAAAAGGGGTAATGTTATGCGCTGTATTAAAACTGCTTATTCCTTCTATCATTATTTTACCGGGTGTTATTGCATTCCATATTTTCAATGGACAAATAGATAACCCCGATAATGCCTACCCCGCATTAGTACAATTAGTTTTGCCTAAAATTCTGGTTGGCTTTTTTGCTGCGGTAGTTGTTGGAGCGGTATTCTCTACATTCAGTGGTGGCCTGAACTCCTCTGTTACTTTATTTACCGTCAATATTTACAAACAGAGAATTAACCCGAATGCCAGTGAAGCTCGAAGTGTAGCTGTAGGAAAATATTTGGGTATTGGTCTGGCGTTGGTAACTATGCTGATCGCTCCACTCGTTGCAAATGCACCTGATGGTTTGTTTTACCTAATCCAGCAATTACAGGGGATTTTTAATGCTCCTATTCTCAGTGTCGTGCTGGTTGGGTTGATGACAAAACGTGTTCCTCCGATTGCGGCAAAATTGGGGCTGCTGTTTGGTATGTCAGCATATATTGTTTGTAACTTTATCCTGCATATTGATATCCATTTCTTCCATTTAGTCGGCATCTTATTTGTGCTGAATGTCATTTTTATGCTGACAGTCGGTTATTTCTTCCCTGCTGAAAGTTATGAAGAGGTGTATACAAAACAGGTAGATATTACTCCGTGGTCAATGGTGAAACCTATGGGATGGCTAATTACACTGGCTGCTGTCTCAATGTACGTTTTTCTGGCTCAGAATGTGCCGAATTATGTAATGACACTTTACTATCTGCTTGCAGCCGGAATTCTGGGATATGTCGCTTATCAAATCAGTAAAATATTGTCTAAGCGCTCCATTTATCGTGAAAACGCCTAGAAAATCTGAGTGACGGGGAATCCAAATAATATGAAAGAAATTCGGATTGGCCTGATTGGTGCGGGCTATATCGGGCGTGCCCATGCTATAGCCTATGCGCAAGCACCGACGGTATTTCCATTAAAAGGAAAATTAGTACGTGCAATGATTGCCGGGATCACACCGGAGCTTGCTCAGACCCAAGCAAAAGAACTCGGTTTTCTACGCTCAACGGGCGATTGGCGAGAACTGGTTGCTCATCCTGATATTGATGTCGTTGATATATGTACACCAAATTTTTTGCACAAAGAAATGGCATTAGAAGCCATTAGGCACGGTAAACATATTTATTGCGAAAAACCACTAGCCTTGAATTCCCATGATGCAAAACAGATGGTGGCAGCTGCCAACATCGCCGGAGTAAAGACACTGGTGGGATTTAATTATATGAAAAACCCGACAGCTCAGCTGGCTAAAGAGATTATATCGAATGGTGAGATTGGCGAAGTTGTGCATTTTTACGGTACGCATAATGAAGATTATATGGCTGATCCCCTGAGTCCGATTCATTGGCACTGCTTTAAGAATGAGGCTGGTTTGGGCGCATTGGGTGATCTTGGCGCACATATTATTAATATGGCGCAGTATCTGGTGGGAGATATCACAACTGTTTGTGGTGATATGAAAACAATTGTGAAAGCACGCCCTGAAATATCGGGTTCTGCTGTATTGATCCCCGTTGAAAACGAAGATCAGGCTCATGCAATGGTACGTTTTGATAGTGGGGCTACAGGCGTGATTGAAACTTCCCGCATAGCCTGTGGCCGCAAAATGGGGCTGACTTATGTCGTCACAGGGGCTAAAGGCACTCTGAGTTTTACTCAGGAACGAATGGCTGAGCTGAAACTATATCGGCACGATGAACCGGCCAATCGCCAGGGGTTTAAGACCATTTTGGTCGGGCCGGAACATCCGGATTATGCTCCTTTCTGTCACGGCGCCGGGCATGGCATTGGCTTCAATGACCAGAAAACAGTGGAAGTGAAAGATTTAGTTGATGGTATTGCGTTGGATCAGGACATCTGGCCCGACTTTACCGAAGGTTGGAAAGTCTCTCGCATTCTGGATGCAATTGTCTGCTCTCATGAACAAAAACGCTGGGTTAACGTCACTGAAATTAATTAAATCTCGCAGTGAGCGACATACATGGGTTAGCAACATAAGTTAGCAAAACGCACATGGGTAAGAGGTGGAGCGATGGAGCAACATAAAAAGTTTGATGTTATCTGTATGGGACGTATTGCGGTTGATTTATATGGTCAGCAGATAGGGGCCCGTTTGGAGGACATGACGAGTTTCTCTAAATATCTGGGAGGCTCTTCTGGCAACGTAGCTTATGGTACCGCGCGTCAGGGATTAAAATCGTCCATGTTGGCCAGAGTCGGTGATGAACACATGGGGCGTTTTCTGCGTGAAGAGCTGGAGAGAGTAGGGTGTGATACCAGCCATTTAATTACTGATAAAGAGCGTCTTACGGCTTTGGTGTTACTCGGTATAAAAGATAAAGAAACTTTCCCGCTAATTTTCTACCGTGACAATTGTGCTGATATGGCGATTACCCGCGATGATTTCAGTGAGGAATATATTGCTTCTGCCCGCTGTTTGGCGATTACCGGAACTCATCTTTCTCACCCAAAAACCAGAGATGCCGTGCTAACCGCATTACAATATGCCCGCCGTAATGGTGTAAGAACAGTTATTGATATCGACTATCGCCCTGTATTGTGGGGGCTGACTTCACTGGGTGATGGCGAAACCCGCTATATTGCCTCGGAGCAGGTGACTACTCAATTACAGGAAGTACTCTCTCAATTTGATCTGATAGTGGGTACAGAAGAAGAATTTCATATTGCTGGCGGCTCAAAAAATACCGTAGATGCCTTACGCCGCATCAGGGAACTGAGTTCGGCCACTCTGGTCTGTAAACGTGGGGCACTAGGGTGCTCTGTATTTACCAGGAATATTCCTGAAACTCTTGATGAAGGGATCACTATTCAAGGCGTTAAAGTAGAAATACTGAACGTGTTGGGGGCGGGGGATGCGTTTATGTCTGGCTTATTGCGAGGGTATCTGAATAACGAAAGTTGGGAACAAAGTTGTGCTTATGCAAATGCCTGCGGCGCTTTGGTCGTTTCACGGCATGGCTGTGCACCTGCAATGCCGGATAAAACAGAACTAGATAACTATATCGTGCGAGCAAAAAAACTTGCGCCAACAACAGTAGGTTATCGCCCTGATTTAGATACTCACCTGAATCACCTTCATCGCGTGAGTAGCCATCATAAGCAATGGCAGGAATTGTGTGTCATGGCGTTTGACCACCGGATTCAGTTTGTTGAAATGGCCCGTGAAGTGAATGCTAGTCTCGATCTCATTCCACCTCTGAAAAAATTGTTATTCCAAGCCAGTCAAGAAGTGAGTGCAGAAGCTAATCTAAAAGGTCACTCAGGCATATTATGTGACAGTACTTTTGGGCAGGACGTTCTTGATGCTGCGACCGGGCAGGGGTTATGGATAGGGCGTCCGATTGAATTACCCGGCTCCCGTCCACTCTGTTTAGAACATGGAAATATTGGTTCCCAGCTGGTCAGTTGGCCATTGGAACATATCGTGAAATGTCTGGTGTTCTTCCACCCTGAAGATAACAGCACTCTGCGTCTGGGGCAGGAAGAAATAGTGAAGGAAGTTTATGCAGCCTGTTGCCAGTCAGGCCATGAGCTACTCTTAGAGGTGATCCTGCCATCCGGAATGACTTGTTCAGATGAATTTTATCTACGTGCACTCAAGCGTTTCTACAATCTTAGTATTAAGCCTGATTGGTGGAAATTGCCTCCCATGCAGTCTACAACGTGGGATCAAATTGAAGATTTGATTATGCAACGGGATCCTGATTGTCGCGGAGTTGTGATCCTGGGGCTGGATGCACCCGCAAAAACACTCAAGGCAGGTTTTAATGCGGCAGCAGGTAAATCCATTGTCAAAGGTTTTGCCGTTGGTCGCACATTATTCGGTAAAGCATCACAGAAATGGCTGGCTGGTGAAATTGATGATGAGACACTCGTTCTCCAAGTAAAAAAGAACTACCACAATCTGATTAACGACTGGCGTCAGCGTGATGAGAAAAATGTAAAAGAAGAACTGAATCCTCAATATACAGGAGAACCGTCATGACCGTTCAACTTGGCATCAACCCTCTGACATGGACTAATGATGATTTGCCTTCTCTGGGAGCAGAAACATCGTTGGAAACCTGTTTATCAGAAGGGCGTCAGGCAGGGTTTGCGGGTTTTGAATTGGGTAATAAATTCCCCCGCCAACCGCAGATATTAGGGCCTATTTTGGCTTCTCATTATCTGAAATTGGTATCTGGCTGGTATTCCGGGCAATTGTTGACACGTAGCGTCGAAGAAGAAATTGCAGCTGTTCAGCCACATTTAACGTTGTTGCGTGAACTGGGAGCGACGGTGATGGTTTTTGCCGAAGTGACAGACTGCATACACGGTGACCAGACTAAGCCCGTGTATTTACGCCCCCTTTTTCCGGCAGAGCGCTGGCAGGAGTATGGGGAAAAATTAACAGAGTTTGCCCGTTATACTCAGTCTCATGGGGTTCAGATTGCTTACCACCATCATATGGGCACAGTGATTGAAAGTGCTGAAGACATTAATCATCTGATGGAAAACACGAGTGAAGAGGTTGGGCTGTTGCTGGATACAGGACATTTAACCTTTGCCGGAGATGATCCACTGACTGTAGCAAAACGCTGGGGTAAACGAATTAACCACGTACATTGCAAAGATATACGGCCGGAGGTACTGGAAGATGTTAAAAACCGGAAAACCAGTTTTCTGGATGCAGTGTTAAGTGGTGTTTTTACTGTGCCGGGTGATGGTTGTGTAAATTATTCAGCTATTTTCAATGAATTGAGAAACAACGACTATCACGGCTGGCTGGTTGTTGAAGCAGAGCAGGACCCTGCAGTTGCACACCCGCTGACTTACGCCACATTGGGGTATAAAAATTTACATCGGCTTGCTAAAGAGGCAGGGCTGCTGTGAACACTGACATTAAAAAGTGACCTTGAGGTAGATTGTATGTCGAAGCTGTTGTCAAAATATCATAAACCCGATCAAAACAAGCGGACACAACATATCTCGCCAGAAATCGCAAACTGGGGATATGTTCATTTTGATGTTTACGAGCTGGATGAGGGGGAGTCAATAACATTGGCTGCTTCTGAAAATGAAACCTGTCTGGTTTTAGTTGCAGGAAAAGCAACAGTGAGCACTACTCAGCAGAGATTTGAACAGATTGGTGATCGTATGAGTCCGTTTGAGCGTAAAAAACCTTATGCTGTTTATATCGCGCCACATGAGGTGATAGAGATTATTGCTCAAACCCATTTAGAACTGGCGGTTTGTCAGGCAAAAGGGAAAGGAAATTATCCAACCCGCTTAATTACACCGCAGGATATTGGGGCTGAACAGCGGGGGAATGGGAATAATCGTCGTTATGTTCATAACATCCTTCCTGATCATCAGCCAGCTGATAGTTTATTGGTCGTGGAAGTTTATACTGATGAAGGTTGTACCAGCTCCTATCCTAGTCATAAACATGATACTGATAATGAACCTCAGGAAACCTATTTGGAGGAGACTTATTATCATCGTCTGAACCCACCACAAGGCTTTTGTTTACAGCGTGTTTACACTGATGATCGCTTATTAGATGAAACAATGGCGGTGTATAACAAAGATGTTGTGATGGTCCCGAAAGGGTATCATCCTGTAGCAACAATTGCCGGATATGATAGTTATTACCTGAACGTAATGGCTGGGCCTACGCGTAAGTGGCTGTTTACATGGGAAGCAGATCATCAATGGGTTAATAGTGACACATACGCTGAAAAGCATAGTAAGAGCTAAGGTTTTTTTATTACGAACACAATGAGCTTAAAGATAGGGCTTGTTGGTAAGAGAATAAATTGAAAGACGAAAAGTATATTGCTCCCTTATTAGGGAGCAATATTTGGGGATAACTATGGTAAGCGTTTAAGAGCAGATTTAGTGAACCAGTAAACTCCACTTGCTATTAGTAATGAATTAAGTGCTGGTATTCCCCACTCAATAGTTAACCCAATAATACTGCCAACGAGACTGGCAATAATAGCAGCCCAGCCTATAACCGATATTTCTGGAGGAAGTTGTCCTTTTTGTCTACTTTCATCCAATACCTTTCGATAAGAGCGTAAAATATAATAATCAACCAACATGACTCCCAAAATTGGCGGGAAAACAACGCCGAGCACAGTGAGGAAATCCACAAATCGATCTAGAATACCCAAAATGGAAAATAGGGTTCCCAATGTCCCAATTACTATTGTTGTTGGAGGGTAACGTAGCTTTTTCCCAGAAATTCCTTCGATAGCATTGATAACGCCCAATGATGAAGAGTACAGATTCAGGTCATTCACCCTTAATGTTGAAAACACTACGACGAACAAACCTGCACCACCCGCGGCCTGGGACATAATGGTGACAACATCGGCTGTATTTAGTGCTTTCGCGATTAAAATAGCCAGCCCATTAATAACAAACTCACCGGCAAGAATCGTCAACAGCGTGATCCCAAAAACATGTTGCCCTGATTTGGTATAACGAGTCAGATCAGGAGTCATCAAACTGGCGACAATTGCGCCACCAACAACTATGGTGATACCTGCACTGATAGATAAAGTTTCATCTGAATGAGGTAGTTGCATAATTTCATACCAGTTCTGGCCAGAATTACCGGGTAGTACAATGGTGGAAATATAAACAATTAACAAGATAAACATGGGTACAGCAATTCTGGCGGTGAATCGTAATGCTTTAAAACCAAAAGCGACAAGAGTCGTCAATGAAGCACCGGATATGATTGCCGCAAGACTAAAGCCAAGTTTATCCCCGCAAGCAAAGTTAAGGGATTTAGCAAAAATAGCATTCTGAATGCCAAACCAGCCTAATAAACTGACGGCAATAACAAGACCGATCAACACGGAGCCTATTCGTCCAAAACCGCACCACCGGGCTAATAAACTACCGGATAAGCCTTCACGCATGCCGGCAAAACCGAGGCCAAAAGTGACAATACCAAATATCAGACTGCCAATAAAAATAGCAATAAATGCATCGATCAGTGCCATAGCGTTGCCGAGGACAGCACCTAACATAAATTGATCCAATGCGGTTAACATGCCCATATGGACGATAGCCACGCTCAGCAAAGATAAACGTTGTTGTTGTGGTACTCGGCTTAGTGGGCTGTGTTCAATTTTGACCACTACCATCGATCATTCCCTGATTTTTAGATAAATAGAACGCCTTTCTCAATTAGACGTTCAGGAATATAACTATCTAATTGTAAATGCCTGCAAAATTCTTCAAATTGCTGATGCGAGTGAACATTCGCTTTCTGATAGATGTTATATATCCGATTTTCTATTGTCTTAGGAGTGACATTGTAAATCTGAGCTATTTCCTTACTTGAACGCCTTTGCAACATCAAAAAGATGACATCCAGTTCCCCTTTGGTAAACAAGTTTGTTTCGGCCTCTGTTGTTAACACGCTGGGTTTATGTTGATTAATATATTTTAGAGGAGAAAGGCTACTGAGTGGCTTGGCATTCCAGACAATGCCAATGCACTCTTTTTCATCGTTGTACACAGGAAATTTTTCGCTGATAAAAGGGGCGAGACTATTTTTTCCATACCAATAATGGGTTTCGATGATGGAAACCCTGTCTTTTGATTCTTCGGTTCTCCGGTCATGCTCTTTTAAATCTTGTGTAAATTGATCTTCAGACCAGTGAGCTGGAAATTCACAGTCAAGTTTACCCTCTACGTCAAAATTTTCAGGTGTATTGGTGTATAGATAGGCTGCTTTATTCATATAGATATGACGGGACTCTAAATCCTTAATGCCCCAAGGATCGCTGAGATGTTCCATCATAGCGATCAACCCTTTCAAGTAGGGTTCATTATTTTTATAGAGTGAACTCATTTTTATCTCATATAGTTTACATGTGGTAAATTTTATTTTGTAAATAGTAACCAATATATCTATATGTTATTCCTCATTGATCTTTAAATAGAAGTCATAATTTTGAGATGGAATGGGCGAGTTTTTAATAAAAAGCATTGGCATAAGTCATATTCACTTTATTTAATATTATTTTTGTATTTTTATTATTATTTTTTAATGGTGTTAATCAAAATATAACCCGAAAAATTAATATTTTCCATAAAAAACAATTTAGTTGTATTATTAAATAATAAGGTTGGCAAATAAATTGCTATCATTTTTTATGTCTTATGGCAAGAGTGTTCTTCACTCTTCCGAAGTTTGATAAAAAATGTTTATTCTAAAAGGTCATATAAATTAGATGGTTACATATTTTCCTAGGCATTGCTATGTATAAAAAACAAAAAATGGAATACCTGAGAAAAAATTTACAGTATTTACTTGATTCTAGAGGGGAAACCCGGGTGTCACTTTGTGACCGAACGGGGCTTAATCGAACAACGATCTACAATATTTTAGATGGTCGAGTACAAAGTGTTCACTCCTCAACAATCCAAAAAGTATCTAATTTTTTTGGTATTTCTTACAGTGAGATCGAAGCGATTGATATTGCAGAAAAAGAGCGCATTGATGCAATTGTTTCTTATGAAGGGAATATGAATCCGTGTGCTGTCCCGCTGTTTATGCAATCTGAGTGTGTTACTACCGAGTTTTATGAAAGTAAAATTGGCACACTTATTGTTGGAAGAACACTAACTTATTATTTTGGTTCTGGCCCTAATGTTGTCGCTATTTTACTTGAGAATGATTTTTCGGGTAAATATAATGCTGGTGATTTACTAATAGTCAGGAGAGGTAATTATCAGAGCGACAACCCTAAATTATGTTTCGATCCAAAACAGAAAAAGTTTCATATCAATGAGTCTTGTGTTGAGAATTCAGACGATTTTGCAGTGATTGGAGATATAATGGAAGAGCGGTTTGGGTATGGGAAAAAAATATAAATTATTGGGATTTAACAGTTACGATAATACAGCCAATGTATTAATTTTATCAACAGGAAAAGTTTTAAAAATCAATGTGAAGGAGTTAGAAAAGAGTGAAATAGCAGATGACTTCGATAGTCACGAAACGAAATCGCTCTACAGAAAAATATACTCTAGTTTTCCAAATTCACCCTCAATCTATGAAATTGAGGAGCGTAACGAAAAGTCCTGGGTTGTTTATTCACTTCTCGCTCTGTTACTAACAATTTTCTATACTTTCAGTAATATAGCAGCAGCGAAACCTGTCTATATCGAATATTTTGATATTATTGTGACTCCGGGTACTTTCATTTATCCGTTCTCATTTTTAGTTATTGATTTGCTCAGTGAGTTTTACGGATTCCGGCTGGCAAGAAAAGCTATATACATGTCTCTGGCTTCTAACCTGATTATTGTCTCGTTATTAAGTATATCGACGGCTCTACCGGCCATTCCGGGCTGGGGTTTGAATGAGCAGTATAATGCTTTGATGAATCACATCCTGTCGGCGATTTTTGCTTCTTCATTGTCATTTTTAGTCTCAGAGCTGGTTAATTCGTATGTCTTGTGTAAGTTAAAAGACATGACAAACTCCCGGTTTCTGGCACTAAGGGTGTTTTTTAGTACGTTTATAGCCTCAATCCTTGATAGTTTTGTTTTCTGTTTTGTTGCATTCTACGGAAAACTTCCTACCAATCAGATCATTGGAATGATGGTAGTGCAGATCTTAATTAAAATCTTCTTTGCTTTGTTTAACGTCTTTCCTGCCTATGGCTCGCGTTATTTGTTCAATCGCTGGGTTGTTAAGGCTGCACATTAATCAACCGCATGGAGAGCATTTCTCCATGCTATTTCATCGATAAAATCCTGCCTAATGTAGTATAATATCCTGCTATATCCACTGTTTTCCATGTTAATTCTTTGTTGTCTGCGCTCCTTTATTGCCGTAATACAACTCGAAACTCATGGGGGTATATTGATGAAATGGTTGATGGTTAGCCTTAAATTTAAACTTTATCGTGATTAAAAGGATACTATAAATTCCGTATATTTATACAGTAGTACTTTTCATATTCACATTATCTATGCAATAAATTTTGTAAAATATGCTTATTTTTTTGCATTTAGTGATAAATACAATATTTTAAATTTTTATTGATATAAATCAATTAGATAAAATAACATTAATCATTTTGTGTTTTTTGATAGCTAAATAAAAACGCGAATATTGTGTAGCTAAATCAACATTTGAGCTTTTATTTGTTGATTTTGTCATGAGTCTGGTGTATTAATTTGGCTGTAAAAATATAAGTTATAATTAAGATTTTGTCAGATAACCGGGGAGTGAGTTATCACTGCCTTTTATTTAGACAAATAATTTTCATTATTTTGAATATACCTAATGGATTTCGAGTTGCATCTGGCGGTAAGGGAAAGACTCTCAGGAGCATAGTCAACTATGTGACAGGGGGGAAGTGAACGAAGCCAACAAAGTAGTAGCTTGAAAGACGGAAGGTAATTAGCTTTAAACTAACCCAACACCAGGGTAATCTCTGAACGTTTTTTGTTCTTATGGTAATCGGTCTCTTGGTCAGCATTGCTGGCTAAGAGACCGGAAAACCTTCAATTGGAACACATTCTAAATGAATCGTTCTGCCATTGTTCGATAACATTCTTCCTGACCTGAAATCTCACCAAACTCAGCTCTTATTATCATTCCTTCTATAAATGTTATCAGTGCTTCTGCTTTGCTCTCTGCATTTCCCTGATTGGTTGAGAAAATAGATAACAACAGTGATTTTATCCATACTTTATGTTGTTGGACCTGTTTAACGATAGCTTCATCGTGTCCTTTAAATTCAGCCAGAGCATGGGTCATGCTCCCAATAGTTAGATCTGTTATGAAAGATAGTATTCACGCTCAATGAACGTACCTACCACTTTGTCATGCATCTCTTCGGATTTGGAATAA
>NZ_CAWNQH010000059.1:0-108777 GCF_963876495.1 Xenorhabdus sp. KJ12.1
AATTAAATTAAAAATCAGTTAATTAAAATAAATTCATGACTAAATACACCTTATATTGACTATTTGTGATACATTAAATATCTTTATACAAAAAAGATAATTTTCCATAGTTAATAACTTCGTCAAAATGTGGCTCTTAAACATCAGATAGAGACGTCTGGTATGGATCATATATTAAATACCCAATCACAGAATAATTTTTGCATCAGCTGTGGTGCCTGCTGTGCATTTTTCAGGGTCTCATTTTATTGGGCGGAAGCTGAGGACGGAGGAGGTACAGTCCCGGTTGCTGCCACTGAGAAACTGAACGATTTTATGTGTTGCATGAAAGGTACAAACGAACCCCATCCCCGTTGTATAAACTTACAGGGCGAAGTTGGTCACTCGGTTTCCTGTACTATTTATGACAAGCGGCCTTCCCCTTGCCGAGAATTTTCGCAGGCATGGGAAACTGACAATTACAATGAAGCCTGTGATCGTGCCAGAGCCTCTTATGGCCTTCCTCCACTACCAAAACCACAAACCTGAGCTAGCCCATTTGCCGTACTTTTATCATTGCGATTCAATGTGAAATATCTTGGGTATATCTTATTGTTATCAGGCCATATTCGTTATTTTCATCACAGACACTTTACTTTTGTATACTTATAGTTAACAACAGTAAAAACCCGTTGCCGCAAAATGTGTTATCCCTGTTCATTTTATGAACTTTCCTTCATGATATTATCAGGATGAAAAATAATGTCTGTTTATGTTCCTACTGAGTATATCCCCCAGACCTGTGAATCTTTACCACATTATCTTGCGAAAAATTTACCCGCCACCATCTCACTCGGAGGATTGCCTGAAATCTGGCAGATACAAGAAGTAGGTGATGGAAACCTGAATTTAGTTTTTATTGTTGCCGGAACAGAAAAAACTATTGTAGTCAAACAATCCTTACCTTACGTTCGGGCTGCAGGTGAATCATGGCAGCTTTCCCTTGTCAGGACCTATTTCGAATACCATGCCCTATTGGAAGAAAAGAAATTTGCTCATCAGTATGTACCCGATGTCTATTTCTATGATGAAGAAATGTCTTTGTTTGCAATGGAGTATTTGGATAAACACATTATCTTACGCAATAAGCTGATTTCTGGTGAAAAATTCCCCCACCTAGCTAAAGACATTGGCATTTTTCTTGCTAATACACTATTCCATACCTCTGATATCGGGATGGACAGCAAAGAGAAAAAAGAACTGGTAAGCCGTTTCGCCAATAATCATGAACTTTGTAAAATCACTGAAGATCTGATTTTTACAGAGCCCTATTTTAATGCTGAAAGAAACAATTGGACTTCTCCTCAACTTGATAATGATATTCATGCCATTTGGCAGGATCAAGCCATGATCCAAACTGCAATGCGGTATAAATACAAATTCATGACTGAAACGCAGGCACTTTTGCATGGTGATCTTCACTCAGGCTCGATTATGGTCACACCTGATTCCACAAAAGTGATTGATCCAGAATTTAGCTTTATAGGCCCAATGGCATTCGATATAGGCAATTATATCGGCAATCTGTTTATGGCTTATTTTGCTCAACCTGCTCTGCGGGAGAATATAGAGCAATGTGCTGATTATCAATCATGGCTCTTCATGCAGCTTGAAACAACGTGGGAAATATTTGAACATCGTTTTCGTCAATTATGGAATGAAAAAATAACCGGAGAAGCCTATCCTGTCACCATTTACCAACAGGGAACTTTCAATTCATCGTTCCTTAAAACTGCCCAGGATGATTTTTTCTCCAATTTATTCGAAGAAACTCTGGTATATGCCGGGCTTGAAATTAATCGCCGCATTATAGGCTTCGCCGGTGTTGCTGATTTCAAACAGATTGATGACCCGACATTACGAGCCGGTTGTGAAAAACAAGCACTAAAACTGGCACGTGAGTTAATTGTCAACAAGCATAAGTACCAGAATTTTTCACAGATTAAACATCATATTACATAAGGTTAAGAAACCGAGATGAAGATTAATGGAACCCATTATCGCTCTGTTTGGCTTGCTGACGATGGGTATACTGTCGAAATTTTCGACCAGACCAAACTGCCTTTTGAATTAAAAACTATTCAGTTGAATACCTTTCAAGATGCTGCAACAGCTATCAAAGATATGTGGGTAAGAGGTGCACCTTTAATTGGCGCAGTTGCTGCGTATGGTATGGCACTGGCGATGCGTCAAAGTAGCAGCGATGAAAATCTGCAAATGACTTACGATACTTTAGTTAAAACCCGACCAACCGCCATTAATTTGAAATGGGCACTGGATCGCGCATATCAGGCATTAGGAAATACACCTCCCGTTCAGCGTGTAGAAACTGCTTATCGTATTGCCAATGAAATAGCAGATGAAGATGTCGAGCTGTGTCATAAGATTGGTCAAAATGGTTTGAAAATCATACAGGAAATTGCGGCCCAAAAACCAGCAGGTGAAATAGTAAATATATTAACTCACTGCAATGCTGGGTGGTTGGCAACTGTGGATTGGGGAACCGCCCTATCACCTATTTACATGGCACACGATGCGGGTATCAAGGTTCATGTCTGGGTTGATGAAACTCGCCCTCGTAATCAAGGGGGATTGACGGCTTTTGAGTTAGGTTCACATGGTGTATCACACACTTTAATTGCCGATAATGCGGGTGGGCATTTAATGCAGCATGGCAAAGTGGATCTGTGTATCGTAGGTACAGACCGGACAACCGCAAGAGGTGATGTGTGTAATAAAATTGGCACTTACCTCAAGGCTCTGGCGGCAAAAGCAAATCAGGTACCCTTTTATGTTGCATTACCATCACCGACACTGGATTTTACCGTCTGGGATGGCGTAAAAGAGATCCCCATTGAACAACGTTCAGGCAATGAACAGTCACACGTCTACGGAATGACGGCTGAAGGAAAACACAGTTGGGTCAATACAGCACCTCAGGGAACGGTTTGCGGGAATTATGCGTTTGATGTTACCCCGGCAGAATTAATTACCGGGTTGATTACAGAACGTGGAATTTGTGATGCCAGCGCAGAAGGCTTACGCATGCTCTTTTCTGATTTATATCCATATAATTTATAATGATTATTTTTTTATGACTGTCAGTAGAAAACATATTTCTCAAGCAATTATCGACGCTTGCCTTAAGATGAATGCTCTGGGTTTAAATCAAGGCACATCTGGTAACATCAGTGCCCGTTATCAAGATGGATTTCTTATCACCCCCAGCGGGATCCCCTATGAAAAATTGACTCCAGAGCAAATTGTCTACATTAATTATTCGGGAGAAGCAGAACCAGATAAAATCCCCTCAAGCGAATGGCACTTCCATCTTTCATGCTATGAAGCACGCCCTGAATTAAATGCTGTTGTACATAATCATGCAGTCAATGCAACTGCCGTTTCAATTCTCAATCATGGTATCCCGGCTATTCATTATATGGTGGCAGTGACAGGAACGGATCATGTGCCCTGTATTCCCTATTCAACCTTCGGGACACAAGAACTGGCAGAAAGCGTTAAAACAGGAATTAGGCACAGCAAAGCACTGTTAATGCAGCATCACGGTATGATTGCGATGGAAGTCAGTCTGGAAAAAGCATTATGGCTGGCCAATGAAATAGAGATATTGGCACAACTCTATTTGAAAATACTCCCCGTGATCGGAAACCCTGTAGAAAATATTGCAGAACGGATCCCTGTACTCTCACCCGAAGAAATGCAAAAAGTATTGATCAAGTTCAAAAGTTACGGATTGAAAGCGTAATAAAAGATTAAAAAACAGCATATTTTTATTTCACTAAAAGATAATGCTGTTTTATTTGCATTACTCATTCGCGGTAATAACAGGAATTGTTTGAATAAAATTTGAATATAAACCTTGCTTGGTTTTATATTTTTTGATGGTTTCTTAGGGGAATTATATGAAGTGGTGGGCGATACCAGATTCGAACTGATGACCCCCTCCTTGTAAGGGAGATGCTCTACCAACTGAGCTAATCGCCCACTTCATGGCTACCTAAATGGTGGGTCGTGCAGGATTCGAACCTGCGACCAATTGATTAAAAGTCAACTGCTCTACCGACTGAGCTAACGACCCAATTAGGTAATTCTGATTTTTATATCTAAATGGTGGGTCGTGCAGGATTCGAACCTGCGACCAATTGATTAAAAGTCAACTGCTCTACCGACTGAGCTAACGACCCAATTAGATAATTTTGATTTTAATATTTAGATGGTGGGTCGTGCAGGATTCGAACCTGCGACCAATTGATTAAAAGTCAACTGCTCTACCGACTGAGCTAACGACCCATCTAAAATATCAGTGTGATACTGCGGAACAATCTAATGAAGTGGTGGGCGATACCAGATTCGAACTGATGACCCCCTCCTTGTAAGGGAGATGCTCTACCAACTGAGCTAATCGCCCACTTCATGCTGACTATTACTGCATGATGACTATTACTGAATAATTATCTGTAACAACATCGATATATCACTGATTTATGATTGGTGGGCGATACCAGATTCGAACTGATGACCCCCTCCTTGTAAGGGAGATGCTCTACCAACTGAGCTAATCGCCCAATCATAAAATCATTTTTTATCACTACGGCCTTACCGCTTTCAGTTTATCACTGAGAGTGGTGGGCGATACCAGATTCGAACTGATGACCCCCTCCTTGTAAGGGAGATGCTCTACCAACTGAGCTAATCGCCCCGTCGTGATGGAGTCGCATTATAGGGATAGTTCGAGGTGAGTCAACGGTTTTTATTGCTAAAATTTCCGTTCGTCGCAAAATTACACAGAATGAAACAATTATAATCACATAAGGTTATCATTTGGACAATGTATTTTGGTTTTTCTCAATAACCTACCATCAACGCCATTGAGGAATTGAAGTCCAGTGATAAAATGCACCCCACTATTGTTATTTTAATTGTTACTTCAATCATCCAAAACGTTCTCTAGCAAGTAGAACGTCATTAAGGCAACTCCTGATGAGTAAAATAAAAACCCGTTTTGCGCCAAGTCCTACTGGCTACCTTCACGTTGGTGGCGCACGTACCGCCCTTTATTCCTGGCTATACAGTCGCCATAACAAAGGTGAATTCGTTCTGCGCATTGAAGACACTGATCTGGAGCGCTCAACTCAGGAAGCCATTGATGCGATTATGGACGGAATGAACTGGTTAAACCTGAATTGGGATGAAGGCCCTTATTATCAGACTAAACGTTTTGACCGCTACAACCAGGTTATTGATGAAATGCTGGTCAATGGTACAGCTTATCGTTGTTACTGTTCCAAAGAACATCTGGAGCAATTGCGTGAAACTCAGATGGCAAATGGTGAAAAACCTCGTTATGACGGCCGTTGCCGTGATAGTGAGTGCCAGCATAGCCATGATGAACCTCATGTTGTACGTTTCCGCAATCCACAGGAAGGTTCTGTTATTTTTAATGACAGCATCCGTGGCCCGATTGAATTCAGCAATCAGGAACTGGACGATTTGATCATCCGCCGTACTGATGGTTCACCAACTTATAACTTCTGTGTGGTTATTGATGACTGGGATATGGAAATTACTCACGTTATTCGTGGTGAAGACCATATCAACAACACACCACGTCAGATTAATATTCTGAAAGCGCTCAACGCGCCGGTACCAGAATATGCACATGTTTCTATGATCCTCGGTGACGACGGTAAAAAACTGTCCAAACGCCATGGCGCGGTCAGCGTAATGCAATATCGCGATGATGGTTACTTGCCAGAAGCATTGCTGAACTATCTGGTTCGTTTGGGTTGGTCACACGGTGATCAGGAAATTTTCACAGTTGAAGAAATGACTGAGCTGTTCAGCCTTGATGCTATCAGCAAATCAGCCAGTGCTTTCAATACTGAAAAATTGCTTTGGCTGAACCATCATTACATCAATACCCTGCCAGCAGAAGAAGTTGCTGTTCATTTAGCATGGCATATTGAACAACAAGGTATCGATACCCGCACAGGCCCAGAGCTAGTGGATCTGATCAAACTGCTGGGCGAACGTTGCAAGACATTAAAAGAAATGGCCAGCGCTGGTCGTTATTTCTATGAAGAGTTTGCAGAGTTCGATGCTGATGCCGCGAAAAAACATCTGCGTCCGGTTGCGCGTCAGCCATTAGAAGTTGTACGCACTAAACTGGCAGCCATTACCGAATGGACACCTGAAAATATTCATCACGCTATTCAGGCAACGGCTGACGAGCTGGAAGTTGGAATGGGTAAAGTAGGTATGCCACTGCGTGTTGCTGTTACCGGCGCAGGCCAATCACCAAGTGTTGATGTGACCATTCACGCCATCAATCAGGCTCGTTCATTGAGTCGTATTGATAAAGCACTGGCTTATATTGCACAGCGTGAAGCTCAATAATCAGCATTAGAAACAGGCTAACGTAAGTGTAAAGGCACTCAGTTTATTGTTGTGCCTTTATTTTTTTATTCTCACACCTAGTATTGATGGCTTTTTCAGCGCTTATACATAGAATACTAATGAATTCGTTGACAGAATTCTCTGGGTTTCATATGATGCGCTCCGTTCCACAGGATTTTGATTTGGGGCTATAGCTCAGCTGGGAGAGCGCTTGCATGGCATGCAAGAGGTCAGCGGTTCGATCCCGCTTAGCTCCACCAAAAATATCTTGATTCGGAACGCCACATTTGTGGGGCTATAGCTCAGCTGGGAGAGCGCTTGCATGGCATGCAAGAGGTCAGCGGTTCGATCCCGCTTAGCTCCACCAAAATTCTGAATCCCTGAAGACGCAAGTTTTCAGGGATTTTTTCTTATGGTCGTGTATAGAAAAATCGCCCTGCTTTTCTTTTGATGCTCAGGTGTTTTAAAAACATTAAATCAGTGTGATGCTTTTTATTTTTAAGCTGAATTTTCCGTCTTCATAATTTGAGTCTACATCGACTTTATTATAGAGACCGTTGTCGCAGTGATTTCCATTTCCTGTGTTGCCGCCATTATTGGGATTAGTTCCAGATCCTGAATCATCTTCAAAGATAACGTTTAATTTCTTGGAATACGCATAATCTGCAGCTATATTTAAAACTATATAATAAAACCCAAGCTTTTTATTAAATGGTACTTTTCCATATGATAACTGAAAACTATAACCAGAAAGATTAACTTCCCCTATAATTGTTGATCCCAGTGTGATATTATTATTATTTTCATCTTTAATTAAAAATATAACAGCATCTCTTGAGCTAGAATTTAAATAGTTAGGAATATATACTCTGAACTTTTTATCTTCTTTTTCTTTTTTAATCACTCCTCCAGCTAACATTCCAATAACTCTTGGTGCAGAAAGTTTTGGAGAGGAAATATCCCCTGCAATAATATATGTAGTTTGAAGAGGAATTTCATAGCCCATACCCAATATTTGAGTATTTAGCTCTAGTATTACACTATGATGTTCTTTTGGATAAACTCGAAATCTCACATTACCATTTCCATCACTATTAATAATGAAAAAATCATCACGATTGTCTATAGATTTAATATCTATAAGACCAGGAGTTTCACCATCAACTGGATCTGTTGTAATACTCACATCAAATAATGGCCTCCCAAATGAGGCAGACAATACTGCTAATTGCATATTTCTTAATGGATTCTTATCCTCATCGAAAAGCTTTCCTGAATAAGTAATATATTTACTATTTGGATCATCAATAGGATTACTTTTTTGTTGTAATTGAATAAGAATCATATTTGGTGATAATGAAATAGAGTTCCCCCATTCATTCACTTTTTTTGTTGTATAATTTACTATCAAAGGTGCAATTCCCTCTACATCAACATTCTTATCCGTATAAGCATGAACCGTATAGCTAATTGAAGTATTTGATGATAATTTATCATCAATCTCCAACATAAACATCGCTTTTCCAGAAGTATCATCAATGAGTTTCCAATCCTCTTCCTTTTTTACCACTATATTATTATTTGGAACATCTATTGTGATACTTTTAATAGATTTAACCTGTGGTGATTTCACTGTTACAACTAGATATATATGTTGCCCAACAATAACATCAGCACCATCAGGTATAGATACAATAATAGGTGACGACTCTTCTTTTTTCTCAGATAAAACTATATTATTATCAATATTCATATTACCACCTTAAAATAATTTAGTATAAACCCAATAAAATAAAAAACATCATATTCAATATAAGAAAACCATAAAACACATTAAAGAAATAGAAATTATTTTGATAATGAAAAATAGTTATCACCTGAAAATACAATCACAAAAGTTAAAATACTACCCTTACAACAAAAACCTGTCTGTCATTAACATAGAATAAAATAATTAATCCCCTACATATCAAATGATTAATAGAATACCTAAAGTAGCCGTACTCTCAAAACCTAATGAAAGTGACATTTTACGAATAAAGTGTTAGCAATATGTTGCATTAATTTTTATTTGATGATTATAATTAGTTTTAGTTCCAATTAAGCTAAAAAATTTCAGTACTAATAACATATTCTACTCTTCATCTATGCTACTCAGTAATAAGTTTCTTAAAAAATAAAATACTGTAGCTACTTCTACAATCATTCTATTATGTTGAAATTAATACAGGATAATTGAAAAAATAATATTTTCACAGGGACTATCATGCAAAAAACAGCCTTATTGAACGATATCAAGTATCTTTTTTTACTATCAACACCGATCATAGTAACGCAGCTTACCAGAATAGCAATGAGCGCCGTGGATGTTATCGTATCAGGCCACTATTCAACAAATGCGCTTGCTGCCGTATCGCTGGGAAGTAGTATTTGGTTCCCCATCTTTGTATTGGGTTTTGGCGTTATTCTGATGCTATCAGCTGATGTTGCTAAACTTCGGGCAAATAATGATATCGAAGGCATTAAAGAGTGTGTTAATAACTACATATCTGCCGCATTGATTTTATCTATTCCTATTGTTGTCTTCTTATTATTAGCGGTTCAACTTTTATCGCTTATTGGTATTGATGAAGATGTTGTACACATCACAAAAGGTTATATTACAGCTATGGCATTTGGTGTACCGGGTGTGATGATATTCAATGTTTTTCGTTCTTTGTTGCAAGCACTTGAAAACACCAAAGTTGCGATGTATATCTCTATTTTTGCTCTTATAGTCAATATACCTTTAAACTACATTTTCGTTTTTGGTAAATTTGGCGTACCAGAAATGGGCGGAGTAGGAGCAGGGATCACAACTGCAATTATCAACGCTCTCAGTGCTATTTTGCTGATTATCTATTTTTTACGGAAAAAAGAATATGAAAAATACAGATTTAAATTATCTCTAAAATTCAACTCAGGATTAAAAAGATTGTTTTTGATCGGTATCCCAAGTGGATTAGCACTCTTTGTTGAAGTTATATTTATTGATGCCATTTCACTTGGCATTGCAACTTTAGGTACTGTATATATTGCAGCTAATAATATTATAATTATAATATCATCCATGATAATAACTATTAGCGGTGGATTTTCTGCTGTTACAACAGTAAAAATAAGCTACTTGAGTGCTAAGAAAGATTATTCATCAACACTAAGATTTAGTTTACTCTCTTTAATATCTACTACATTGATTACTCTTATGCTAGGAATTATATTTTTTCTTTATGCTGAACATATTATCAGTTTATATACAAGAGATATTCTTGTAATAAATATAGCTCTCGGAGTAATCGTCTTTTTATTCTTATTTCAACTATTTGATTCTATACACTCCATATTATCAGGGATTTTACGTGGGTTTCATGAGACAAAAATAGTTTTCTATGTTCCTCTTTTCGGTTATTGGTTTATTGGCGTACCTTTGGCTTTTACATTAGGGTTAAC
This sequence comes from Xenorhabdus sp. KJ12.1, assembly GCF_963876495.1. NCBI lineage: Bacteria > Pseudomonadati > Pseudomonadota > Gammaproteobacteria > Enterobacterales > Morganellaceae > Xenorhabdus > Xenorhabdus sp. KJ12.1. The sequence continues at coordinate 9,946 of NZ_CAWNQH010000059.1, forward strand.
AGACCTGATTACAGAGAAAATGGGCTTTATTGGCTTTTGGTATGGGCTTGTTTTTGGCTTATTAACAAACTGTATAACTCTATCAATGGTATTAGCTCTCAAATTTAAGAGCATACTTAAACATACATCATAAATGTTCGTATAGATTTATATAAAAGTGGTGCACTAATCGATATTTCATCACCGATAGCGCCACTTGATCCAACTTACGGTTAATTAGGATTTTTTCAATGGTTTTACCAGTGAATCCAGCCCTTCAATCTTAATTGCAAGGGTCATTTCCATTAGTGCCCCCAGCTTGCCTTGTGGAAATTCTCCCTTACGGGCAAACCAAAGCAGATATTCTTCCGGAAGGTCAATTAACATTCTTCCTTTATATTTTCCAAATGGCATTACTGTATTAGCAATTTCCAGTAGATTTTCTTTATTCATTCTTTAATCCTTTTCTTTATGTAAAAAAATGGCACCTGTAAGATGCCATTTTCATTCTGAAACACAGGTTACTGTGAATTTAAAAACTCATTATCAGTCCGGTAATGGCTGCGGACAGGAAACTCACCAATGTTGAACCAAACAACAGTTTCAGACCAAAACGTGCAACAGTATTTCCCTGTTTTTCATTCAATCCCTTGATAGCTCCGGCAACAATGCCGATAGAGGAAAAATTGGCAAAAGAAACCAAAAATACCGACAGAATTCCTTTTGAACGCTCACTCAATTGCCCGGCAATTTCCTGTAAACCCTGCATAGCAACAAATTCATTAGAAACCAGCTTAGTCGCCATGATGCTACCTACTTTCAGTGCTTCATCACTAGGAATACCAATGATCCAGGCAAACGGATAAAAAACATAACCCAAACATTGCTGAAAGGTAATGCCAAAGATAATATCAAAGACAGCATTGATAGCCGCAATCAGAGCAATAAAACCAATCAGCATGGCCGATACGATCAATGCTACTTTGAAACCCGCCAGAATATATTCACCGAGCATTTCAAAGAAACTTTGCCCTTCATGCAAGTTGCTCATATGAATATCCCCTTCACTTTTAACAGAGTAAGGGTTGATGAGAGACAGAACGATAAAGGTGCTGAACATATTAAGTATTAGAGCTGCAACCACATATTTTGCATCCAGCATCGTCATATAAGCACCCACGATGGACATAGATACTGTAGACATCGCGGTTGCTGCCATGGTGTACATCCGGCGTTCAGACATTTTGTCCAATACATCTTTATAAGCGATGAAATTCTCTGACTGGCCCAGAATCAATGAACTGACTGCATTGAAAGATTCCAGTTTCCCCATACCATTCACTTTGGAGAGCACTGTACCAATAGCACGAATGACAATCGGCAGAATTTTAATGTGCTGCAGAATACCAATCAGGGCGGAAATAAAGATGATAGGACAAAGTACGTTCAGGAAGAAAAACGCCAGTTTTGCGTCAATCATACCACCGAAAACAAAGTTAGTACCTTCTGCGGCATAAGACAACAAGTGAACAAACAGGTTGTCAAATCCTTTGACGATCCCTAGTCCGGCATTCGAATTCAGGAAGAACCACGCCAGAACAAGTTCAATAACAAGTAACTGAATAATATACCGGACCCTTATATCCTTCCGGTTATTACTCGCCAAAATCGCCAGGCCACCAATGAGCACTAAAGCGAGGACAAAATGAAAAATATGAGACATAAAAGGAACTCCAAATCTGACGAGGTGCAAATTTATAACCGCATTTCGTAATACACGATAATAAATCGTGACAATTATCACATTAATTCATTATGTAAGAGGCAACAAAACCTAAATTTAGCAAACCGGATCACATTTTTAACCAAAACATGGCTATCATGCATGCAAATTATAGGCGCTACGGAAACCTCAAATAGCGCCTTTCTGAAGATTACGTCCCTACTTGTTACTCACCTAAAAGACGGAGCATTTCTTCTTCATCAATAACAGCTATCCCCAACTCTGTGGCTTTCGCTAATTTGGAGCCAGCTGCTTCACCAGCAATCACCAGATCGGTTTTTTTGGAAACACTGCCTGTAACTTTAGCTCCCAAAGCAGCCAATTTGTCTTTAGCCTCATCCCTGGATAAACGACTTAGTGATCCGGTCAACACCACAGTCTTACCAGCAAATGGGCTATCAATATCTGCGGCTTGTGGTATTTCTACCGATTCCCAGTGGATACCAATATTATTGACGAGATCATCAATGACTGCCTGATTATGTGGTTCATTGAAGAAATTAACCACATGACTGGCAACAATTTCTCCCACATCCTGAACAGCAATCAAAGCTTGCGTATCTGCTACACGCAATTTTTCCAGTGTACCGAAATGAGTAACTAAATTAGCAGCCGTCGCCTCTCCGACCTCGCGAATTCCCAGTGAATAAATAAAACGGGCAAAGGTTGTTTTCTTGGATTTTTCCAGCGCATTCACCACGTTCTGAGCGGATTTTGGTCCCATACGCTCAAGACCCGTTAATTTCCCTGCGGTAAGACGGAATAGATCAGCCGGAGTTTTTACATATTCCTTATCAACCAGCTGCTCAATAATTTTTTCTCCCATTCCATCCACATCCATTGCACGACGGGAAACGAAATGCCTTAATGCTTCTTTACGCTGTGCACCACAGAATAATCCACCGGTACAACGTGCTACCGCTTCCCCTTCAACACGTTCAATATCAGAGCCACAAACAGGGCAATGCTCCGGGAAAACAACTTCCTGGCTCTCTGTTGGCCTTTTTTCCTGAATGACACCGACAACCTGTGGAATAACATCACCTGCACGGCGGATAACAACAGTATCGCCTATACGTAATCCCAGACGCTCAATTTCATCTGCATTATGCAAAGTGGCATTACTAACGATTACACCTGCAACCTGTACCGGCTCCAGACGTGCAACCGGTGTAATAGCCCCCGTACGCCCTACCTGAAATTCAACATCCCGCACGATGGTTATTTGTTCTTGTGCCGGAAACTTGAATGCTGTCGCCCAGCGAGGTGCTCTGGCTACAAATCCTAATGCTTCCTGCAATTCAAGGGAGTCAACTTTGATAACAACACCGTCAATATCAAAACCCAGCTCAGGGCGCTGTTGCTCTATCTCACGGTAAAAATCCAATACCTGCTGGGTTCCCTGACATAATTTCACTTTGTCACTGACCGGAAGCCCCCACTGCCTGAATTGCATCAGGCGCCCGTAATGGCTTGCTGGCAGCTGCCCGTTTTCCGAATCTCCGCCTTCAATAACGCCAACACCATAACAATAAAAAGTCAGTGGTCGCTTGGCTGTAATCCTTGGATCAAGTTGGCGCAATGATCCGGCTGCGGCATTGCGAGGATTGGCAAATACTTTATTACCTGTCCGACGGGCTTCTTCGTTGAGTTTTTCAAAACCTGCCTGCTTCATAAAGACTTCACCACGGATCTCGACACGATCTGGAATATTGTCTCCTTTCAAACGCAGAGGAATTGCCCGGATCGTACGAACATTAGCGGTTATATTTTCTCCCGTAGTACCATCACCACGGGTAGCTGCCCGCACTAACTCGCCGTTTTCATACAACAAGCTAACAGCCAGACCATCAAGTTTGAGTTCACAGCAAAATACCAGTTCACGACTGTCTTTCAGACGATCACGAACACGTTTATCAAACGCCAAATAGCTTTCTTGATCAAATACGTTATCCAGAGATAACATTGGGATTTCATGACGCACCTGCTCAAATGCAGTTAATGGTGCTGCCCCGACCCGCTGGGTAGGAGAATCTGCGGTAATAAGTTCCGGGTGCTGTTCTTCCAGTGATTTTAGTTCCCGCATCAAGCGGTCATATTCCGCATCCGGGATCTCTGGTGCATCCATAACATGGTACAAATACTCATGATGACGCAATGTTGTTCTTAGTTCGTTAATTTTTTGAATAATATTTTTCATGACTTCTCACCAGAGATGAAAAACCCCCGACTGAGCGGGGGCTTAATACTAAAAAGAAAATTTATTCCTGAGCACTGAGTGTATTGCGAATACGTGCCTTATAATTCTCAATCATTTGCGGTGTTAATATCTTACGCTCGGCATCTAACACCACTCCTCCTACATCAGAAGCAATACGCTGTGCTGCCTGCAACATCAGTTTAAAATTCTGATTAGAATCACCATATGAAGGAACGAGCATAAACATGGAGATCCCCGGAGTGCTGAAATCAGTCATACGTTCTGGATCAAATGACCCCGGCTTAACCATATTAGCCAGACTGAACAGTACTGCACCACTACCCGATGGGTTAAGGTGGCGGTGGAAAATATTCATATCCCCAAAACGGAAACCGGACTGTAAAATACTCTGAAGCAACACTTCGCCATTCAGCTCCTGACCATGATGAGCTGCTACATGCAGTACCAACACAGTCTCTTTTTTAGCTTGCTCAGCTTCTGTTTTCGCGGCATTTTCCAACTCAGACTGCTCGCTGACAGCCTCCGCTTCCTTACCTTCCGCACCATTTTGCTCAGCAGATTCAAACAGGCCAAGCTGCGATTCTTTCTGGCTTTCATTAATGGCATTCTCTTTTGCCACTGGTGCTTCAGGTTGTTGTTTTGAGAGTAAAGGATCGATTCCATTATCCGATGTTACTTCTGACAAATCAGGTGCATTACGCTCAATAACCGGCTCTTCACGATGTTCATGGCGAGATTTCGCTGATTCATGAACTGGTGAATTTGACGGATTATTAAATAGCTCATCGCCATCATTATCCTCTGACTCTTTCTCACGCTCCTGTTTACGACGTTTCACTGGGCGATCACGAAAGAGTGACGAACGCTCTTTACGGCTGGTCCACAACCCATGTAATAGCAAAGCTATTATGGCTATCGCACCAACAACGATTAATATCAGACGCAAATCCTGCATCATTGCTATCTCTGTTGTTTAAATTAATTGCCACCACGGCTGAATATTCTTTAGATAAGAGTATTTGTCAAATAGCACAAGTGCAAGCCTCTGCGTACTTTTCTTATCATAAAGAGAGATATCCCCTGTTTTTTCGAGTGTTTTTTACACATAAAACCACTGGTCAGTGGAAAATCCTGCCTATATCATACCGTCTCAATCACTCAGGAGAGAATAAGAAAATATGACGAATTCGACAAAATTGCCAAAACATCTAGGCGGTTTTCATTATATTGTACAAGGTTGGCATCTGGTAACCCGCCCGGGCATCAAAAGATTCGTTTTATTGCCTTTACTGGCTAATATCTTATTAATTGGTGGTGCTTTCTGGTGGCTATATCAGAAAATGGATGGTTGGATACAGTGGGCGCTAGATAAAGTACCGGACTGGATGCAATGGCTCAGCTATTTAATATGGCCGCTTGCTGTTATTTCTGTTTTACTTATTTTTACCTATTTTTTCAGCACACTGGCAAATTTTATTGCATCGCCCTTTAACGGATTATTAGCAGAAAAACTGGAAGCGCAATTGACTGGCATTCCTGCACCCGATACAGACATTTTTGATTTACTGAAAGATGTTCCCCGTATTCTGAAACGTGAGATAGTCAAAATCCTCTACTACCTCCCTCGCGCTATCGCTCTATTATTATTGTATTTTATTCCGGGTATTGGGCAAACTATAGCCCCCGTTCTCTGGTTTATTTTCAGTGCCTGGATGCTGGCTATCCAATATTGCGATTACCCTTTTGATAACCACAAGGTCAGTTTTATAGGTATGCGTAATACCCTGCGACAGGACAAAATTGACAACCTGCAATTTGGAGCAACAGTAAGTATATTAACGATGATCCCAGTCATCAATTTGTTCATTATGCCTGTTGCCGTTTGTGGTGCTACAGCTATGTGGGTTGATCGTTACCGTGCTCAGCATGCTATCAGAAATCGTTAAATATTCTTTTATATAATAAGAATAGACTGAAACTTTATTTCCATTCATAAGCTGTTCGCGTATGGTTAATTAATCACAACTCATGAGCATCTTAAGGGCAATCGGACAATGAGCAAAATTTATGAAGATAATTCGTTGACCATCGGTCACACTCCACTGGTACGCCTGAAAAATTTCGGAAATGGTCGCATTCTGGCCAAAATAGAGTCTCGTAATCCGAGTTTCAGTGTGAAATGCCGTATCGGTGCCAACATGATTTGGGATGCAGAAAAACGTGGCATTTTGACAAAGGATAAAGAGCTTATCGAGCCGACCAGTGGTAATACGGGAATTGCTCTTGCTTATGTCGCTGCGGCCCGTGGCTATAAATTGACACTAACAATGCCGGAAACCATGAGCTTAGAACGCCGTAAGCTGCTAAAAGCGTTGGGAGCAAAATTAGTGCTGACCGAAGGCGCTAAGGGCATGAAAGGTGCTATTGATAAAGCGAATGAAATCCGTGACAGTGCGCCTGAACGATATGTCCTGCTACAGCAATTTAGTAACCCAGCAAACCCTGAAATCCACGAAAAAACGACAGGGCCAGAAATTTGGGAAGATACCGATGGAAATGTTGATGTTTTTGTCGCTGGTGTAGGTACAGGAGGCACTATTACCGGTGTTGCCCGCTATCTGAAGAATACACAAGGTAAGCAAGTAAAAATTGTTGCTGTCGAGCCTGAAGATTCACCCGTAATCAGCCAAAAACTGGCAGGTGAAGAACTGAAACCAGGCCCACACAAAATTCAGGGGATTGGTGCAGGTTTCATCCCTGATAACTTGGATTTAACATTAGTTGACCGTGTATTTAAAATCAGTAACGAAGAAGCCATTAAAACAGCTCGCGAAATCACTGAAAAAGAAGGAATTCTTTCTGGCATTTCTTCAGGTGCTGCGGTTGCTGCGGCCATTAAACTCTCACAGGAAGACGAGTACAAGGATAAGAATATTGTTGTCATTCTGCCTTCTTCTGCTGAACGTTACCTGAGCACTGCACTGTTTGCCGATTTAGCCAACGATTAAATCTTCACCTCATTCCTTTTTCAACTTTATTGACAAAAAAGCACCTCAAGGGTGCTTTTTTGTGCATCAGATCAAAGTTTAAAACTTTCTTAGATGATTTATTCAGGCAGCTTTAGTATTTAACCAGTAATTATTTTGATGCACGAAATTAATCGTAAGACTGCCATAAAGAATCTTGTTTGGTTCAACTCATATTGGGTTAGTGTGTATTAACATCCAGTCAACAATAGAGTGGCATCAAATATGTTAATTTTTTGATAATGATTTCATGCATTTTATACCTATGGATTTCGTGCTGTATCAAAGCTGCAAATGTATAAAGCTGCTAAAAAACGACCTGAAAGAGTAAAGGCATATATCATTATTCATTTAACGGTTGTACAAGTCAGGATTAATCCAGCTAAACTAGTTTTAGTATTCTCTTGGCTTACCAACAAAAATTTAAGTTATTGAGGAAATACTATGTTCCAGCAAGAAGTTACTATTACTGCACCAAATGGCCTGCACACTCGCCCTGCTGCACAATTTGTTAAAGAAGCGAAGGGTTTTTCTTCCGATATTACTCTTACTTCTGGCGGCAAATCAGCCAGTGCGAAAAGTCTGTTTAAATTGCAAACGCTGGGACTGACTCAAGGAACTGTTGTTACAATCTCTGCTGAAGGTGAAGATGAACAACAAGCTGTTGAACATTTAGTGAAACTGATGGGTGAACTGGAATAGTCACTCACTCATACTCAATGGATTTCAAGTGGCATCACGATGGCAAGGGAGCTAATCTTTGGAGTATAGAGCACCGTATTCTTATAAAACGGTGTCTATAGTAAGTACAGCCAAAAAAGAACCAACTTGAAATACACCGAGTATACAAAGCCAGTCTATTTCATCCAGTACCATCCCCGGAATACAAAATCTGGGGATATTTAGAGCCTGCCTCTGAAGGCGCAATGAAATATAATCACCCGCAGTTAAGGTCATATAGTATGATTTCAGGCATCTTAGTATCACCAGGTATTGCTTTCGGTAAGGCATTATTGCTGAAAGAAGACCCCATCATTATCAATCATAAAAAAATCACTCCTGAACAGGTCGAACAAGAGATCTCACGCTTTAAACAAGGCCGGGATAAAGCCTCTGCTCAGTTAGAAGTCATCAAAGATACAGCTGAAAAAAATCTGGGTGCAGAAAAAGCCGAAATCTTCGAAGGCCACATCATGTTGCTGGAAGATGAAGAGCTGGAACAGGAAATTATTACGCTGATAAAGAAAAATCTGGCTACAGCAGATGCCGCCGTACACTCTGTTATCGAAGATCAGGCTAAGGCACTGGAAGAGCTGGATGATGAGTATTTAAAAGAGCGTGCCGCTGATGTTCGTGATATTGGTAAGCGCCTGCTGAAAAATATTCTGGGTATGCCGATTATTGACTTAGGCTCCATTGCAGAAGAAGTTATTCTGGTTGCAAATGACCTGACACCTTCAGAAACCGCACAGCTCAATCTGGATAAAGTACTGGGGTTCATTACAGATTTAGGTGGCCGGACATCTCACACTTCAATTATGGCACGTTCTCTGGAACTGCCTGCCATTGTCGGGACAACCAACGCAACAACTCAGATTAAAAATGGCAGCTACCTTATTCTGGATGCTGTTAATAATCATATCTATATAGATCCATCTGACACTGAAATTGAACAACTCAAAAAAATCAAAAACGAATATCTGTCAGAAAAAACCGAATTAGCAAAACTGAAGGATTTACCAGCCATTACGCTGGATGGTCATCAGGTAGAAGTCTGCGCCAATATCGGCACAGTCCGTGATATTGCGGGCGCAGAACGTAATGGGGCAGAAGGCGTCGGCTTGTACCGTACCGAGTTCCTGTTTATGGATCGCGATTCTCTGCCAACTGAAGAAGAACAGTTTGAAGCCTATAAGGCTGTTGCCGAATCCGTTGGTAATCAGGCTGTTATTATCCGTACTATGGATATCGGCGGTGATAAAGAACTGCCTTATATGAATCTGCCCAAAGAAGAGAACCCGTTCCTTGGCTGGCGTGCAATCCGTATTTGCCTGGATCGCAAAGAAATATTACATTCTCAGTTACGTGCTATTCTCCGAGCCTCTGCATTCGGTAAACTTCGCATCATGTTCCCAATGATCATTTCTGTTGAAGAAATTCGGGAACTGAAAGCAGAACTATTGATGCTTAAAGATCAGCTACGTAACGAAAATAAAGCGTTCGATGAATCGATTGAAGTCGGCATCATGGTAGAAACGCCTGCTGCTGCAACCATTGCTAAACATCTTGCAAAAGAAGTTGACTTTTTTAGTATTGGGACAAACGATCTAACTCAGTATACTCTTGCGGTAGACCGTGGTAATGAGCTGATTTCTCATCTCTATAATCCAATGTCGCCAGCAGTGTTGAATCTGATCAAACAGGTGATTGACGCCTCACACGCAGAGGGTAAATGGACGGGCATGTGCGGTGAGCTGGCTGGAGATGAGCGTGCTACACTATTGCTTCTGGGCATGGGACTGGATGAATTCAGTATGAGTGCAATATCCATTCCAGGCATCAAGAAAATCATTCGTAATGCGAATTACGGTGATGCAAAAGCGCTAGCAGAACAAGCTTTAACTCAGCCAACTGCACAGGAGTTGATGGAATTGGTTGATACTTTTATCAGAGAAAAAACTCTCTGCTAAGTCAATTGACCAAGACAGCACCTTAGCCAGTACACGGTCCCATTAAAACAATTAGGAGAAGATTTATGGGTCTGCTTGATAAACTGAAATCATTAGTTTCAGATGATAAAAAGAACAGCGGCAGTATTGAAATTATCGCTCCATTATCAGGTGAGATAGTTAATATCGAAGATGTTCCGGATGTTGTTTTTGCGGAAAAAATTGTAGGTGATGGTATCGCTATCAAACCTACAGGTAATAAGATTGTCTCCCCTGTTGATGGCACCATTGGTAAAATCTTCGAAACTAATCACGCTTTTTCCATCGAATCTGATAACGGGATAGAGCTTTTCGTTCACTTCGGTATTGATACCGTTGAACTGAAAGGTGAAGGCTTTAAACGGATTGCCGAAGAGGGCCAGCGAGTACAGAAAGGTGATTTGGTTTTAGAGTTTGATTTAGCGTTTCTGGAAGAAAGAGCCAAGTCAACCTTAACTCCTGTTGTTATCTCTAACATGGATGAAATCAAAGAATTATCTAAAGTCAGTGGATCAGTGGTCGTTGGTGAATCGGTTATCATGCGAATTAAGAAGTAGCTGAATACATCACTGGTAAGCTGTTGTGGGTCGCCTCTGTTTTATCATTTAACCCGATAAAACAGAGGCGATTTCTTTATTAACTAATTGAATCAGGAGAAACCATTTCCCATTTGCCAAACAATGTCAATCCGGCAGACTTTGCCAATGCCAAAGACGCAAAATTATCAATCTGGCATCGGTATTGAAAATAACGACATAACCTTTACTCACTAAGTTAGATTCAGTAAATAAAAAAGTTAATTAAAAACACCTGTAGATAAATATCTATCGCCGCGATCACAAATAATTACCCCAATAACGGCTCCCGGATTTTCAGCTGCGATACGCAGCGCTCCAGAAACAGCTCCGCCAGAGCTCACCCCACAGAAAATACCCTCTTTCTGTGCCAACAACCGCATCATCGTTTCCGCCTCATTCTGGGTAATATCCAGTATTTGATCCACCAGATCTTTCTGATAAATTCCGGGCATATATGCTGGTGACCAGCGCCGAATACCGGGAATATGGCTGTTTTCTGCCGGCTGTAATCCTATGGTTTGTATATTATCTGACTGAAATTTCAGGTAACGGCTCACTCCGGTAATAGTGCCGGTTGTGCCCATACTGGAGACAAAATGGGTGATACGCCCTTGCGTTTGCTGCCAAATTTCCGGCCCTGTTGTCTTGAAGTGTGCCAGCGAATTATCTGTATTATTAAATTGATCAAGCACCTTTCCTTCGCCATTCAGCTCCATTTGCTGTGCTAAATCTCTGGCACCTTCCATTCCCAATTCTTTACTGACCAAAATTAATTCAGCACCATAAGCCCGCATTGATGCCTGACGCTCAAGGCTCATATTTTCAGGCATCAGTAGCTTAAGCCGGTAACCTTTTACTGCTGCAATCATCGCCAATGCAATGCCCGTATTACCACTTGTGGCTTCAATCAGGACATCCCCCGGTGAAATTTCTCCCCGTAGTTCGGCTTGTTGGATCATTGAGAGAGCGGCCCTGTCTTTTACAGAGCCAGCAGGATTGTTGCCCTCAAGTTTCACCCAAATTTCTGCATCAATACTTTCAGTAACTCGTTGTAATTTCACCAACGGAGTATTACCGATAAAATTTTCTAAGCTTGCCACTGCATTACCTGAATCACATATGAGAATAGGCAACAGAATAATCGTATTCAGAAAACTGTCGCAAGCTCTAAATAAAAAACCCCTGTTTTCTTATAGAAAACAGGGGAAACCCAAGGGTTAAGAGAATAATGAAAAATTAAGCAGATTCAGCGAGTTTTAATACTTTTAATGGTGAATCCCCTTCATACAGATGGGCACCTTTGCCTCCCATGAAATACTGGCTGCCACGAACTGGAATTGATGAACTATCCGACCAGATAACCGATAAACTCTCGTCTCCCCAACCAACAGGCTGGACAGACAACAGTGAAAAATGCCCCCGTGGATTAACTTCCGTCACTTTAACAGGCAAAGGGCAGGATGATGTTTGTTGTTTACTGAGGTTCATATCCCACGGTCGCAGGAATACATCAACACTTCCCTGATGCAATGGTGCCACTTCCAATGGAAAAGTTTTTCCGCCAACCCACAACTGAGAGCCTTTAATCTCACCATGTAACTGATTCACTTCGCCCATGAATTCCATCACAAAACGGCTTTCCGGCTCTTTCCATACCTGCTGTGGCGTGCCAACCTGCTCGATAGCACCTTGATTCATCACTACAATCCGATCAGCAACTTCCATTGCCTCTTCCTGATCATGTGTGACAAAAACACTGGTAAATTGCAATTCTTCATGAAGCTGGCGTAACCAACGGCGTAATTCCATTCGAACCTGCGCATCCAGAGCACCAAATGGCTCATCCAGTAAGAGGATCTGAGGCTCAACAGCGAGTGCCCTTGCCAATGCTACCCGCTGTTTCTGTCCACCAGAAAGCTGTGACGGATAGCGATCTGCAAGGTGAGATAATTGCACCATATCAAGTAACGACATTACCTTGCGGCGCAGTGCCTCTCGCTCAGGCCGCTGACGCCGAGGAAGTACAGTTAAACCAAAAGCAACGTTATCAAACACGCTCATATGACGAAACAGAGCATAATGCTGAAAAACAAAACCAACTTGCCGATCTTTTGCATGTACCTGACTGACATCCTTATCATGAAACTTAAGTTGCCCCGCACTGTGCTGTTCAAGTCCGGCAATAATCCTCAGTAAAGTCGTCTTGCCGGAACCGGATGGGCCAAGCAAAGCAACCATTTCACCAGATTCAATATTCAGTGATATATCATTCAGTATCTGAACACGACCAAAAGATTTACTGATTTTGCTGATTTCAATACTCATATCCTGCTCCCGACCTTTATTTACTGGCGATTCAAATAACTCAAACGCCACTGCAAAGCACTTTTGACAATCAGGGTAATAATCGCCATCACTGCCAATAAAGCCGCCGCCACAAATGCACCAACAGTGTTGTAATCCTGGTAAAGCAGTTCAACCTGCAAAGGTAAAGTGTATGTTTCCCCTCTGATTGCGCCGGATACCACAGATACCGCACCAAATTCACCAATTGCCCGGGCATTAGTTAAAACAATGCCATACAGCAATGCCCAACGAATATTCGGTAATGTCACACGCCAGAACATTTGCCAGCCAGAAGCACCTAATAATATTGCCGCTTCATCCTCCTGACTGCCCTGACTCAGCATTACCGGCACCAATTCACGGACAACGAATGGGCATGTAACAAATACCGTGACCAGAACCATACCCGGCCATGAAAACATTAACTGGATGTCATAGTTTCCCAGCCATTCTCCCATCCAGCCGTTAACACCGTAAAACAGCAGGTAAAGCAACCCAGCCACAACAGGTGAAACGGCGAATGGAATATCAATTAATGTCAGCAACAATTGTCTGCCGGGAAATTGGAAGCGGGTTACCAGCCATGCAGTGACTACGCCAAAAATCAGATTAATAGGAACAGTAATAAGTGCGATCAGCACGGTTAGCCAAATAGCATGGAGCATATCGGGATCAATAAGATTCTGGGTAAGAATATCGATTCCCTGTGAAAAAGCAGTCAGAAAAATCCACGCTATCGGAATGACCAGAAACAGGATGGAAATAACCACTCCCGCCCCAATCAGGAACCATTTTCCCCAGTTTATTGAGGGGCGCATCATCTGCGTGTATTCAGAGAAATCAGCCACTAACGTCCCCCGATCCGCTTACCAAAGCGACTTTGTAATAAGTTAACGCTAAACAGCAATAACAGTGATACCGCAAGAATAACTGAAGCAATTGCGCTGGCCGCGGGATAATCAAACTCCTGCAACCGGACGAAAATCATCAGGGAAGCCACTTCGGTTTGCCACGCAATATTACCCGCAATAAAAATAACTGCGCCGAATTCTCCCAGACTACGAGTAAAAGAGAGCACTGTGCCTGCTATCAATGCAGGAGAGACTTCTTGCAAAATAACCCGCCGAAAAGTCTGCCAGCGATTCGCCCCTAATGTCTGAGCTGCTTCTTCATATTCAGGCCCTAATTCTTCGAGTACTGGCTGAACGGTACGAACAACAAAAGGCAGGCTGGTAAATGCCATTGCAACCGCAATTCCCAGCCAAGTATTGGCGACTTTAATATCAAAATGAGCAAGCCAAGAGCCATACCATCCGGTTGTAGAAAATAGAGTTGCTAGAGTTAGCCCTGCGACTGCTGTCGGCAATGCAAATGGTAAATCCATTAATCCGTCAAGCAAGTAGCGCCCCGGAAAACGATAGCGGGTAAGTATCCACGCCATTAGCATTCCAAAAAACATATTGAATAAGCTAGCGACAGCCGCTGCCAATAAAGTTACCTGATAAGCTGCGACAACCTGTGGATTCGCAATGACCTGCCAATATTGTTCCCATGTCATGCTGGAAAGCTGTATGACCAATGCGCTTAGCGGTAGTAGCAGGATCAGGCAAGTATAAAGCAGGCTACAACCCAGACTCAGCCCAAATCCGGGTAATACTCGTTTACTGGATGCAACAAACATTATTGGCACCCATTTCTCAAAGTTGCTCCCACACATTCCCAGTGTTGAAGTAAATTTTTATCAGAATTACTCAGTAACTCGACCACAAGCTTCATTCAAACCTTACCCATCAAGCTATTCAGCAAGAATTTTTTAACGACTATTTTTAACAATAAGTTATCCATACTGTATCCAGAATATTTATAACAGGATAGTTAACTATCTCCTGTTTTATATACCGAATTTTTATGAGAAATGATGAAACGAGATAAGCTATAAAAAATAAAGGGTTATTAACTGAGGGCTGAGGGAATTAACATCTGACATACTGGAGCTGATTTTGTCGACCGGAATATTGACTTGATTAAAATACTTCCTGTATAACCTCCATCGTTCAAATGGTCTCTTTATTGGCAGCACTCCCTTGCCGCCACAATAATTTGAAATTTATTAGATATATCTTTTAGTTGGCTTTCCAGATAATGCGGGAAATTTTCCATGTTTTCAGCACATCATCTGGAGGGAGCAACTCTTCCGAACCATTCCATGTTCCGGTAAATACATAACTGATATTTCGGCTTTGGGGAGCAATACAGACAATCTCCTGCTGCACAGTTATTATGTCGTCGGAACGCTGGCAGGCACCATAAGCTTTGTCATACAGCGTAGAGAAAGATGTACCTATTTTTGTTCCCCAAGCGGTCTTAATCCCTTCATCCAGAATGATAATATGAGCTACCTTTCCATTATTCAGACCCGATAATTCAATTCTGACCTGATCTCCCTCCATTCCCTGTATTACACTGAAAAATTGGCCATTTTTCATCTCCATACCGCTACGCAGGCGATATCTGTTATCCAACCCCTGCTGAATGACAGATAAGTTCATATCTGTCTGTTTATTGACTTTCCCTACGCCCTGTTCAGATACCTCCAAAGTACGACTAAACCAATTTAAAGGAGACAGGGAAGACCATGAAAACCCTGATGTTCCTGCACAGGCAGTTAATAACAATGAACCGCCTATCAGGCCACTGAACGCCATAATTCTTTTTTTAAATAACAGGCTAAATAAAAAATATCTTTTCATTACAAATCATTACCTTTGACTATTCTAACATCTTATTATTGATATCATTCAAAAACAGCAAGTTAAGAATGAATAACTTCCTTAATACAGAGGCCTATAAAAAAGACAGATAAAAATACAGTTTTATAAATCCATTGTGCAATTATTTACAAATAGGTAGATATCATATCGGATCATGGAATAAATATAAACCAATGGTGAAAGTGCGTGGTGGCGGCAATGATCCCAACATTTATTAATTTTCTAGATATCCCTACTGTAACAAACAGTTTTGTAACAACAAGGGATATGATCAAAACAGCAATACCTCAAATGCTATATCTGACAAATGATATAAAAAAAGATATTATAATTCAGAAAAATAAAAAGACACCCGAAAATATAACGGATAATAAAGTCTGCAATCTTCCTTTAATCAACTGGCGGATTTTAATAAAAAAACCTGAATCACCAATTAAATATCATTATTATTTCTTCAAAGATAGCAATGGAAAAATTCAGGTTGTGATTACGCCTGAAATTGAACATGAAAATTATTTAATATCAAAAAGTCTCATTGCAGAAAGTAAATATAAATTCAAATTTCATCATGCGATAAAAAAAACAGCGAGGAAATTATTGAGCTTTTTGTATAAAGGGGCGGTTCATGGCCGAACAACATAATATTTCCCAGCCATTTACCTTCAATATTTAATCAATAATCAGACGCTTATTAAATACAGTATGTTCCTGCCCCCAATAATCATATTCCATTTTTTCACACATACAAATTGTGGCATCATTCTCTTCTGGAACCATGATTAGAATACTAGGGCAACCTCTCGCTAATAATTTTTTCTCAAGACGGGAAACCAATGCATTAGCAATGCCTCTCCCTCTGAATTCGGGATGAACACCTAAATAATAAGCATGACCACGATGCCCATCGTAGCCACCCATTACAGTCCCAACAACTTCTCCTGCCACTTCGGCAACCAGAAATAAATCAGCATCATGAGTTAATTTACGCTCAATATCGAGTTCCGGATCATCACCGGGATTAATCAGATCACAACGCTCCCAAAGCGTGATAGCGGCTTCAAAATCTTCTTGCCGAAATACCCTAATTTCCATAGTTAGCCAGCCTGTTTAATAAGCAATCAGTTTAATGTCAATAATCACTACTTTCATTTCGGAATCAATATGAAAATGCGTTCATTGATACTAACAGGTATACTGCCTATAGCCATAAACTAACCAGAATGAAAGCAGAAATGAATATAGCTAATATATATTAGTTTAATGTTTCGATGTTTGTCTATGATTATTGTTTTTATTTTAAAATCAAATGATTAATTATTTACCTACCTGTATATTGTTCCAGTGCTTATTGACGTTTTACCTCTCTTGCAGCACACTATGTATAAACAATTATATAAATATCTTTAATGATCATGGCTGCCGAATTAAACAAGCTCAGTGATAAAAAACTTAAAACCCTACACGGAAAAGAAAGGAATAAGATTGAATTTTTTGCCGATGGCGCTGGATTGAGTGCAAAAGCCTCTAAAGTTGGTGGTATTAGCTGGGTCTTTACCTACCGACTTGATGGAAAAAAGTTAAATCGTCTCACCATTGGACGCTACCCTGATATGCCCCTGAAGCAAGCCCGTGAAACACGGGATAAATGCCGTAACTGGTTGGCATCCGGTAAAGATCCAAAGCTGCAATTTAATTTAACGATGCAGGAATCATTAAAACCAGTCACCGTAAAAGACGCCATTGAGTATTGGATTGAACACTATGGCAGAGACAATCGAGCCAATATTGATGCCCTCATTCGCCAATTAGAAAAGCATATTTATCTCTATATTGGTGAAATGGCATTATCTGACTGTGAAATAACATATTGGCTACAATGCTTTGATAAAATGAAAAAGGAAGCTCCTGTAGCTGCTGGCGGGATGCTTCAATTATGCAAACAAGCTCTAAAATTTTGCCGTGTAAGAAGATATGCAATTAGCCATGTATTGGATGATTTGACTATTTCTGATGTCGGAAAAAAACAAACTAAAGGCCAGCGTTATTTAGAAGATAATGAACTTGGTCAATTATGGGAATCTATAAGATCAGGAAGCTACCTGCCCTATTATAATAATTTATTGAAAATTTTGATTGTATTTGGTTACCGGACGAGAGAGATTAGATTATCTAAATGTTCAGAATGGAATTTGAATTCTATGTTATGGACTGTCCCAAAAGAAAATAGCAAGACAGGTGAAAGAATTATTCGCCCGATACCTGAGTGTATGAAATCATTCTTAGAAAACCTTGTTTATCAAAATAATAAAAGTGATTACCTATTAGGGGAATTTAAAAGCACCGAAACAGTATCTGAGTATGGAACGAAGATATGGAGAAGATTAGGCCATGTAGATAAATGGTCTTTGCATGATTTAAGGCGCACTTTTTCCACAAAATTAAATGATATGAAAGTAGCCCCACATATTGTTGATCAACTTTTAGGCCATATTTTGCCGGGCGTCATGGCGATATACAACAAGAGCCAATACCTACCAGAGAAACGAGTTGCTTTAAACCAGTGGTGCGAGAGGCTAGATCTATTGGCGGCTAATCATGATAACGTGGTTATATTAAAAGCAGCTCAATAATGGGAACTAATGAGTTTGATGATGAACATGATCATTGTGATATATACGTAACAAATGTGGCTTTCTTTCTTAATAATTTCTGTTAAGTAAAATACCCTCACAAAAACAATTAAACAGTGAGGGTAACATAATCATGCAATACAGCACTCCTACACCAGAAGAACGTCGCTCTATCCTTTCCGAATATGGTGAACCTTATGATCGGCTTATACGTGAAAAAGAACGCCAGCACATCACCTCTATTTCCAGAACATCAGCATGGAAATTGGAAAATGAAGGTCGTTTCCCTGCCCGTAAGCCACTAGGCCGTAACTCCTGCGCTTGGTTGCTTAGCGATCTGCTGCATTGGGTGCATAATCCGCCCACAGTAGAAAACGTGAATAACCCATATAGCCGCAAATCTACCAATTAAATAATAACGTCATAAAAAATTAACTGCCTTAATTGGCAGCGGCCAAATTCACCCTAAAAGCAGCTTAATTTCGGGAATAATTGATGTGATGGTAGATATTAGTTATAGAAATTCTTTGATACTTAATAACCATCAATTTGAGAGACAACCCTCTTTAAGAGGGTTAATTGATGATTCTTACTCAGATGATACTTTGGCTTTACGTTGGCGGCGTTTGATTTCACCCGACATAGCCGAAATTATGAATTGCGCAGTGCTTTCGCCTTCTTCTTTAAATTTTTCCATTGAATCAACAAGCTCATGCGGTACACGAGCTTCTAATTTTTTTGACTTTGCGTTTACTGCTTTCGTTGCCATATCTGCATCCATTAGTAGTTGGTGGCTGACAGTATACGCAAAAAATTTTTATAAAAAAGAATTGACGTGGCTGACACTTAAAAATACGATGGTGGCTGACACCATGCTTTATTCAGGTGATACAAACAGCAACGCCCCGAAGTGCGCTAACACTATCGAGGCGTCTGACCACAACATTATCGGAGCTAATGCTATGGCTGATACACAGTCTAACCAAACTCGCCTTAAATTTACATTCCTTATTGTATTCGGCACTCAGCGGCTGGCTGATATGCCCTCTTTGATCTTCGCATTATGTCAGGGGGCATACAATGAGTCATAAACCTATCTCACTAAAACAAGCGCTATATCGTGCAGGTCTGAGTATTTCACTTTTCACGTTCATTACCCAAAAAGCCAAAGGTGAACGCTGCGAAACCAATTTAAATAATCTGATTGCATTGGCGCACGACATTCATCAGGAGGTTCACCGCGCGCTGTTGAAACATGCTCCTCAGCCACCGATGAATAAATTATTAAATTGCATTGTATACAGAAAATCCGATCCATTAGGTCAGGCCTCATTTCGTGCTGGTTTATGTATCTCTTTATATGAGGTCATTCTTGAGCAGGCCAGCCAACACTGCTCGGAAGAATTACATGATTTGCTTTCGCTGGCCTGTGATATCAATCAGGAAGTCTACTATTCGCTTTATGCAGCAGTTAATGGCGAGGACGAGTGATCATGAATCAGGGAAATAATAATCAGAAAAGCCGCCCGTTAGATGTGATTCGAACAGTGAAAACATCAGCCATCAATCACTGGCAAAGCCTGTTGCCTGCTTGTGGTGTTGAAGTTCCGGTAAAAGGCAAGCATGGTGCTTGCCCGATATGCGGCGGCACTGATCGTTTTCATTTTATTGATGATAACCATAACGGTGATTGGCATTGCCGCCAGTGCGATGAACCTAATTATGGTGATGGGCTGGATTTAGTGGCAAGAACCAAAGGGATCACAATCTTTGCCGCCGCTAAGTTGGTAGCTGATGCGCTGGCACTTCCTTTACCTGAACCCAAGTCCGCCCAAGAGCACCCCCGAACAGTAAAACCGATTGCAGAACGCATCGCTGCACTGGTTGCAACTTCTATCATCGGTGAATCTCAGTATCTGACTAAAAAGGGGCTTCAATGCCCCAATCAGCGGTTATTGAAAGATGGCTCTTTATTGCTGGTGACTCAGACGCTGGACGGCACAATCACGGGCGCACAGACCATTAAGCCAAACGGTGAAAAACGCCTTGTTACAGGTACGCAGAAAAAAGGGAGTTTTATTCCCGTCTCAGAGATTACCGGAACGCCGGACACTTTCATCATTACCGAGGGTTACGCCACCGCGTTAACCGTCAGCCAGTTACATGAGGGTGTGGTATTGGCAGCTATTGATGAAAGCAATTTATTCACCATTGCCGAGCAGGTCAGAACACAGTGGCCTAACGCAAAAATTATCCTTGCCGCTGATAACGATTGGCACGAACCGGAAGAGCGGGACAAAAACGGCAGGCTAAAAAAGAATGTCGGCAAGATAGCGGCAGAAAAAGCCGCTATAGCGATTAACGGCTGGGTCACGCTACCGCCTATGGCATTGAAATCTGATTGGGACGATTATCGCCAACATCATGGTATCGAAGCAGCAAAGCAGGCATTCAGCAACGGGTTATATCAGGTAGGGAAAGAAGAATCAGTGTCAAAATCAATCATAGCTAATTTGGATGAACATCGGGAAAAAGAGCGTGATCCATTAAAACCGCATGTTGATACCCGAAAAGAGGGTATTTATTGGGTTGAACCTAAAGAGCAGAATGGCGAAATCATTGAGATTGAAAAATGGTTAAGTGATTACATGGAAGTTGTCGGCATTGGCAACGATGGCGGAGAAGGTTATCTCATTATTAAATTATCTCAGGAAGGTACAGACAAACTAACCTTTGAGGCCATGCCCCGCCGTGAAATTGGGATGCCGATAGGCTGGGCGCGGTTGCGTTCTAGAGGGATAAATATCACAACCAAAAATAGCCTCTTACCGATTTTATCTGACCATTTACAGCGCAGCGGAGATCGCCGCCAGTGGGAAGTAACACAAACGGCAGGCTGGCACTGTGGGGCGTATGTTATGCCGGATGGCGAAATTATTGGTCAGCCTTATATGCCAGTGGCGTTCTGTGGTGGTACATCGGCGGTTGCGGGTTATGTGGTTAGGGGAACTGCCGACGAATGGAAAAACCATGTTGCTTCATTAATGAAAGGAAACCGCTCAATGATGTTGGGTGTGCTGGTGGGACTAGCTGCCCCACTCAATTCGTTAGCAGGCGGTAGCTGTTTTGGTGTTCACTTGTTCGCCCAATCCTCAGCGGGAAAAACGACCACCGTTGAAGCTGCCAGTAGCTTATATGGTGATCCCGAAGAACTAAAATTATCGTGGCACGGCACGCACCACGGCTTAAATAATGAAGCCGCCGCTCGCAATGATGGTTTTTTGCCCATTGACGAAATCGGACAAAGTGCTAATTCGAAAGAAGTCGCAAACAGTGCTTACAGCTTGTTTAACGGTGTCGGTAAAATTCAGGGTAAACGAGAAGGTGGAAACCGTGCCGTTATTCGCTGGAAGATAGCCGCGCTTTCAACGGGGGAAGAGGATTTAGAAACCTTTTTGATAAAAGGCGGAATTACACCAAAAGCAGGGCAGCTCGTCAGGCTGTTAAGTGTTCCTTTTATTGATACTGAATTTTTCAATGGTTATGAGGATGGTGACACCCACGCAAGGGCAATTAAGCGTGAATCTAAGCGTTATTGTGGTACAGCGGGACGGGCATGGATCTTATGGCTGTCTGAAAATCAGGAACAGGCAATAGAAATCGTGACCCGTAAAGAGAAAGCGTGGTTGGATAGCCTGCCAGAAGAAGCCTCAGCCCAAGTAAAACGTGTAGCTGTGCGTTTCGCTTTATTGGATGCAGCCGGAGAGTTGGCGACTCATATCACCGGTTGGGGCAAAGAAGATTGCCATAGTGCGATAAGGCAAAGTTTTGATGACTGGTTAACAGATTTTGGTATCGGAAACCGTGAAAAATATCAGGTTGTCACCCGCGCCCGTGATTTTATCCAGAAGTACGGTCTGTCGCGTTTTCAGCCTTATGCCTACGGAAAATTGAATGGAAACATAGATACCGTTCACGCAATGAGAATCAACAATCTTGCAGGCTATCTGGTGAATAATCGCCGCAGTGATGGGCGGGTGGAATATCACATTATCCCCAGTGTATTTGAAGAGGAGATATTGCAGGGATTACAGAAGAAATCAGGCTTTGAAGCTCTGGAAGAAGCCGGAATGTTGATTAAAACGGAGAAAGATCGCTTTATCAGTAAAACTATTTCAGTGAATGGTACTCAAGGGCGGTTTGTAGTGCTGGTTTTCAATGATGAAGATTAATCCTCACGTAAGATAAAAACATTGGGATAGCGGGGTAACGGGACAGTAAATAGTTAATTGGATATTTATCAGATAGTTATATTTATTTTAATTAACCCGCATTATCCCATTATATCCCGTAACATTATGTGATGATAAATTATATAGTATTATATTAATTGTATCATCGAAAAAAATTTCCATTTGGTAGGCAGTAATTAATTAGGTATTAAATAATTACGATTAATAATTTTTTCTACGGGGTATGTGGGATAAAACGGGGTTAGTTAACTATTTGAAATATAATGAATATAGCTAAATATCCCGTTATCCCGTGAAAATCTACATAGATGTATATTTATTTACGTATAGTTAGGGGATTTATCCTATAATAATGTATTCGGTGTTTTACTTTTGGATGAAAATTAAATTGAGAGGATGTTTTATAAAGTTGGTCAGGTGTTAAATGCTTAAGAATAATTCACAGATTAACAATGAGGATTTATGATGGATTTTGCCAAAATTATGGAGCTAATATCTAGTCATGGACGGATGGGGTTTTTATTATTTGTTTTTATTTACTTACTATTTATTTTAACTATTGTAAATATACATAATACTTTATTGTATAAAACATTCGTTATTTTTAATCCAGAGAAAAAGTTACTGACAAAAATAAAATCTCTTCGAAGGATATCAAGAAATGATAAAATATCAGAAGATATAAGAGCATTGGCAAAAAATGAAGAAATTAGAACTTTAAATTCATTCTATTTAAAGTGTAATCTTAGTGTTGATGTTCAAAATGTTTGGGCGAAATTAATTTTATTTCATAAAAATAAAAATATTCCAATGGAATCATATAAAAAAGTTTATTCTTTATTTCCAGTAAAAAATTCGAGGTTAGAAAAAGAAATTGGCTTTTTTTATTTATTAAAAACATGGGTAATGACAATAATTCAAACTATATTATTCTTAGTATCAAGTTTTTTGGGAGCATTATCTCTAGCTGCTTCTTTAAACATTGTAGGTGGTGAGGGTAGTATGAAGTTAACGGTGTATTACTTTTCTTGCTTTATACTACTGGTAGTGTTTTCGGCTTTTTTCAGTTCAGAAAATCCAAATTATTTTACTTATAAAAAAGTCAAGGAGCTAATTAAAGAGTATAATCAAGCCCATTAAGTAAAATAATGTAATTTTTTTGTATTCATGTTTTCATATGCTTAGCCTTCATCTGGTGAGGGCTTTTTTATTATTTTTCATGTTGTTAAATATCTTTTACTGAAAAACTGGATATAAAAAACACCATGAAAAAACTACTCGAATTACGCCAACAGAAAGCCGATTTAACCCAACAAATGCGTTCGCTGCTGACCAAAGCCGAAAATGAAAAACGCTCACTCAATGCTGATGAAGCCAAACAGTTCGACGAGCTGCGCAGCCAGTCCGATAACCTGAATACGGAAATTGCCCGTTATGAGGCTTTATCTGATGCAGAACGCAATCAAGCAAAGACTCAGCCAACCAGTGAAACACTCAATAATGATGAACTGCGCCACTATATTCTGACGGGTGAAGCCCGTTCTCTGTCTACAGGCGTCCCCGCAGACGGCGGCTATACCGTTATCCCTGAGCTGAACAAACAAATCATGCAGCAACTGGCTGATGAGTCGGTCATGCGCCGGATCTGTACGATTAAGACAACACGCAGCAACGAGTATAAACAGCTTGTTTCGGTCGGGGGCGCAGCGGTTGCTCATGGGGAAGAAGGAAAAGTACGCAGTGAGACTGCCACGCCGAAGATGGAAGAAGTCAGCATCAAGCTGTTTCCTGTCTATGCCTACCCTAAAACCACGCAAGAGATTATCGATTTTAGTGATGTGGATATTTTAGGCTGGCTAACTGCTGAGATCGCAGATACTTTCGTTGATACCGAAGAAACAGATCTGGTTAGCGGTGACGGTAGCAAAAAAGCGAAAGGCTTTCTGTCTTATCCCCGTGATACCCAAGCTGACAAGGTACGTGCGTTCGGTACACTACAAAAGCTGGAAGCAACCAGTCTTGAAGCCGATAGCCTGATTGACCTGAAATTCTTGCTCAAAAACAAATACCGTAAAAATGCGGTGTGGGTGATGAACTCCACGACCGCCGCCAAAGTGCAAAAACTAAAAAACGGCAATGGCGATTACATCTGGCGCGAACGTCTGCAAGCGGGTGATCCTGATATGTTGCTGGGCTTGCCTGTCCACTATCTCGAATTTATGCCGGATAACATCATTGCGCTAGGTGACTTCAAACGCGGTTACTTCATCGCTGACCATCAAACGGGCATTCGTACTCGCCCCGACAATATCACCGAGCCGGGATTCTATAAGGTACACACCGATAAATATTTGGGCGGTGGGCTGGTGGACTCCAACGCAATCAAGGTGCTGGAAATCAAAGCCGCTTGATAATATTGGAGTTTATCGATGAAGAATGATTTTGAAATCCGTACCGCTTCATTATCTACCAATGATAAGAAATTGACCGGTTATGTGATTAAGTGGAACAGCCGATCACAAGTCTTGTGGGATGAATTTGTCGAACAGTTCGCCCCTAACGCCTTTAGCGCCAGTCTAGCGGCAAGTGCTGATATCAGAGCACTGTATGAGCATGATCATATGAACCTGTTAGGCCGCACTACGTCCGGTACATTGCAATTGAGTGAGGATGCCACCGGATTACGTTTCGAACTCACCCCGCCTGATACGCAGCTAGGACGCGATGTGCTGACACTGGTTGAGCGGGGTGATATTGCCGGAATGAGTTTTGGATTCAGAGCAATCAAAGATCAATGGGATACAAGTCAAGAGCCGTATATCAGAACAGTATTGGAAGCGGAACTACGAGAAATCACGATCACTAGCTTACCTGCTTATCCTGAAAGCGGCGTAGAGATTGCCAAACGTTCGCTAAATGCGGTGAAGCTCTGCAATGCGGATTTGTATCATTACTGGCTGCGACTGTCTGAGGTGTGATGATGTGGCCTTTTAAGCGAAATTCTCCAGAACGACGTAGCATGACGGTAGATGAATTTTTTTCTCTGGCAGGCATAACTAACACTAAATCGGGCGAACATGTTTCCCCCTCGACCGCCGAGGGTTTGCCCGCAGTAATGAATGCCGTCACCGTGATTAGTGAAGCTATTGCCACCATGCCCTGCTATCTTTATCGGGTTCAGCACCAGAACGGGAAAGAATCCCGCGAATGGTTGAGCGATCATCCGGTTGATTATTTGCTCAATGAATACCCGAACGACTGCCAGACCCCGTTTCAGTTTAAGCGAACCCTGATGCGTCATTGCCTGTTAAATGGCAATGCATATGCGGTCATCGTCTGGGGAAAAGACGGACAGCCACAATCATTACACCCTTACCCGCCGTCAGCGGTTGTACCGCAACGATTATCCGATCACCGCTTTGCTTATACCATTACCGAACCCTATAGCGGCAAAGTCAAAACCTATCTACAGGAAGAAGTGTTGCATTTGCGTTATGCCACCGAAGATGGCTTTTTGGGGCGCTCGCCTGTCACGATTTGCCGGGAAACGCTGGGTTTGGGGTTGGCGCAACAGCGCCACGGGGCAAGCATTATGAAAGAGGGCATGATGGCAGCAGGCGTGATTAAAGCCGCTGACTGGCTGGATGGCATCAAAGGGAATAAGGCACTGGAAGCCCTTGAACGCTATAAAGGCGCTCGCAATGCAGGCAAAACACCGATACTTGAAGGCGGGATGGAGTACCAGCAATTAGGCATGAGCAATCAGGATGCGGAGTGGCTGTCCTCCCGCCGTTTCACCATTGATGATATCGCCCGTATGTTCAACGTCAGTCCGATCTTTCTGCAAGAGTATTCGAACAGTACCTACAGTAACTTTAGCGAGGCTTCCCGTGCTTTTCTGACAATCACTATGCGCCCGTGGTTAGCCAATTTCGAGCAGCAAATCAAATTCGCTTTACTGATGAATTCACCAACAAAAGGCATTCGCTACCAAGTCGAATTCGACACAGCCGATCTGCTTCGCGCCAATCCGAAAGAACGCTTTCAGAGTTATGAAACCGCGATTAAATCCGGCGTGATGTGCCCGAATGAAGCCCGTGAACGCGAGGGATTATCACCCCGTACCGGTGGCGATGAATTCAGTCAGGCATGGAAGCAAACCGTGGAAATCAAACAAGACAAGGAGAGTAACGAATGAGAGCAGGTAGATTACGGCACCGGGTGACAATCCAAAAAAATGAAGCCAGTCGGGGTAAATTTGGTGAAGTGCTCAACAACTGGGTGGATTTAGCCACGGTCTGGGCAGAAGTCCAAGCCATTAGCGGGCGGGAGCTGGTGGCCTCCGGCGCGGTGTTCTCAGAAGCCACCGTGCGTATCTGGCTGCGTTATCGTGCTGATGTGACCACAGCGAACAGCATTACCTTTCACGGAGCGAACACGACGGGCACCGCTTTTAGCATTATGGCGGTCATCCCCGATGCGAAATACACCCGCCTAGAGTTGCTGTGCAAGGGAGGGATATTCCGATGAGCCAGATTGAAATTCCCCTGAGTGAAATCAAACAGCATTGCCGACTGGAGGAAGTTACACCCTTGATGATAGCTTATTAACAGACTATGCCGCCGCTGCGTTGGAAGTCTGCCAGCAACATATCGGTAAACGCTTTGGTAATAATCTGGCTTTTACCCCAGCGATTAAAGTCGGTTGCCTGCTCTATATCGGCTTGTTGTATGAAAATCGGGAAATGGTGACAGATGTTGAGCTGAAAGAAGTGCCTTTTACCATCAAATCACTGTGGTCTGTCTATCGTGATGTGGGGATCTACTGATGCCGTGGCAACCATTAAGGCGTTGTAGTTATCCGAGTTGTAAGCAACGGGTAAAGTCCGGTCGCTGTGAGGCACATCGGCGGGAACAGAACAGGCAGCGCGGCACCCGTACCGAACGTGGCTACAGTAACCGATGGAGCAGATACAGGTTGATGTATCTCAAAACGCATCCCTTATGTGTGCATTGCCTCAAGCAGAACAGTTACACACCAGCCACCATTGTGGATCACATCATCCCGATACAGGGTGAAGCGGATGTGCTGTTTTGGCCTGCCTTCAATCATCAAGCACTATGCCATGCCTGCCATAACCGTAAGACCGTCCAGACAGACCCCATCACCAAAGCCAAGCGCAAACAGGGAAGCTATCAGGAACAGGAAGCAGAAGCGGCACGGTTGGTTCACTTCGGAATAATAACAAACTGAAATAACGGGGTGGGGGTATCAAAAATGACAAATGCCCCTCTGAACGGAACCGCCCCCTCCTTCAATTTTTACGCACGGCAATTTTTTTGAAAATAAATCACAAGGAACAGAGAACATTATGGCAAGAGCACCGAAACCGCCTACTTATTTAAATGAGATTGCCGCCAGTCAATGGAAAGCCAAAGGCAAAATCTTAAGCGAGCGGGAAGACCTGAACGCCGCTGATTGGAACAATTTAGAACTCTACTGCGTTAACTATGCCATTTACCGAAAAGCGGTGGCAGACCTTGATATCAGGGGTTTTAGTATCGTCAACAGTCAGGGCAGCGAGAGCCGCAATCCGTCACTAAGTGCAAAGGCTGATGCAGAAAAAATCATGATAAAAATGTCCTCATTGCTGGGTTTTGATCCGGTATCACGGCGGAAAAATCCGGTGGAAACCGAAGAAGAGGACGAGCTAGACCGACTATGAACTCATGGGAACAATACGCTTTTGATATCGAAAATGGCACAATTCCGGCCTGTAAACGGGTAAAACAGGCCGTGAAACGCTATCTCAACGATCTGAATAACCCGCTTTATGTGTTTGATTCTGATGTAGTGGCACGATTTATTGCATTTTCCCGCTACTGTCCTCACGTCAAAGGCCATTTGCGGGGCAAACCCATTATGCTTGAACCGTGGCAGCAGTTCGCTTTTGCCAACTTGTTCGGCTTCAAAGTGAAGGCCACCGGTCGCCGGAAATACCGCAGTGCCTATATTCAGGTACCGCGCAAAAATGCTAAATCTACCGTTGCCGCGATACTGGCTAACTGGTTTCTGGTGATGGAGGACGGGCAGCAGGATATCTACACCGCCGCCGTGAGCCGTGATCAGGCGCGTATCGTGTTTGATGATGCCCGCCAGATGTGTCTGTTATCAAAACCGCTCAAAAAACGGGTGACTGTCCAACAACACAAAGTCACTTATGCAAAGAGCAACAGCCTGTTAAAACCATTGGCAGCCAAAGCCGCCACCATTGAAGGGACTAATCCCAGTCTGGCAATTGTCGATGAATATCATTTACACCCTGATAACGCGGTGTATTCTGCGCTTGAGTTGGGAATGGGCGCACGTCCCGAAGGCATTCTGTTTGCCATCACGACAGCAGGCAGTAACGTGATCTCAGCCTGTAAACAGCACTATGATTATTGTTGCCAGATACTGAGCGGAGAAGAACTGAACGAATCACTGTTTGCGTTGATCTACGAGCTGGACGACGAGAACGAAATTGATGATGAAACACTTTGGATCAAGGCTAACCCCAATCTCAATGTCTCGGTAGACAGTGACGCATTGCATGACACGATACAGAAAGCCCGCGGCATTCCCTCACAATGGACGGAAATGTTAACCAAACGCTTTAATATCTGGTGTCAGGGTGAAACACCGTGGATGGGCGAAGGCGCATGGAAAGCCTGCCAGACAGAATACGATGAAAACGACCTCAAAGGCTTGGAGTGCTACGCCGGACTGGATCTCTCTTCCACAGGCGATATCACCAGCGTCTGCTACATCTTCCCCGTGGATAACGAACTGTTATTACTGACCCGTCATTATTTACCGGAAGCCCAGCTACAGAACCCGGCCAATAAGAACCGGGCTGTTTATCGCCAATGGGTACAGGCAGGCTGGATACGCACCACGGTAGGTGATTGCATTGATTATGACCGTATCCGTGATGATATTCTCAAAGACAGCCAGCACTTTGATATCAAGCTGGTGGGCTTTGATACATGGAACGCCACACACCTACGTACTCAACTACAGGGTGCAGGGCTGGATGTTGAGCCGTTTCCGCAAACTTACATGCGCTTTAGCCCCGTGGCAAAATCTGCTGAGGTGTTTGTCAACCGTAAAGTCATTCGTCACAATGGTGATCCAGTGCTCGCGTGGGCGATGTCCAATGTGGTGATGGAAACGGACGCGAACGCCAATATCAAACCGAATAAGAAGAAATCTGCGAACAAGGTAGATCCGGCGATTGCGTTCCTGATGAGTTTTGGTACATGGCAGGCAGAGCATGAAGAATTTGCGTTTAGCTTAAATGAGGAACAACAGCAGCGACTGACTAGCTTTGATGGGGTTTAGATATATAATTGATTTTTTATTATTTTAGTCGCTGCTTTATCTGACGTGTTCTGTAGAAAAGTGCGACTAAATTTGATAGTCAGCTATGAGCGAATAGCTGACGTTGGTAGGTTAGACAATTACCACATAATTGAACAGGAGCTTTTGTAGTCATCAATTTTAGTTTAGGTTTAGGTAGAAATGCGCAGGACTGGTTATAGCCACATCCATTAGCAAATAACATTCAATCTAGTGCAAACTATTTATGTGGTTTGTCCTTTTTCAGAGAAAATTTCTAACTGTTTAAGAATAGCCTTACCTGTTTTAACATCACTGAGCAAAGTTGAAAACTCAGTAACTAGATCTTCTTTATTGTAGCAGTAAGCATCTCTATCATCATATTTTATAATGCAGGGATATCCATTCTCCGATATTTTCCATTCAACTAATGCTATTGGTTCTTTGTTGTCGGAATTGGTTATGCATAGCCCTTGGTATTCCACCACATCAAGATTGAATGCATCCACAAATACATTTGTCACTGTGCCTTTTTTGCGCAATTTCTTTGATAGATTCCAAACACCAAAATGAACTTTGCCATCGTAAGTTTCTTTAAGTTGTTTGTTAACCTCCATAATTAAATCATTTATCTCTTTTTTATTTGCAGCGGCAGCTTGCGCTGCTGCGACTCCCGTTGAAAATGATTGTCTAAAATCAGCCATTGTTGACCCTCTCTATTACTGATAAAATAGGTAAATGATCGAATTTTGATTTTGCATTGTTAATATATCCAATAAGCTTAGAATCACTGAACACCATTGTTTCGGTTTCGTTCAAATGCCAAGACTTACCGGCGATAAACTCGGAAGAAAACATCATTTGGTCAAATGTTTTCCATCTACTTGAATCATCATTTTTATAGTAGTATGTCCCACCGTGAATACTTGTTGTATTTGAATTAGGATGCAATGCCGCATACATCAGATGACGCCAGAATGGGTTGTATAAAAGCCCTGGACGCTTTTTTACCAATGCTATATCACGTGATGCACCCAAATGCTCTGTAATGCTTTCATTGAAAGGCTCTTCATTGAAATCACCTAAAACTATAACTTTATTTTTTTTACTATCAATACAGTCATGTATAGCTGTCTGGAGCAACATACCTAACTGGGCTTTTTTGGGAGAGTCAACATAGTCATATAGCCTACTTGACCAATGGGCTATAAATAAAACCAAGGCTTCAGTTGTTTCATTGATAACAAACTCAACCTTTTGACCAGCATAAATTGTTTTACCTGTCTGGTGAGGCCTGCTGACCAAACTAGACTCAACGAACTTAACGACTTGGATTCTATAAATTACGCAGATATCAAACTTTTTTTTCTTTTCTCTAAACGCACCATTATAGATACTAAATTCTTCGCCTAATACATCTGATATGTTATCAATATCCTCAGGAGTTACTTCACATAAACACATTATGTCTACCCATCTTTCATTGAGCAAATGAAACAAAATGGACGCAACATATGACTTATGTTCTTCTGTAGCCTGATTTTCCCTTGTTTTGGGTGACAGACTCGTATTCCACCATCCTAAGGTAATTCTTCCTGTTTTTTTCATAAAAAAATCATTAGCTTGAAGGAATTTATATTAATACTAATTTCAAGCAGGTCTTGCGTCAATGCTAGTTAAGTGATCAGACCAGAGTCTTAGAGAGTTGCAGCATTTTAGTAAAAATTTATTGGCATAGTACTGTCTCAACAACGTCCGCTTCACACCCTGAAACACTCGCCAAACTTTTTAATCTTTAAGCAAAGGCAAATTTCGATCTTTGAGTGCCAGTAAGTATTTTGCTTCGTCGTAATAGGTTCTTATTTTCCAATAACAGTAAATTACCCTGAATTACCTCACAGTGTAACTCTCAGGGTGTGAATGACTATATCTGGCACTGAGCTGACTGTCATATTTGCTTGAATCTAGAGTAGCAAAGGTATCAAATCTCATCTGGACAGCATATAACGTAAAAAGTTAAGCGTTTATACTGATTCGCTTATTGAGTCCGATAAACCAATCAGTTAAAGTAGCCCCGCCATTAGCAAAATCTAGTGGTCAGGGCTTCGCATCCCTGAGCTAAGAACACTGGTAGGAAGTTTCTACCAGTGACCTCGTTCACCCTTTCAATGGTGATTCAGGCAGGGGAGGCTTCGGCCTCACCGGAATCTTAGCCCGGTAATGCGAACCTTGCTTGAATCGCCACCATCAATTTTCTCAATTAATGGAAGGGGTAACAGGAATGAATAATGTTAAAAATGATTGGCATCAAGCCGACATTATCGCCGCATTACGTAAGCGTGGTACTACCTTAGCGGCTGTTTCTCGTGAATCTGGCCTTAGTTCATCTACACTGGCAAATACTCTTAGTAGACCGTGGCCGAAAGGCGAATGGATTATTGCTAACTATCTCGAAATACATCCCTCTGAAATCTGGCCGAGTCGCTATTTTGATTCGTATGGTGAATTGATTGAACGCAAGGTTCGGGATAAATCATAAAAATAGTAATCCACCACTTGAAAATCATCGGGAAGATAGCCGTGGGTATCTTCTCACTAGCAGTAACATTCGTAATTGTCCCTCCTAAAAACTTTCAGCGAGATAAACCGCAACTTCTTCACAAGATCAGAACGGTTAGCACATTAGCCTCGTTTTATTGAGCACAAATTCACTCTTATTCTTTCCTGTCTTTTCTTTTACACTGTTCTTATCTTATGTCTTGTTTATAGGTTTGTTCAGCGTTCTATGTATAAACAATTGCATAAACAAATAAAAACAATCTCGTTAAATAATTACAATTATTTAAACAATATCAAATGGTTATGCTTTAATTATGAATATAGCTAATATATCTCAAGTTAAGACTTTTTTCCTCTCATTACAGGACGAAATCTGTAAACAACTTGAACGTCTGGATGATCATTCCCATTTCATCGAAGAGTGCTGGCAACGGGAGGAAGGAGGTGGCGGACGCAGCCGTGTCTTAAAATCAGGTAAGGTTTTTGAGCAGGCAGGCGTGAACTTTTCCCATGTAACCGGAGATTCCCTGCCTTCGTCAGCAACAGCTCACCGCCCTGAACTGGCGGGGCGCAGCTATCAGGCAATGGGAGTTTCCCTTGTTATTCACCCCCAGAACCCTTATGTTCCAACCAGTCACGCTAATGTACGCTTTTTTGTTGCAGAAAAAGAAGGCGAGTCCCCCATCTGGTGGTTTGGTGGCGGGTTTGATCTCACTCCCTATTATGGCTTTAAAGAGGATGCCGTTCACTGGCACACTGTTGCCAGTACGTTATGCCAGCCATTTGGTGAGGATATTTATCCCACATATAAAAAGTGGTGTGATGATTATTTCTTTATTAAGCATCGTAATGAGCCTCGCGGTATTGGCGGGCTGTTTTATGATGATTTAAATAGCCCCGATTTTGATACTTGCTTCAATTTCACACAAGCTGTGGGTAATGGTTTCCTGTCAGCTTATCTACCTATTGTTGAAAGAAGAAAAGATATCGGCTGGGGAGAGCGGGAAAGGCAATTCCAATTATATCGCCGTGGTCGCTATGTTGAATTTAATTTAGTCTGGGATAGAGGAACATTGTTCGGTCTGCAAAGTGGCGGACGAACAGAATCTATACTGATGTCCATGCCTCCTTTAGTTCGCTGGGAGTATAATTATTCCCCTGAGCCAAATTCTTCCGAAGAAGAGCTCTATACATCATTTCTGATAAAAAAAGATTGGATATAAATAAATCCGAGAGTAGCCCAATAGTATAAATATGTATTGGGCTATTTATCACTACTCTAATCTAAATTTAAAATTTAATATACACATCGACTTTCAAGTTATCTCTTTGCTGGCTACGCATCTTGAGTTTAATTGCATATATTACAACCCTGATTTTATATCAATAGATTAATAAATTTATTGATAGCATTCCATTAACAATATTCTGTTATAAAAAGTCAATATTTACCCTAATGACTATCACTTTAATTATCGATAGTATGCAAATGGGCGCCCAAAACAATAAACATAGCACTGACAAAACAGGGGATAATTATGGACAGACAAGCAATTAATAGATGCAGTTTAATTCCTCCATTTGTCTTAGAACAAATATCCAATCACTGTGACGAGTGTACTAACCAATATGTATTAAAAACATTAGATCATGTTTATAATTTAATGAACATTACGGAATTTGAAGGTATTCCACAGCCGGAATATGAGATAAAACATGATGAAAAAATAAAATTACACAGAACTATTTATGATGCAGAACAGAAAGAAGAGTTCCCCGGAAAGAAATTAATCCGAAGTGAAGGTATGCCTGACAGCGACGATATTGCCATTAATGAAGCCTATGAGTACCTTGGAAAAACTCATGAGTTTTATAGTCAGGCTTTTGATCGCAATTCACTTGACAACCAAGGGCTGAAATTAGTTGCCACTGTTCATTATGGTAAAAATTACTTAAATGCTTTTTGGTCAAGAAAGCAAATGGTTTTCGGTGATGGCGATGGTCAGTTCTTCAATCGTTTTACCTCTGCTATTGATGTGGTAGCACACGAACTAACACATGGAGTTATTCAAAATGAAGTTAATCTCTACTATGCCTACCAGTCTGGTGCTCTGAATGAGTCTATTTCAGATGCATTTGGCATAATGGTAAAACAGTATGCCAATAATCAAAGAGCGGATGAATCCGACTGGTTACTGGGAAAAGGAATACTGGGTCCTCGTTTTAACCCAGAGAATAAACCTGATATTGCCTTACGCTCATTTATAAGGCCGGGTACAGCATTTTCCAACGATAGGCAGGTTGCTCATATGGATCAATATGAAGAGCTACCAATTACGCTGGATAATGGAGGAGTTCATATATATTCAGGGATCCCGAACAAAGCATTTTACTTACTTGCAATTGCACTGGGAGGTTATTCATGGGAGAGAGCTGGAAAAATCTGGTATGAAACTTTATTAGATAATCGTTTATCTTCATATGCCACTTTTGATGAGTTCGCTACATTAACTATTAAGAGTGCAGAAAGATTATTTGGCAAGAATATCGCCCACATTACCAAAGAGTGTTGGAAAGAAGTTGGCGTTCTTTTACCTAAAAAAACAGCAGAAAAAACATTAATATAGTATTATTCATCAACATTAAATTAATTTCATCTTAATCATATAATTAATATCAAATAGCCATTTTAGCTCTTTGTTATATTTATAGATTAATAAAAACAAAATAAGAAAAAAGCATTTAATTAGTAGAAAACCTTGTGACTTAGGCTAATAATTTAATTGGGATCCCAAAAAATACACAGCATCTAAAAATAAATCGGGGTATCACTATGTACAAAAATACGATACACAACATTATTCCTCCAAATTTATTCGAATATATTATTAAAAATTGCGATGAAAATGATAAGGCTCCAATATTAAAAGCTTTAAATCATACTTATAATTTAATGAATTATTATGCTGGCATGGGAAGTTCATCACTGATATATAATCCAGGAGATAATGAGAATCTGGATAGAATAATATATGATGCCGAAAATACAGATAAGTATCCAGGTATAAAAACAGTACGGACTGAAGACTCCTCTGAAAGTAAGGATATTTGTGTTGATGAAGCCTATGAACATCTTGGTATAACTTATCAATTCTATAAAGAAATTTTTGGCCGTAACTCAATTGATAATAAAGGACTTAAGTTAGTCGCTACAGTACATTATCTTGAAAATTATGCAAATGCGTTTTGGGCAGACAACCAGATGGTTTTTGGTGACGGTATGAAGTCGTATCTTAATCGCTTCACATCCTGTATTGATGTTACCGCCCATGAAATGACACACGGTGTCACTCAATATGAAGCAAATCTGGACTATGCCTATCAAGCAGGTGCTCTCAACGAGTCTATTTCAGATGTATTCGGTATTATGGTGAAACAATTTTCGAATAATCAGAAAGCAGGCGAATCTGACTGGCTGATTGGTCAGGGGATCTTCGGGCCAAAAATGAACCCTAATAATGATCCAAATCTTGCCCTGCGTTCGTTCAAGGAGCCGGGAGCTGCGTATTCAGATGATGATCAAATAGGTCATATGGATCAGTATGAAGATCTTCCTTTTTCAAATGACAACGGCGGAGTTCATAAATATTCAGGCATTCCAAATAGAGCATTCTACCTGTTAGCAACAGCTTTAGGAGGGTATTCATGGGAGCAAGCAGGTAAAATCTGGTACAGCACTTTGACAGATAATAATCTGTCTAACAAAGCAAATTTTGATGATTTTGCTAAATTAACGGTAAGTAATGCCTGCAAGCTCTTTGGTAAAAATGTTTCAAATCTTGTCACTGATGCATGGCATCAAGTGGGTGTCCTGCGCTGACGATAAAATAATATTTTTGGCACAGGGGTTAGGAAAACCCCTGTTGTTATCGTCATATTTATTTCTATATTCTTTTTTATCAGGCTATGATTTTTTCTAATCAAATCAGTTTTATCTTAATTAAATTCTTCAACCACATGAATTCCCAATAATATAAGATCAGCTGTGGTTCTGAAAATTTATTTTCTTATTACATATATAATTAACAAAATAAATGAATAAAAAAATTTACATTTTTAGTAGTGACTGATTTAATTATTTTGACTAACATTTAGACTAGCAAGGTATGTTATATCCAACGAGTTTCAATGTGTATCACGGCGGCAAAGGAATGATAAAGGCTGGTTTCCGATGGAACACAAAAGCCGCTCATTAATCTCTGGAATCATAGCGCATCGTATATTTATAAAAACGGTGAGTGGAGTGCGTGAGTGTAGCCAGCAAAGAAGCACTTGAAAAACGGAGGATATTATATAGATACCAGGCTCACACACTAACAAATTGGGTATATTATGTGCAACACAACAAATCAACGCTGTATAGTCCCGCCCCATTTGCTGGAGTATATTGCAAAGCACTGCGATGAAAAAGATAAGGAGTATGTGCTAAAAACATTGCATGATGTTAATAAGTTAATGAAAAAATCAGCCCAAAATTCTCCGTTACAAAAAAAAGATATAACTAAAATTGATAAAGAAAAAAGTAATTAATCATTCGATATTAAGAAGTATAACCCAGAAGGTAATCAATTCAATTATTCAATTGTTAATAGTCTTAAACAAAAATAAAGAGCTATAAATAGCTCTTTATTTTTTTGATTAATTAACGCTTTTTCAAATGTTCCATCAAACGCTTACGTTTACGCAACTGTGTTGCCGTTAATGTATTTTTCTTACCCGCATACGGGTTAGCCCCTTCTTTAAACTGAATACGAATAGGTGTACCCATCACTTTTAAAGAACGGCGGAAATAATTCATTAAGTAGCGCTTATACGAATCAGGCAAACCTGTTACCTGATTGCCGTGAATAACAACGATTGGCGGATTATATCCTCCGGCATGAGCATATTTCATTTTAACTCTGCGCCCGCGTATTATTGGTGGCTGATGATCATCTTCGGCCATACGCATAATACGGGTAAGCATGGACGTATTCACACGACGGGTCGCACTTTCATAAGCTTCCAGAATAGAATCAAACAGATTCCCTACTCCGCTGCCATGCAAAGCAGAAATAAAGTGGACACGGGCAAAATCAACAAACCCCAGACGTAAGTCCAGCATATCCTTAACATGATCACGATCTTCCTGAGTCATGCCATCCCATTTATTCACCGCGATGACTAAGGAGCGGCCGCTGTTAAGAATAAAGCCCAACAGGGAAAGATCCTGATCCGAAATGCCTTCACGAGCATCAACCACCAGCATAACGACGTTCGCATCTTCAATTGCCTGAAGTGTTTTGATAACAGAGAATTTCTCTACCGTTTCTGTCACCTTGCCACGCTTACGAACTCCCGCTGTGTCAATCAGCACATATTCACGGCCATCACGCTCCATCGGAATATAGATGCTGTCACGAGTTGTACCCGGCATATCGAAGACAACAACGCGCTCTTCACCCAAAATACGGTTAGTCAGTGTGGACTTACCCACATTTGGACGCCCGACGATTGCTAACTTCAATGGCAGTGTTGTCGGATCGAAATCATCTTCCTGCTCAGCTTCTTCGACAGCGTCTTGTTCAGCCTGTTCTAACTCAGCCCAGTAAGCAGCGTTAGCTTCTTCTTCCGTTAATTCAATTTCCTCTGCACCTTCCTCGTCTGCATAGAAAGGCAACAGTGCGTGCTCAATCAATTGTGTTACGCCACGCCCATGAGAAGCAGCGATAGAATGTATATCCCCCAATCCCAGAGAATAAAATTCAGCAACAGATGTATCAATATCGATACCGTCAGTCTTATTTGCGACTAAAAACGACGATTTTTCACGACTGCGTAAATGCTTTGCAATCGCATGATCCGCAGGCATCAACCCGGATCTGGCATCAACCATAAACAGGACAATGTCTGCTTCTTCGATTGCCATCAAAGATTGCGTAGCCATATGTGTTTCTACGCCCTCTTCTGTTCCGTCAATACCACCGGTATCAACGATAATAAATTCTTTCCCTTCAACTTCCGCACGTCCATATTTACGGTCGCGGGTTAAACCGGGAAAATCCGCGACCAATGCATCTCTGGTACGGGTTAAGCGGTTAAATAAAGTAGACTTTCCGACATTGGGGCGCCCAACCAGCGCAACGACAGGTATCATTTTTGATGCCTCATGACTAAATGTAAATCGATATCCCGCAAAAAAAGAGGCGCTTGAAGTTCGTTCACAACAAAATCTTCTTCTCATAACTGCAAGATACTAAAAAGACGACACGGCTCCTGTCATTACAGGAGCCGTGTTCGGATAAAACGCATTAAAATATTTACTGTATATCAGCGTGTATACAGGTAAACTTTACCATTCCTTGCCTGCACCATCAGTTTATCACTGGCGATAACCGGACGGCTTAATAAGCCTGAGCTATCAACCTTATGCTGAGCCATAAACTGACCATCTTCCATATTCAGCCAGTGCAGATAACCTTCTCCATCCCCCACAACCAGATAGCCGTTATACATTTCCGGGGCTGTCAGATTACGGTGCAACAAATCGTTCTGGGACCAAATGGTTACCCCATCACTTTTACGCAGGGATAAAATACGATCATCCTGATCTACAACAAAAATATTGTTGTCAGTCACAACCATATCATTGACGGAACCAAGATCACGTTTCCAGATTATCTGACCAGAACGCATATCCATTGCAACCAGATTGCCATTATAGGCAATGGCATAAATGACATTATCAGAAATGACCGGTGTCATATCAACATCATTCAGACGATCAATTTCCGTTGCGCCAGTGACCTGAGAGATACGCTGTTGCCAAATAAGTTGCCCCTGTGAAAGCAGCACAGCACTGACACGACCATTATCACCACCGACAATCGCAGCGCCATATGCCACAGCGGGTGCTGATTCGCCACGGACAGACAATGGCGGTGTATCCATATTGATGGACCAGGCGATAGAGCCATCATTCTCATTCAATGCCTGTAACATCCCATTACCGGTATGAATCAGGATAAGGTTATCACTTAACACCGGACGGGATAACGCTTCACCAGCAACCTGAGTTTCCCACTCAACTTTGCCGGTTGTAGCATCTAATGCGATCACTTTGGCTTTCTCTGTGCCAACATACAGACGATCACCTGATATCGTCAAACCACCAGACAATAACGCAGGCAAACGTGACGATAGAAAGCCTGTTTTCTCTGACAAATCGGTAGACCACAACTCTTTGCCGCTATCTATATCAAATGCTTTGATAATACCATTACGATCGGCAACATATACAGCAGAGCCTTGCCATGCAGGTGATAAGTGAGAGTAGTAATGACCAACTCCACTTCCAACTGACTTATCCCACACCACATGAGGATTGAATTGGTTTTCAACCTTTGGCAACGGGGACATTATGACTGTATCCTGTTCACTTGAGCAACCCGCCAGCAGAACAGAAGCAACCAGCCCAACCAGAAGTGTTTTACGCAGTTGCATTAGAGTTGGCTCCCTTAGTTGGATAAATTATCTAGTTTAACTTGCATTTTCTCTTTCAAAGCCTGAGCTCCCTGAGATTCCAACCCTCTGGAGTATGCTTCACGCGCACCTGCTATATCGCCTTTCTTCGCCAGAATATCACCCCTGATATTCTCAGTGATGATTTGCCATCCTTTGCTTTTTACCTGCTCCAGCGTTTTTAATGCTGCATCAGTTTTATCTTCTGCTAACTGAATGCGGGCCAGACGAATATCAGACAAAGCCTGCATATCCTGATCTTTAGCTTTACCTGAAGCAGTCAGTAAATATTTCTCTGCCTGCGCCAAATCATTCTTATCAACCGAATGTTTTGCCAGTTCCATATCTGCCATCACACCGTAGATATTATTCGTTTCGTTAGCGAATTTCTCTGCGGCCGAGATACCTTCTTTCGAACCTGATGCTAATGACTGGTTCATTTGCTCAAATGCTGTTGCAGTATCTTGTAACTGATTTGTTTGATGAGATTGCCAGTAACGCCAGCCAATAATTGCCCCAATCCCCAGTACTAAGCCAACAGCAATATATTTACCGTTGTTAACGAAAAAACGCTTTATTGCATCAACTTGTTCAGTTTCAGTGGTATAGACTTCCACAGAGTCTCTCCTTAGCCTAACAGTTCGCTCAAACGTGCTGCGATCGTTTGTTGTGGTAATGTTTGTTGCTCACCATTACGTAAATCTTTCACAGTGACATTACCTGTACTAATTTCATCTTCCCCTAAGAGCAGGGCAATTTTGGCACCGTGCTTACCCGCACGCCCCAGTTGTTTCTTAAAGTTACCGCCACCGTGATTGGTCATCAGGCGTAATTCCGGTAATTCATCACGGATTTTCTCTGCCAGAATCAGTGCTGCCTGTTGACTGCCTTCCCCGAAGGAAGAAAGGTAAACATCTGCAACAATGAGGTCTGCAACAAATTCAGGGTTCACTTCCTGAACTAACAGGATCATGCGCTCCATGCCCATGGCAAAGCCGACCGCAGGTGTTGATTTCCCACCCAGTTGCTCAACCAGACCATCATAACGCCCACCGGCACAGACCGTACCCTGTGCACCCAAAGCAGAAGTGACCCATTCAAAAACGGTGCGGTTATAATAGTCAAGACCACGCACCAGACGCTGGTTGATACGATACTGAATACCCGCAGCATCCAGATTCCGGCACAGTCCGTCAAAGTGTTCTTTTGATTCTGCATCAAGATAATCAAACAAAGCCGGAGCATCGTTAAGAAGTGCCTGAACCTCCGGATTTTTAGAATCCAGTACGCGCAATGGGTTAGTATACATGCGACGCAGACAATCTTCGTCCAATTTATCTTTATGCTGCTCAAGGAAGGCAACCAGAGCATCACGATAGTTTGCCCGTGCTTCCAGAGAACCGATGGAATTCAATTCTAGTGTCACATGCTCAGCAATGCCCAATTCCCGCCACCAGCGCGCAGTCATCAGGATCATTTCAGCATCAATATCCGGCCCCTGAAGACCAAACACTTCTGCACCCAATTGATGAAACTGACGATAACGGCCTTTTTGCGGGCGCTCATAACGGAACATCTGACCGATGTACCATAAACGCTGTTCCTGATTGTACAGCAGACCATGTTCGATACCGGCACGAACACAACCAGCAGTGTTTTCCGGGCGCAGGGTCAGGCTTTCTCCGTTGCGGTCATTAAATGTATACATTTCTTTTTCGACCACATCAGTCACTTCCCCGATAGCTCGCTTGAATAACGGGGTCTGCTCTACAACCGGTGTTCTGATTTCACTGAAGCCATAACCAGCCAGCACACGTTTTATTGTAGACTCAACACGTTGCCAAATCGCTGTTTCAGCAGGAAGGCAATCGTTCATGCCACGAATAGCCGAAATGTTTTTTGCCATGTTTTATCTCTTATTAATATTTTTACAATAGAGTCGATTATAAAAGCGAATATTCTCAAGGTTCAATCAGCAAACAAAATAATACCGACTCAAATAACATGAGCCGGTATTGAATTTTACTTTTCGAGCTGATTAATACTGATCCGTTTACTGGCATCAAGGATCGCAGCCTTGGCCCGGATTTTCGCTTCAAGCTGGTCAATCAAATCATTATTATCGAGACGTTCTTTCTGACGGACGCCATCTTCATAAAAACCACTTTTTGTTTTTGCGCCGGTCACGCCCAATGTAGAAACTTCAGCTTCTCCGGGACCATTGACAACACAGCCGATGATGGAAACATCCATCGGAGTGATCAGATCTTCAAGGCGTTGTTCAAGCGCATTGACTGTCCCGATAACGTCAAATTCCTGACGTGAGCAGGTCGGGCAGGCAATGAAATTGATACCTCTGGAACGAATGCGCAGTGCTTTCAGAATATCGAAGCCAACTTTAACCTCTTCTACCGGATCTGCCGCCAGAGAGATACGCAAAGTGTCCCCAATACCTTCGGATAACAGCATTCCTAAACCGATTGAAGATTTCACCGCACCAGCACGGGCACCGCCTGCTTCGGTAATGCCTAAATGAAGCGGCTGATCAATTTTCTGAGCCAGCAAACGATAGGCACCTACAGCAAGAAAGACGTCAGATGCTTTGACACTAACCTTGAACTGATCAAAGTTAAGACGGTCAAGAATATCCACATGGCGCATAGCCGATTCCACCAAGGCTTCTGGTGTCGGTTCTCCGTATTTTTCCTGTAAATCTTTTTCCAAAGAGCCGCCATTAACCCCAATACGGATTGGTATATTATGATGGCGGGCGCAATCTACAACCTGACGGATCCGCTCTTCATTACCAATATTCCCGGGATTAATACGCAAACAGTCAACACCGTATTCGGCAACTTTTAACGCGATACGGTAATCAAAATGGATATCGGCAACTAACGGGACATTGACTTGCTGCTTGATGAGTTTAAAGGCTTCCGCCGCATCCATGGTTGGCACCGAAACACGGACAATATCAACACCTACACGCTCCAACGATTTGATCTGATTAACAGTCGCTTCAACATCTGTTGTCCGTGTGTTCGTCATTGACTGCACCGCAATAGGTGCATTATCTCCAATAGGTACATTACCGACATAGATACGTGTGGATTTACGTCTTGTTATCGGTGATTCATTATGCATTTTTACATTACTCCCCTACATCCCTGTATTTTATTTATAAAAATTACAACTATGCTGTGGTGAATAATACACATAGACGAACCTGAACCCCAGCTCAACATTCGTCTCAAAGTATGTGCCCAGTAAACGTGTCAAAACCATAAATCCGCTTATGGCAGTGTCAGTCTGGCATTGGTGCCTTTCTTAAT
Source organism: Xenorhabdus sp. KJ12.1 (assembly GCF_963876495.1). Classification (NCBI taxonomy): domain Bacteria; kingdom Pseudomonadati; phylum Pseudomonadota; class Gammaproteobacteria; order Enterobacterales; family Morganellaceae; genus Xenorhabdus; species Xenorhabdus sp. KJ12.1. The sequence goes on from NZ_CAWNQH010000059.1 coordinate 53,072, forward strand.
AAACGCATCCATATTCACACGTTTTCCCTGAAACTCTACCTCGACCTGAGCAGGTGCCCCGATATTAAGTGAATAAGGTAAAGCACCTGATAATTTCAGGCTATCGCCCTTACTTTTGGTACCACTAAACAGTTTCTTACCGTTGGCATCTTTAATTTCCAGCCAGCATCTGCCTTTGAAATTAAATACCAGTTCATTGCTGTTCGCGACACTGGACTGATTTTCAGTCGTTGATAAGGGGGTTGTTGTTGATACAGGATTCGTTGATGACACAGCATCTGGCGTGATATTCGTTGTAACTGAATTCTCTGCTCCCTGATTTACAGGAGAAACACCAGTGGAGGCAGTATTGCCAGAAGCTGTCAGCGGCTGACTACCCGACTGTGGCACTGAGCCAGTCTGAGTTGATGAAGGAGCACCGGAAGATAATGGCACCTGACTGTCTGTAGTTGTGCTATTTAATGGTACTTGTACATTCTTCTCTGTCTGAGCTGTACCAGATTGCACTTCTGTCGTATTTAGGTTGGAACTGGCTGTCACAGATTGAGTATCACTCAGTTCACTGGCAGACTTTTGTGCCTGTATATCAGACTGTTCTGTCATTGAAGCCAAGTCTTTTTGCTGAATATTATAATTCTGCCACCACCACACACCTGTCATACCCAATAACACAATAATGACAAGCCATGTGAATTTCATCAGCCAGCCATCACGTTTCTTACGTATTTTTTGGGCAGAAAAGCTCTGCATCTGAGATGTTTTTACTGCCTTATGCTGCATCTGTACATCGATCTTGGCTAAGATCTCAGACTCAGGCACCTGAACAAGTTTCGCATAAGCACGGATATAACCGCGAAAAAATGTGGGTACGATATTGTCAGGAACATTATCTTCTTCAATATCACGAACAGTGGACACTTTAAGACACAAGCGATCTGCCACAGTCTGCTGAGAAAGCTCATGTTTTTCACGAGCTTGACGCAAGATCTGACCCGTTGTCAGATTAGCTTCTTCTGGATGAGTTTCAGTCTTCATTATCTAAGGACACTGGTACTGTTCAGGTTAAAATATTCACACAAGTTAATTGACTATCAGACACAATTTAACTTGTGTAGCGAAATCATTTCATACTGCATAAAACGTAGGCAATCATTTATCACAACTCCTACTTATTGCAATTATTCACCGCAATGGGCATAGAAGCCGGTGTTACTCTTTATAACCAAATTATCTGTGACCAAATTGTCCGAGACCAAATTTTTAGCTTCTTTATACCGTCTTTGTTCACAGAGAAAAACGTAATAATGACCTATTACAGTATCATCTCCTGCTCCGTACTGCATTGCCATTCTGTAGTGACGGTCGGCGGATTCAGGCTGGTCCGCATATTGTTCATGCAACGCCATTCCCAAATGAGCTTGCGGATGACGGGGTTCAGCCAGTAAAACTTTCTGAAAATGAAATCTGGCAGCCGATAAATTCCGTTCTGCCAGATACGCTTTCCCTAACTGTAATCGGGTATCTACTGCAACAGCATGATGAGCCCGGTTCTGAGAATGTTCCGCACAACCAGCCACCAGACTCAAACAAACTATAGACCAATTTATTGATTTCCGTATCATATCATTTTCATTTATAAGGATATGTCAAACTTCGCCAGATTTTTAGCCAATTACAAGAATTGAACAAAAAATTAGACTGTTTTTACCTGAATAGGTTCACCTGCCAGACGTTTTCTCATTGTCCGCTTGGTTCTGTCGATAACTTCGCCAGCTAGCTGTCCACAGGCAGCATCGATATCATCACCTCTGGTTTTTCGCACGATGGTAGTAAAGCCATATCCCATCAGTACTTTGGAAAAACGGTCAATCCGGCTGTTGGAGCTACGCCCGTAAGGTGCTCCGGGGAACGGGTTCCAGGGGATCAGGTTGATTTTACTTGGTGTATCTTTCAGACATTCTGCTAATTGGTGAGCCTGTTCCACGCTGTCATTCACGTGATCGAGCATCACATACTCTACAGTGACCCGTCCCTGATTAGCATTCGACTTAGTCAGATAGCGGCGGACACCAGCCAGAAACTCTTCGATATTGTACTTACGGTTAATCGGTACAATTTCATCACGGATATCGTCAGTTGGTGCATGAAGAGAAATTGCCAGAGCGACGTCGATCATATCACCCAGTTTATCCAGTGCAGGCACTACGCCGGATGTTGATAGGGTTACGCGACGTTTTGACAGGCCAAATCCAAAATCATCCATCATGATTTCCATGGCCGGCACCACATTGTTCAGGTTCAGCAACGGCTCACCCATGCCCATCATTACCACGTTGGTGATTGGACGGCGACCACTGGATTTCAGCGAGCCAATAATTTTAGCGGCACGCCAGACCTGACCAATAATTTCAGAAACCCGCAGGTTGCGGTTAAAACCCTGTTGAGCAGTAGAGCAAAACTTACATTCTAAAGCGCACCCTACCTGAGATGAGACACACAGTGTCGCCCGGTCATCTTCCGGAATATAAACTGTTTCGACCTGTTGATCGCCAACAGTAATTGCCCACTTGATAGTACCATCCGAAGAACGCTGTTCTTCTGCAACTTCAGGTGCTCTGATTTCAGCAACCTGTTGTAGTTTTGCCCTGAGCACTTTATTGATATCAGTCATTTGCTCAAAGTCGTCATAGCAATAGTGGTACATCCATTTCATGACCTGATCGGCACGAAAAGGTTTTTCCCCCATTTCAATGAAAAACTGACGCATTTGTTTGCGGTTGAGATCAAGCAGATTAATTTTGCCGCTTGTCTTATCCCGCGTAAAAGTCTTATCAGGTGTGAAAGAAGTGGCAAAAGTTGAACATTGTTCGGCTGTATTAGGTTGGGACATTGTCTGGGACATATTGTTACATCGCCTCGTTGTTACACTTTCGGCTCTGTGCTGATTGTATTTCAGCACTAAGTTTTCATGCGGTGACTACTGATTCAGTAAACAGACTTCATATTCATAAACATAACTCAATACATGTTCTCTTTTGCGAAAACATATCCAGCGTTAATCGTTTGTTGAAATGAAATAATAAACGCCCCGCTAAGTCAAATCAGCGGGGCGCGACATTGTACAAACTTTACTGTTCAGATGCTACGAGAACTAAACATCCCGACCATCTTTCAGGTCGTCTTTTTGAAGCGGCTCGAAACTTATTGAATATTAGCTGCGAGAGAAAACTTCATCATCACTGAAGAAGTAAGCAATTTCACGGTTTGCAGATTCAATGGAATCTGAGCCGTGTACCGCATTTTCAGTAAAACTGTCGGCATAATCAGCACGCAGAGTACCGGCCAGCGCGTTGTCCGGGTTAGTTGCACCCATCAGATCACGGTGACGCTGAACTGCATTTTCACCTTCCAAAACCTGTACCATGATTGGGCCGGATGTCATGAACTCTACCAGACCATCAAAGAAAGGGCGGCCTTTGTGCTCGGCATAAAAACCTTCAGCTTGTTCACGAGTTAAATGCAGCATTTTAGCAGCGATGATTTTAAAACCGGCACTTTCAAAACGAGCATAGATGGAACCGATAACATCTTTCTTCACAGCATTAGGTTTAATAATGGAAAAAGTACGTTCAATCGTCATTGGATAACCCCTTTGGCACTTTCAGCGATGATTCATTTTAATTTTATATTCCCCCTGATAACACAGAAGGACAGAATTTATCCTGTTTTCCTGACAGGAATAAAAATAGGCGTTGATTATAGGAGGAGACTTTCGGCTTGCCTACAAAAAACACAACATTTTATTAAAACATTCTTAGCGAAAATGATAATTTTTTAGCACAAATCACATTTTTGCAGTACAAACCAATTAAAGACGATACGAGTTAAACACATTTTCAGCACTAACTCCTATTTCAGATATCTTACTTTTCTATCGATATGCACTGTCTTATTGATTCATTTTATAAAATAATGCCTATGCAGGCGATAATTTCCCGCTTAGGCATTCTGACCAAGATCATTGACTTCGCGCGTTATATCATTATTTAAACAACTTCAGTTACAAAACCGTATCTTTCACACACTGAATAAAAGGCTTAACCTGTTCTTGTCTTTTCTCATCCAGTGGTTTTTTAGTTTCATCAGAAACTTCAAATTGCCCTGTAAACTGCTCATTACTGTCTTTTGTTGTCTTATCAGAAGTACCGATAATGCTAATAGTATATTTATGTCCTTCAGGTAATAAATGTGTGCATTTTTTCAATGCGCCCTGATTAACCACTTCTTTAATGACTATTTTATTATCAATATCTTTTGCTGATGTATCTGCCAAAGAAACGGGTATATAAAATAAACCCAGTAACAAAGCATATGAAACAACTTTCATCTTTATTTCCTCACTGGTTGAATTAACATACAGCTATTAAATAAATTACAACTTACTGACTCAACATCTTAAAAGATCAATATATTCCGAACAGAGCAGCAATAAGTTTACTTTAAAATAAAAAATACGCTTAATTTTTTGTCTATGACGAAATTTTTGACCTACACCACAAATCGTAACCGGATTATTTTAATACAAAATTAATTATGCTGATTTGCCCACTCAGATCTAAAACACTAAGCTGATATTTTCCTGGCTGTGACAATGTTTTCGTCCACGACTGGTTATTTTCAGTCACGGTAACCTGCTCACCATTCAAAAACCACCATTGTTGTCCCTGCCCGCCCTGTGTTGCTACCCGCAGATCCAACGTCCGTTGACCGGGCAAGCGAGTCAGAACATCCCCTTCTCGGATACCGGTAATCAATAACGGTGCGTCATCTGTTTTCATTGGCGGGCACTGAGGATTAATTGGAGGAAGACGATTTGCCCGACGCTCTTTCTCTGGCAGCCATGCTTCCAGTGCAATAGGCCATAAAGAGATTGTTTCAGGTCGGGCATCAGTGCAATCGGCAGCAACACGTAAATCGTTTTTATCGACCCATATCTGTTCATGGATACCCGAAATCGATTCCTGCCCCGTAGATGGCAGTGTCGGCGGGATAGTGTTATCCAGAATCCAGCTCAAACGGCGCTGACGGCAGTTGCTGTCTTCCGACTGGAATGCCGTACCACTCGGCCAGCAAATAACTGCCTGACTAACATTCTCCGGTCGCGGATCAACAGGAATAGGTTGCGAACCATAGCGCAGATCAGCCATCAATAATCCATGAATCTGGTTCATGATAGGAATTGCAGTCGCATAACCAGACTGCCCTGCTACAGGTGTCCCGTCCGGCCTGCCGACCCAGACACCAATGGTGTATCGGGCATTTAAACCGATTGCCCATGCATCACGATAGCCATAACTCGTGCCTGTTTTCCATGCCAGTGGCACTTCGGCAGGTAAGACATTATCCGGTAGCGGGCGGCTTTCCCCTGCCATAATCCGCCTGACAATCCAGGCGGCTCCCGGAGTAAAAAGCTGTCTGTCCCTCAGTTCCTGCTGTGCAGTAAAGCGTAACGGAGAGACTTTTCCCTGACGGGCAAACGCGCTATAAACAGAAACCAGCTGATCCATACGAACCGACGTTCCTCCCAGAATCAGCGCCAGATTCGGCTCACTTCCCAGAGGGAAACGCAGCGTCATACCTGCATTACGCAAATTGGCAGTAAACCGTTTCGCGCCATAGGCTTCCAGAAGCTGTACTACAGGTAAGTTTAGTGAACGAGTCAGTGCCTCACTGGCACTGACCGGGCCATTAAACCCACTATCAAAATTTCCCGGCCTATAATTATCGAAACGGCGGGGAACATCCTGTAAAAGAGATTCCGCATGGATCAGACCATCATCCAGCGCCATTGCATACAGAAAAGGTTTTAATGTCGAACCCGGAGAGCGCCATGCGCTGACCATATCAACATGGCCAAAACGGCTGTTATCCTGAAAATCCGCCGAGCCAATATAAGCCTTCACTGTCATATCAGTATGATCGACCACCAGCACACCAATTGATGTTTTTTCCGCTAACTGATATTTCCAGTTAATCACCATATCTTCCAGTTGGCGCTGCAAGCCGGTATCAATAGTGGTTCGGATAATTTCCTGCTGATTATTGAGAGCCATTCTCCTTGCCAACAAAGGGGCAAGTTGAGGAACCTGACGGGGAGCCAGCCACAAATTTTCTTCCTCAATATCCGCCACTTTTTCTGCTGACCAAACACCATATTGCTTCAATCGCTGCAATACCTTGTCACGGGCAGCCTGAGCCCGCTCAGGATAGCGATCCGGCCTTAAACGACTCGGAGCCTGTGGCAAAACTGCCAATAATGCCGCTTCACCGGATGATAAATCTGACGGCGATTTTCCCAGATAGGCCCAACTTGCCGCCCCGATGCCCTGTAACGTGCCGCCAAATAGCGCCCGGTTCAGATACATCTCCAGAATTTCATCTTTCGAATAGTGCCACTCTAATTGCAGAGTACGCCAAAGCTGTTTGAACTTGCCGCCAAAAGTACGTGAGTGAGGATCTATCAAACGGGCAACCTGCATAGAGATCGTACTTCCCCCCGAGACAATTTTACCAGCGCGTATATCCTGCCAAGCTGCCCGTAACAATGAAGCTGGGTTCACTCCCAGATGCTGGTAAAACCAACGGTCTTCATAGGTTAACAAAGCCTGAATATATTCAGGAGAAACCTGCTCTAGAGTCACGGGATAACGCCAGATCCCTTCGCTATCAGCAAAGCGCCATAAGGGTGAACCATCAGCTCCTACCACAACGCGTGCGGCAGTGACGTTTTTTAATGGTAACGGCCAGATTTTGTCGGCTAGCCATAAGGTGGCAAACAGTGTGAATAAGATGGCCGGAGTGAGCAGACAGATATGGTAGAAAAATCTTTTCATTAAAACAGAATCCAAAAAACAGCCCTTATCACTAGACATAAGGGCTGACCAGAAATCATGATTGAAAATCAGTCCCGATTAACGGACAACTTCCAGTTTTTCACCTGTTTCACCCACGGCACGCCAGTAAGGTACGTACATGGATTCAACCTGGGGAGCCGGAATTTGATAAACCCCCGGTGCAACAGCACGGGCTAAATATAACAGGGTAACTGGCTGGTAAGGCTCTACAGAAACAGCAGCAACAAAACGATCATCCCGGTACTCCATATGACGAATATTTGCTCTTTGCATTCTGTAAATCATATCCTGTAAATCTGTTGCGCTTTCACTCAGGCTGGCGCTGCTGTATGCCAGATTTTGGTTTTCAAGCTCCAATCCTGCTGGCAGGAGATCAACAACCAGCGCATCTGAAACAGGTTGGGTCGCACTGATTTCCAGTTTTACAATCACCAGTTCGCCGCTATTTAGGCGATCCGGTGTGTAAGTTTTACCCGTCAAATCAAGATAGGTACGCTTAATATTCAGTATGTTTGAATAAGGCTCTGGTTTTTTCAGAGGGTAACCCACCACATTCAGCCGTGAATACAGGGAATTGTCCCCCCGATTACTTATCTCAATACCATTCAGGAGCTGTTTGGCAGACAAAGCGTTATTTAACGCAGTATCGCGGTTAATCGGTGGTATTTGTCGGTTAATGACGGCTTTCCAAGGCTGTTCACTGGCATCAATAAAATAACGTCCGGCCAGATAAAGCGCATTACTTTCCTGCGTTGAAAAGTACTTTCGGGACGAAAGTTCATTGGATAATGCAAGTAGCTTTTCATCCCGCTCTTTCTGCAAGATGTTGTTTTCAGTCAACAGGGCGACAATCAATGCATCGTCACGTATTGTGCTGCCGTAATCAAGCAATCCATAACCCGGTTGACGGGATTTAGACACACCGGAGTGAATGGCTTCATTGCCTCGGTTATCATCTCCCATCATTCTTAATGCTATGCCTAATTGCACCAGAGACAATCCACTATCAGCCTGCTCCCGCTGCTCGTAGAGTTGTCTCAAGCTACTTAATGGCGCTTTTTGCTGGCTGGCTAAAACCAAACCGGCGTAAGCCCGCACAGAAAACTGTGTCGCACTGTGCGAACCGCTATAGCGATCGTTGATGATGTTTTTATCCTGCAAGTAACGCAGTAGCCGGTTATTGGCATTTTTCAGGGCATCAACCGGAATACTGTAGCCCTGCTGATTGGCACGGAACAGGAAATCAGCCGCATATGCGGTTAGCCAGAATTCTTCTTCACCATGACGATCCCAAAGAGAAAAACTGCCATCATGACGTTGCATACTCAGCAGATGTGTAATACCGGCGTCAATGGCTGCCCGACGACTTTCATCAGTTTGTGTCTTAATGCCCAGCTTTTTCAGTTCAGCTTCATTGGAATAGAGAGACGGATAAAGCCCGCTGATTGTCTGTTCCAGACAGCCATATGGGTAAGCATATAATTCACCGATATAACGCGCGATTTGGAGTGGTGGCCTGCTGGTCAGTAAAAGCTGACCTTCCAATGTTTCCGGTGCCAGACCTGTGATCGCATCTGGCGGTAACAGCCATTCTTCATCTTGCCGGATAACATCCGCAAACTGTCTGGTGACAGCAGGGTATGCCGGACGAACACCTATTTTCCAACTGTTTTTGTATTGCTGTATCTCGTTGGATACCTTCAGGCCGTCAACGGTCAGGGAAATTTCACCTTGTCCAAATCCATAATCAGCTTTAACCGGAATTTGAATCGTTACCCTTTTTCCTGTTTCCAGCGTGATGGTGTTATTCTCAGATCCCTGTAATTGTATCAGCCCGGTTGTAGCAAAATTCAATGTCAGCTTTTGCGGCTGCTCAGTGAGATTAGTGAGATCTAATGCCAGTTGAGATTGATCACCACCAGCCATAAAACGCGGTAATGACATCTGCGCAACCACTGGTGCGGCGACAGTAACTTTGCGTTCACTGTTTCCGAATTCGTCATCGCTCCATGCCTGCGCCATTAGCCTGAGTTCACCATTAAAGTCAGGAATTGGTAACGTAATCTCCCCTTCGCCATCAGCATTCAGGCTAATAGGTTTAGCCTGTTCCGCCAGAATATTGACGACTGTCAGTGGTTTTTTACCGCCTCTTTCCGGCTCACCTTCACCACCATCACCACCAAAGCGTAAATTTGCCTTGCGCCCTTCGCTTTCAATCAGATGTCCGTAAACATCATACTGGTCAACGCTATAACGCTTACGCCCGAAAAATGCCCCATAGGGATCCGGTGTTTTAAAGTCAGTAATACTGAGGACACCAGAATCAACAGCAGAAAGCAGTACATAAACCTGCTTTGGCAACTCTCTGCCTTTTTGAGGTGTTACCTTAATTTTGACAGAAAGGTTCTGATTAGGGCGTACTTTGTCCGGCGCGCTGAGCATCAGATCCAGCTTACGCCCTTCATCCATCAATGGTAAGTGTAAGACGCCGATTGCCCGTTTTGATGTTGCCTGACGGTTTTTATCTCCCGGTCGTACCACAACTGCGGTCAGATACAGATCATGACGCGCCCATGTTTGATTAATCGGTACATCAATATCCAGACCTTGTGCCGGCACATTAATTTCCTGCCACCATAACGGACCATCACTGGATTCGAGTAATAAATAGCCTTTACCTGCCTGTGGGGCAGCTATATGCAGTTTGACTTTATCCCCCGGTTTATACGCAGGTTTATCCAGTGATAATTTAACCTGATCCGGCCGGACGGCTCCTGTTCCCTCGGTATTATCCTGCCATGAATAGCCGGCCCAAAAGTTCAGACTGGTGATCAGTTGATTTTTCTGATTCACAACTTCAATACGATAAGAACCCCATTTAACCGGAAAGCTGATTTTTGCTGTACCATCTTCCACAATTTGAACAGGCTCATCTGCCATCATCAGATCTTTCTGGTCATATCCAGAATCCCAGCCACCACTGTCAGACCAGCGCCAATAATAATCACGGCGTTCGTATATCAAGCGAGCTCTCAAGTCATTCGTGGCGTATTTTTTACCATTGGCATCCGCATAAACAACATCAAACTCCGCCAGCGAGTTTTCATTAACGTTATAACGGGATTCATAGTGATCTGTGTAATAGTTATAATTCGATTTTTTATTGAATAGCGGGCGTATACCAACCAGTTTTTCAGCAGGCCAGACCGCCTGTTCAGCATGGCGTGTTACCGGGCGCCCTCCTGCTTCAAGCAGGCTGGCTTGTACGAGGATGCTTACTGGGGAAGATACATATCTCCAGTTATCCTCACCGACAGTAATGTTAGTTTTTCCTTCGCTATTCAGGGCTAAATCAAACTCATCCAGTGTTCTGCTTAACTCTTCTTCTTTCGACGAGCCAAACTCATACCCTGATAGCTTCGCTACTGCATCACGGTTCGGACGCATGAATAACTGGCCCTGTAGCCGATTTTCGGCTGCCGGAGCACCATACAAATAACGGCCCGTAATGGAAAAGTTAACACTTTCGTTTTTCTGTATTGGTCGACTATCCGTATTTCCTTTAATTTCTAAGGCCATACGCTCAGGCATAAAGTCTTCAACGTTGAATTTGTAATAACGTGGAGTGTTATCTCCCAAATCCAAACGCAGTGACCACACCCCGGTTTCAGCAGACTGTGGGATTGAATAACGATATTGGTACAGCCCATTTTCAGGCTGCCAGACAAAACTGCGCGCAACCTGATTATCGGCTTTTAATATATCCACTTTTACCGGCTGAGGTTTCAGTAAACGACCATCCGCATCACGCAGTAAGCCATTAACAATCAGTGTTTCGCCCGGACGATAAAGATCCCGGGGGCCGAATACAAAAAACTGCCTGCTATACCCTTGTTCACCACCGATATCAAATTCAGACAGATCCAGTGCGGGGGATGACAAATCAATCATACTGACTTGCTCGCCCTGCGTTGCCAGCAACAAGGCCGCTTTGGAACTTTTTTCCAGCGTGGCATGGCCATTACTGTCTGTCGTGTTTTTTGCCAGAAGTTGCCCATTAATATCCAGTACACGAACTTCAACACCTTTCAGGCCGGAACCCTGCTCCAGTGATTGAGCAAAAACATCTATCTGATTCAGATAGCTATGCATTGAGACGCCAATATCACTCCGCGTAAACAGAATTGCTGGGTTAGTGTAAGCATATTTTCCGGCCTGCTGCATAACGGCCAGATAGGCACCGCTCTTTTGCAACTCTTTAATATCGTGCAATGGCAATAACAGTTTTTCACGGGTATTCGGTGTCGGGTTCAAGTCAAAACGACCGGTATAGACCAAATCTGCATTTTCCAGTAATCGCTCAGAATCCCAGGAAGTTATACCTCTGAGGTATCGCCCGTGAGCGATAAACATGGGTAATGAAGCTTCTTTGATGCGGAAAAAATTAACATCGACCCGATCAACATTCAGTGCCAGAACGGGTAATCCTTCTGCTAGTTTACTGGGTAAAAGTACACCTTTACTGGCAAAACCGACAGCCGGTTGAATTGAGGCAGTCTGGAATTTTTTTTCATAGACATTGAACAGACTGCTCCCGTTGATACCCTGTAAACCATCATCAATAGTTAATATTAATTGGCGCTTTGGAGGCAAATGGCGGAGTCTCAGCTCCATTTGGTTATCTGATAATTCCCATGCACCATCTAATTTGCCGGATTTAACATCAACCAAATGAACTCGCTGAGCAAAATTTTGATTAGGATTCAGAGGAACAGAGAATGTCACGACCATTGCACTGGCACCATCCAGCTGTACTTCTGAAGCATCTAAAATGGTGACATCTTTACCCGCATATTGCTCTTCCAGTGATTGGCTTGGCAGGGATTGGCTTGGCAGGGATTGGGTTGCTGGAGATTGTGTTGCTGGGGAGTGAGAACCGCGACTGGCGGTATCGGTTATTTCTGAAGGTGCCGGAATTGCTGATGTTTCCGGTTTTATACTCTTTTCATTATCCTGCGATTGATCGCATCCAGATAAAATACCTAGCGCAAAGAATGCAAACAAAGTAACAACCATTGACGTGATTGTGCGTTTTTTCCTTGTTGCCCATTGCCTCAGTTGATGTTGACACATAACCATAATCCTTATTGTTCACCGGCTGGCACTCATTCATTACACGATCCCTGTGTTAATTAATATTTATTTATTGATTGAGTACAGGAATAGTCTCCCTCAGCCAACTGCCCAGTTTCCGTTGGTAGAAAGGCTGAGTATGTTGAATCAGGTAGTGGCTTATCCCGCCATCTTTTTCATCAAGCAGGCAAAAATCCACTGATTCATCTTCATTCAGGTGTTCACAAGCTACCTCTCCAGCAGTCTGGATCAGTATATTAATGTCACCGTCTGACTGTATCCCACTCAGCTCCAGACCAATTAACAGATTGGGGTTTTCATCCTGCCCTTTATCGTGTGCCATCACCAGAAAAGCACGGCGTACAGGTTTATGCTGTTTAAATAAATTAATCAGGGCTTCAATAAGCTGGACTGGTTGTTCTTCTAGTTGGCTGAGAGTAATACGACTTCCACTCGGAACCTCAATTTCAGTGGCAACGGCTTCGTTTGACAAGCTCATGAAAATCTCCGAACAGTATATATGTTGATACAGATGTTAAAGGCAGAGTTATACCCAATAAAAAGTGCTAAATCATAGCCTCCCCATATGAGGAGGCCAGAAAACAGGAAAGCAGAAGTATTCAGATATCACAACAGCTTATACATAAATATTCTGGCATTTCCCGCCGGTTTACAGGCGACTTCACCAAAAGCCGTGTATCCGTGTTTGAGGTAAAATTCAGGTGCCTGAATGGACATCGTGTACAACGTCACAGCATGACAACCACGCTGGCGGGCTTTTTCCTCAGCTTTTCTGAGTAACACACTGCCCAGTCTCTGACTTCTGAGTTCATCAGGGAGATAAAGATAGTTGATGAAAAGCATGCCAAGTGACGTTCGTCCGACCAAACCGCCAATCACTTCCCCATCGCTATCCCGGATATAAATATCCAGAGGCTGGTTACCCTGCTCGCCTGTCTGCCTGATATTCCATTGATCGAGTAATTCACTGACCCGTTCACGCGCATGTGGATCATTTTCGTCAGAATCCGTGATGTCAAAGTCGGGTAGCACAATGTCCTGATTCATTACATTTTCCTTCCTATGCGCTTATTTTGCTTTTGTCAGCAGTAAGTTGGCGATGGTGCGAACACCATAACCTGTTGCACCTGCCGACCATTGTTCAACCGCAGATGAACGATAGGTTGCTGAACAATCGATATGTACCCAACCTTTTTTGTAATTCTCGACAAAATGAGACAGGAAAGCAGCGGCAGTACTTGCGCCAGCCGTGTGAGAAGGTGCAGCAATGTTATTCAAATCAGCAAAGTTGGATGGCAGCTGATTGCGGTGGAATTCAGCCAATGGCAGACGCCAGAATTGTTCATGCTCTGTATCCGCTGCAACCAATAAATCCGCCGCCAGTTGATCATCAAAACTGAAAACAGAGTGGTAATCGTTACCCACTGCCATTTTTGCAGCACCCGTCAATGTCGCTGCATCAATGATCAAAGGGGCATTTTCTGCACTAGCATCAATCAAACCGTCAGCCAGTACCAGACGGCCTTCTGCATCAGTATTCATGACTTCAACGGTTTTACCGTTACGATAGCGAATGATATCACCCAGTTTGAATGCATTCCCGCTGACCATATTATCAGCAATGCACAGGAACAGTTTTACACGCTGTTTCAGACCACGGCTGATTGCCAGTGCCAGCGCACCTGACAGAGTTGCTGAACCACCCATATCAGATTTCATGGCGCTCATCGAGTTAGATGGCTTCAGGCTATATCCGCCTGAATCGAAAGTAATACCTTTTCCGACTAAGCAGGCAAATACGGGTTCATTTTTGTTTGTTGTTGGGTTGAAATCCAGCTCCAGAAAAACAGGAACACGGGAAGAACCACGACCAACAGTATGGACACCAACATAGCCCTGCTCATATAACGCATCACCTTTTATGATGCGATAACTGATAGCATCTGGCGCTACATTGTTAATTAAATCGATAACACGCTGAGCAAGCTGCTCTGGCCCTAGTTCTTCGGCAGGCAGGTTGACGGTATCACGCACCCAGTCGATGAATTTAATTCGATGTTCCAGTTCCTGCTTTTCTTCGACATTCAGTTGCGGCCATTCAATAGTGCGCAGTCCTTTTGGTGCCCGGAAACCGAGCCAAAACGCCCAGCTTTTTTCCAGATCCCAGCCTTCACCGGCCAAAGCCACATTATAGATACCTTGCCCATTAATTTTACGTCCGGCACGCTGGATCAACGCCAGTTCACTGTTTATGTCAGATTTCTCGCCTGACATATGGATCATCATTCCCTGATCATTTGAGCTAATTAGCGCTTTTTCACCCCAGCATGCTTTAGCTGGCTCATAAGACAGAGTTATCGGCATGATTTGCGCCGGTATAGCGTTTTTGGTCATTATCTTTCTCTCTTCTTATTTTTACTGTATTAGGATCATTATTAGAGTAATAAATGTAAAAAAACTGGCGGATGCCAGTTTTTCATTAAATACAGACTATGCCAAGTCATTGGGCAAAAATTGGTGAGTTAGTACTGTTTTTCGCATTATTTGTTTGCGTAACATGACTTCTAAGATTCAGCTCTGTTATTCAAACTCATCTAACCAAACCAATAAAATGGCTTCTAATACTTTTTCGTTGGATTTTTCTGGGTTGTCATCAAAACCATCCAGTTCGCAAATCCATTGATGCATGTCGGTGAAACGCACTGTCTTAGGATCTAAATCCGGGAACTTATCATAAAGTGCTTCGCCAATTATACGGCTGTCAGACCATTTCATTTTTTGTTCTCCTTATACACTTCGTCTTTCAAGTTGCCTCTTTGTTGGCTGCGCTCGCTCACCCCAGTCACATAGTTATCTATGCTCCTGGGGATTTACTCCCTTGCCGCCGCGATGCATCTTGAAATCCATTGTGTATAACTTTATTTTAAACTCAGTGCTCACGCGCGTGGTTGATCGTGTATTTAGGAATTTCAACAACCAAATCCTCATCAGCAACTTTAGCCTGACAGCTCAAGCGACTTTCCGGCTCCAGTCCCCACGCTTTATCCAGCATGTCATCTTCCAGTTCCTCACTTTCTTCCAATGAGTCAAACCCTTCTCTGACGATACAGTGACAAGTGGTACATGCGCAGGATTTTTCACAGGCATGCTCAATTTCAATACCGTTTCGCAGTGCAACATCCAGAATTGATTCGCCTTCTTTAGCGTCCAATACTGCACCTTCAGGGCAAAGTTCGTTATGAGGTAAAAATACAATTTTAGGCATAATTAAATTTCATCCACAGAATGGCCCGCCAAAGCCCGGCGGATCGATGTGTCCATGCGACGCGCAGCAAATTCCTGCGTTTGCTTGTCCAATTGTTTAATTGCACTTTCGATCGCTTCAGGAGACGTTCCCTGAGCACTTTCAATTAATACTTGTACGGCAGCATCAATTGCAGCATGTTCTTCCTGACTGAGTAAATCAGCGTCTTTTTCCAGCGCACTGGTTAAGCTTTCCAGCACACGTGCTGCTTCTACTTTTTGCTCAGCCAATTTACGCGCCTGAATATCTTCCTGCGCATTACTCATTGAATCTTTGATCATTCGAGCGATTTCTTCATCAGACAGACCGTAAGAAGGTTTCACCTGAATAGAAGCTTCAACACCCGTTGATTTCTCCAGTGCACTGACACTCAGTAAACCATCAGCATCAACCTGAAAAGTGACGCGGATATGCGCACCACCTGCCGGCAACGGAGGAATTCCCCGCAGCGTGAAACGCGCCAGAGAACGACAATCAGCCACCAATTCGCGTTCCCCCTGAACTACGTGGATGCTCATTGCACTCTGACCGTCTTTGAAGGTCGTAAATTCCTGCGCCCTTGCGACAGGAATAGTGGTGTTGCGCGGAATAACCTTTTCAACCAGCCCGCCCATCGTTTCAAGGCCCAGTGACAGCGGAATAACATCCAGCAACAGCATTTCACTGTCTGGCTTGTTACCTGCCAGAATATCCGCCTGTATTGCCGCTCCAACCGCAACAACTTTGTCCGGATCGATTGAGGTCAGCGGTTCACGATCAAAAAATTCGCCTACCATGCTGCGCACCAGCGGAACTCTTGTTGAGCCTCCCACCATCACGACCTGTAACACTTCGTCAGCTATCACGCCAGCATCTTTCAATGCCCGACGGCAAGCCAATAAAGTACGTTTAACCAGTGTCGTAATTAATTCATTGAATTCGGTGCGGGTAATATTGCCCTGCCAGTCAGCAAAATTAATTGAGACTGAATCTTCATCACTCAATGCAATTTTAGTTTGTGTCGCAACATCCAGTAACTGACGCTGTAACCCGTGGTCAGTATCAGTAATCCCGGCCTGCTCACGGATCCAGTCTGCCAGCAGATGGTCAAAGTCATCACCACCCAGTGCGGTATCACCGCCCGTTGCTAATACTTCAAAAACACCACGGCTCAAACGCAGGATAGAAACGTCAAATGTTCCGCCGCCCAGATCATAAACAGCAATCACACCTTCCTGACCAGAATCAAGCCCGTAAGCAATCGCAGCCGCAGTAGGTTCATTCAGGAGGCGAAGGACATGCAAACCTGCTAAGCGAGCAGCATCTTTCGTGCCCTGACGCTGAGCGTCATCAAAATAAGCGGGAACGGTGATAACAACACCATCAAGTTTACCATCCAGTGTTTCTTCTGCCCGTTGAGCCAACGATTTCAATATGTCAGAAGAAACCTGAATAGGATCAACCAAACCTGCCGCTGTATTAATTAACGGCAACCCATTTTCACTGGCCTGAAATTGATAAGGAAGATTTGGGTAACGCTGCTGAATATCAGCCAAAGAGCGCCCCATCATACGTTTGACAGAGCTTATCGTATTAACAGGATCAAAAGCCGCCTGTTGACGGGCCTGCCAGCCGATCTGAATTTCATCTTTGCAATATTGTACAACTGAAGGAAGCAAGTGACGGTTTTCACTATCTGCTAAGGTCTCAGCCTGACCACTGCGGACTGTCGCAACCAGGGAGTGTGTTGTACCAAGATCAATCCCCGCAGCCAGACGACGCTGGTGTGGTGCGGCAGATAAACCAGGTTCACTGATTTGTAATAAAGCCATGTGTGCCCCTATAAAAACCAATTATACCCGTCTTTCAAGCTGCCTCTTTGTTATTGGCCTCAATATAACTTGAAATTTCTCGGATATACTAAATCAGCCCCGCATTGTTCACTAAAACGCGATTCAGCTAAAAATCATCCAACAGCCGTTCTTCCAGCTGTTCGACCTGCTGTTGCAATTTATCCAGAAAGCGTAACTTACGGACAGTATCGGCTGCAATTGACCACTGTTCTGCATCCAGCTGCTGTTCCATCTGCTCACTACGAGTTTTAATCATTTTATTCAGGCGAGATGAAAAACCAGCCAATGCAGCATCCGGCTCGGCACTATGTTCAATAGCATCAAGCTCTTCACGCAACTCTAACTGTTGCATCAGGAAAGCCGTATCCTGCATCGTGTGCTGTTCACTGGATAAGTTAAACCCTTGCTGAGATAGCATATATTCTGCACGTTTCAGGGGGTGTTTCAGAGTCTGGTAACCATCATTAATGGTTGCAGCCTGTTGAAGTGCCAGCGTTTTTTCACGCTCTGGCTGGTTGGCAAAACGATCAGGATGAAACTGACGCTGTAACTCCTGATAGCGGGTCGCTAATTGTTGGCGATCGATTGCATAACGCGCAGACAACCCGAATAAAGTAAAGTAGTCCATAAGTTACTCTTGGTTTCGCAAAATACGGGGGTTAAACGTTAAAACTTTCCCCACAGCCGCATTCGCCGGAAACATTGGGGTTGTTGAATTTAAAGCCTTCATTCAGGCCTTCTTTGACAAAATCCAACTCAGTTCCATCAAGGTAAACAATGCTTTTACCGTCAACGATAACTTTCACACCCTTATCTTCAAAAATCTGATCTTCATCATTAACTGTATCAGCAAATTCAAGTACATATGCCATACCAGAACAGCCGGAAGTTCTCACTCCCAGACGCAGACCAACACCTTTTCCACGATTATCAAGGAAAGCCAAAACACGCTGGGCTGCACTTTCTGTCAGGGAAATTGACATACAACACCTCACTTTTAAAACTATTAATTTTGAATACTATTATCTTTGAAGCTATCACTTTCAAAGCTGCCATCTTCAAAATCAGTAAAGGTGGATATTAAAACAATATCCACCAGAATTATATTTACCCGTCGTATTTCAAGTCGTCTCTTTGTTGGCTACGCTCATTCACCCCAGTCACATAGTTATCTATGCTCCTAGGGATTCATTCTCTTGCCGCCTCGATACAACTCGAAATCCATAGAGTATATTTAGAAGAATTATTTGGCCTGACGCTTGCTCTTATAATCTGCAATCGCAGCTTTAATTGCATCTTCTGCCAGAATAGAACAGTGAATTTTCACTGGTGGCAGCTCCAGTTCATCGGCAATCTCAGTGTTTTTGATTGCTTCTGCCTGATCCAGTGATTTTCCTTTCATCCACTCTGTTACCAGAGAACTGGATGCAATCGCGGAGCCGCAGCCATAAGTTTTAAAACGTGCGTCTTCGATAATACCGTCATCGCTGACTTTAATTTGTAGTCTCATGACGTCACCACAAGCCGGCGCACCAACCATTCCACTACCCACTGAAGGATCTTCACTATCAAATGACCCTACATTGCGTGGATTCTCGTAGTGATCAATTACTTTTTCGCTGTAAGCCATGTCGTTACTCCTGAAACTGTCTGATTAATGATGAGACCATTCGATGGTGCTGAGATCCACTCCCTGCTTGAACATTTCCCACAATGGAGAAAGATCACGCAGATGACCAATCGCGTTATGAATCAACTTGATTGCATAGTCTATTTCTTCTTCTGTGGTAAAACGCCCCAAAGAGAAACGAATAGAACTGTGTGCCAGCTCATCATTCATGCCCAGTGCGCGCAGAACATAGGAAGGCTCCAGGCTCGCAGAAGTACATGCTGAACCGGAAGAAACCGCTAAGTCTTTCAGTGACATCATCAATGATTCACCTTCAACATAATTGAAGCTGACATTCAGAATGTGTGGTGCACCCAGTTCCAAATCACCGTTCAGGTAAACTTCTTCAATATCTTTGATACCGTTCCATAAACGCAGGCGTAAACCACGCAGACGTTCTGACTCGGCTTGCAGTTCTTCTTTTGCAATGCGGTAGGCTTCGCCCATGCCGACGATCTGGTGAACAGGCAGTGTACCGGAACGCATACCACGTTCATGACCGCCGCCGTGCTGCTGTGCTTCAATACGGATACGAGGTTTGCGACGAACATACAGACCGCCGATACCCATCGGGCCATAAATCTTATGAGCCGAGAAAGACATCAGGTCAACTTTCAGTTTGCTGAGGTCAATAGGCAGTTTCCCGACACTCTGAGTCGCATCAACGTGGAAAATGATGCCACGACTGCGGCACATATCACCGATGGTCACGATGTCCTGAACAATACCAATTTCGTTGTTGACGTGCATGATAGAAACCAGAATCGTATCGTCACGCATTGTGGCTTCCAGCTCTTTCAGATCGATCATGCCGTTGCTCATTGGTGAAAGGTAAGTCACTTCAAAACCTTCACGCTCCAACTGACGACAAGTATCCAAAACAGCTTTATGTTCAGTTTTACTGGTAATAATGTGCTTGCCTTTTTTCTGATAGAATTTCGCTGCACCCTTAATACCGAGGTTATCTGACTCTGTTGCACCTGAAGTAAAGACGATTTCACGCGGGTCGGCACCGATAAGATCAGCAATCTGGTTACGCGCAATATCAACCGCTTCTTCAGCCTGCCAGCCAAAACGGTGTGACCGGGAAGCAGGGTTACCGAAAACCCCGTCCATAGTCAGATAATTCATCATCTTTTCAGCAACACGAGGGTCAACCGGCGTTGTTGCTGAATAGTCCAAATAAATGGGTAATTTCATTGCTCACATGCTCCGTAAGACACTTTTAATACATTTGTTTGCCGCTTATTTACCACTAATTAAGCACGCAGGTTAACGTTAATCATTTCTTGAACCCGGCCATTAGCTGTACGGCGCTTATCGCTGTCTTGACGATCAGCAACGTCTAAAACTTCTTGGTTGTTCACTAATTCTTCTAAACTGATGCTGTTCAGGAAGCTCGTAATGCGCTCGCTAAGATCACGCCATAATGTATGAGTCAGACAGCGATCACCGCGCTGACAGCCTTCCCTGCCCTGACAGCGAGTTGCATCTACGGATTCATCAACAGCAGAAATTACTTCGGCAACGAAAATCTTACCGGCATCTCTGCCCAGCAGATAACCGCCACCCGGACCACGGACGCTAGAAACCAGACCATTCTTACGTAGGCGAGAAAACAACTGCTCAAGATAGGAAAGGGAAATTCCCTGACGTTCAGATATGTCAGCTAGTGGCACCGGCCCTTCTTGTGAATGCAATGCCACATCTAACATGGCAGTTACCGCATAACGTCCTTTTGATGTCAGTCTCATAACAAAAACTCCATGGTGAAATATGGGTCAAATTGTGGCATTCCTGAGCGTTTTAGTCAACTATTTAACCTAGTAATTTACTCAACTATTATTTAGTTGTCTTTCATCCTGTTACCGCTCACAAGCCCCATTTCTGATCCTATTTCCGGCCAGATTCAGACGATTTATTAGCCCATTTTTCCATAGAAGTCAGAATGCCACGCAGGATATTCAACTCCTGAGTTTCCGGACGGGCACGGGTATAAAGACGCCGTAATCTGTTCATTATCTGCCCAGGATGCGCTTTGCGAATAAAGCCGGAATGACTTAATACCTGTTCAAGATGCTGGTAAAAACGCTCCATATCTTCAACAGGCGGGTATTCCGCTTCATGCTCTGTCGCATCCGCTTTTTCCTGTTTTTCCTGAGCAGTAAGAGCAAGGTACGCCATTCGGATCTCATAACTGACCAACTGAACAGCCATAGCCAGATTCAGCGAACCATATTCCGGGTTAGTAGGAATATAAAGATGGTAGTGACACTTCTGGAGTTCTTCGTTAGTCAGACCCACACGTTCACGACCGAAAACGATAGCTACCGGTGAGTTCTGAACAGCGCTGACACAGCGTTCACCACACTCCCGCGGTTCCACCATTGGCCAGGAAAGTGTACGGGAACGGGCACTGGTTCCGATAACCAATTCACACCCGGACAGTGCTTCATCCAGCGAATCCACAATCGTTGCATTACCAATGACATCACTGGCACCTGCGGAAAGTGCGATTGCATGAGAATCAGGCAAAACAAGCGGATTGACCAGATACAGATTGGTTAACCCCATGGTTTTCATAGCTCTGGCAGTTGAACCCATGTTGCCCGTGTGGGAAGTTTCTACCAGGATAATGCGGATGTTCTCTAACATGACGGCTTTTAATTTCAGTATAAGAGCCGAATATCTTAACACAGCATTAGTCATTTTGACGAACTACTGCTATACTGCGCGCCGATTTGTTTCCCGTTCTTTAAAATTCTGGTGGAAGATACCCCATGCATCCGATGCTAAATATCGCTATACGCGCTGCTCGTAAGGCCGGCAACCACATTGCCAAAAGCTATGAAACTCCTGACGCTGTTGAAGCAAGCCAAAAAGGCAGTAACGATTTTGTCACTAACGTTGATCGTGATGCAGAAAGCATGATTATTGACATTATCCGCAAGTCCTACCCTAAGCATACTATTATCACTGAAGAAACTGGTGAACACTTAGGTGAAGATAGCGATGTCCAATGGGTAATCGATCCACTGGATGGCACCACCAACTTTATCAAACGTCTCCCTCATTTCGCTGTTTCCATTGCTGTGCGCATCAAAGGCCGCACCGAAGTTGCTGTGGTTTACGATCCAATGCGTAACGAACTGTTCACTGCTACCCGCGGTCAGGGTGCACAGCTGAATGGCTATCGCCTGCGTGGTGCGAACGCCCGTGATCTGGATGGCACTATCATTGCTACCGGTTTCCCATTCAAAGCTAAACAACACGCTATCCCTTATATGAACGTATTGGGTAAATTATTTGAACGCTGCGCAGATTTCCGTCGCACCGGTTCCGCAGCACTGGATATGGCTTATGTTGCTGCCGGCCGTGTTGATGGTTATTTCGAGATTGGCCTGAAACCATGGGATTTCATGGGTGGTGAACTGCTGGTACGTGAATCCGGCTGTATCGTGACTGACTTCGTTGGTGGTCACAACTACATCAGTTCCGGTAATATCGTTGCAGGCAGCCCACGTATTGTTAAAGATATGCTGTCTGAAATGCGTGAAGAATTGACTGAAGCACTGAAACGTTAATTAAAAAATAATTATCTGAGCAATGTTATTTACAGGGCACCAAAACGATAGGTGCCCTTTTTACTTAGTTTTTATTAATTTATTGTTTCTTATTTATAATTTAATTTCACACCGAATGAATTTGACCTTCAGCTTTAGGCCGTAAGAAAATCGCCGGTAATGCGACCAGTGCCATCACCCAGTAAATACCGCCACCCATATGTTCATACAGGAAACCGCCTACCGCACTCATAACAGCGATGCCGCCTCCCATTGCTAACGCAGAGTAGACTGACTGTAAGCGAATCACTTCATTTTCTTTTCTGGCACCGATAAAACGCATCGCCGCTAAATGGCAGACAGTGAAAGTCCCACAGTGCAGGATTTGAATAATAATCAGCACGGGTAGTTCCGTGAATGCTCCCATTAATCCCCAGCGAATCACCCCACAAATAGCAGAAAGTAGCAGAAGACTGCGAGCGCTCCAGCGGCGGAATAACTGTTTGCTGAAGGTGAAAATAACAACTTCAGCTACTACACCCAGTGACCAGAGATAACCGATAGTTGATGAAGAATAACCGGCTTTTTCCCAATAAATGGAACCAAAGCTGTAATAACCAGCATGAGCGGCCTGTAATAGCGTGACACATAATAAAAACTGCCACACTGATTTTTCGGATAATAACTTTTTGAATGATACTGTATTGGCGTTTTCTACCTTGATTTTACCCGCAGGCATAATAGACGGTTTCAGCATCATACCTGACAGCATAATGGCAACACTGATAATCAGAGAAGCAAGGATAATCTGGTGATGACCAAATAAATTACCACCAATCCAGTCATTGAGTTTATCAAAGGAAATACTGACATTTGATCCAAACTCAATACCGGAGGAAGAGAGTAATATACCGGTTAAAGAAGAACTGATAATAAAGGCAATCGATCCCCACACACGCACTTTGCCATAATCAAAAGTAAACTGCTTTTGCCATGTACCCGCTAAAGCATCTGATAAAGGGACTAACGGCGAAAAAAACAGGTTAAATCCTATCATTACAAGGCAAATCCAAGCCCAGTGGCTGCCAAAAGAAAAACTGACCGCAAAGATCAAAGCCAGAAAAGATAATAATCTTAACGCTGTAATTAATTTGGCAGGATCTTTAACGGTAGGAGAAATAATGAGACTGCCAACAAAACGGGAAACCAAACCAATGCCTAATATTATACCAATCATGGAAGGAGTAATGCCTTCTCCCTGTAACCAGACTGACCAGAATGGTAAAAAGATCCCAAAAGAAAAGAAATAGGTGAAATAGCCTAATCCCAGCCAAAATGTTGATGGAACAACCATCCTTTGCCCCCGTGTTTAATGCAAAAGTTTAATGCAAAAAAACCCGCTCAAAACTAATGAGACGGGCTTATTAACTATTTATTCAGTATTTATACTCAATAATTATTCTAAGTTATGCGTAGACCGGATATTTTGCGCAGATTGCCAATACTTTCTGTTTAACGCTTTCAATCACCGTTTCATCATTGATGTTATCCAGCACATCACATATCCAGCCAGCCAGTTCACTGGTTTCTGCTTCTTTGAAACCACGACGGGTAATTGCCGGGGTACCAATACGAATACCAGAAGTGACAAATGGGCTACGAGGATCATTAGGTACGCTGTTTTTATTGACGGTAATGTTGGCACGACCTAATGCTGCATCAGCTTCTTTACCCGTAATATCTTTATCCACCAGATCCAGCAGGAACAAATGGTTTTCAGTGCTGCCGGAAACAATGTTGTAACCACGCTGTAAAAACACATCTACCATGACTTTCGCATTCTTAGCGACTTGTTGCTGATACGTTTTGAATTCCGGTTCCATGGCTTCTTTCAGCGCAACCGCTTTACCTGCAATAACATGCATCAACGGGCCACCCTGACCACCAGGGAAAACAGCAGAGTTCAGTTTTTTATACAGCTCTTCATCCCCACCTTTTGCCAGAATCAGACCACCGCGTGGGCCTGCAAGTGTTTTGTGGGTTGTCGTTGTCACAACATGAGCATGAGGAACCGGGTTTGGATAAACACCTGCGGCAATCAGGCCGGCAACGTGAGCCATATCAACAAAAAGGTATGCACCGATTTCATCAGCAATTTCACGCATTTTTGCCCAGTCAACCACTCCAGAGTAGGCAGAGAAGCCACCGATGATCATTTTAGGCTGATGTTTCAGTGCCTGATTACGGATATCGTCGTAATCAATTTTTCCATTTTCATCAATACCATAGGGGACAACATTATAAAGTTTCCCAGAGAAGTTGACCGGAGAACCGTGAGTCAGGTGCCCACCGTGTGCCAGATTCATCCCTAAAACAGTGTCACCGGGTTGCAACAGCGTCATATATACCGCCATATTCGCCTGAGAACCTGAATGCGGCTGGACATTAGCATAATCTGCACCAAACAGCTCTTTTGCTCTGTCAATTGCCAGTTGTTCAACTATATCAACGTACTCACAGCCACCATAGTAGCGTTTACCCGGATAACCTTCCGCATACTTATTAGTCAGCTGAGAGCCTTGAGCCTGCATAACTCTTGGACTGGTGTAGTTTTCAGAAGCAATCAGTTCAATGTGTTCTTCCTGACGACGAACCTCCTGCTCCATCGCCTGCCACAGTTCGGGATCATAATTCGCAATATTCATTTCACGCTTTAGCATTTGGTTCTCCTGACTCAGCTACATCTTTGAAAAATACCCCTGAGGGCCAGAATGTGACACAGTGTAAACTCTTTTTATCAAATGAGATAGTCTTGACAGGACATTTTACGCAAACGATTGCTTTAAGACCTACCGCCCTATAGCCCATAATGTTTTTTATCCGTCCGGGATTTATCATTGATCTTTGTGATTCCTGTCAAATATTGTTGTTTCACAAATCCTGCGATTTTGATTTAAGTCAAAATAATTTCTGCTTTTTACTTTAAGCTCTTTCACTGAATAATAAGTTGCATTTAAAATGCAACTTATCAATTGAGCATGATTTAAAAATTCAGGAGATCATGATGTTAGACAGTCAAACTATCGCAACTATAAAATCCACTATTCCGCTGATTGTTTCTACCGGGCCAAAATTAACTGCTCATTTTTATGAACGTATGTTCAGTCATAACCCTGAATTACAGAATATCTTTAATATGAGCCACCAGAGTAACGGTGATCAGCGTCAGGCTCTTTTCAATGCCCTGTGTGCTTATGCGGCTAATATCGATAACTTATCTGCTCTGTTACCGGCGGTAGAAAAGATTGCTCACAAACATGCAAGCCTGAATATTCAGCCGGAACACTACCAAATTGTGGGAACTCATCTATTAGCAACAATTGATGAAATGTTTCATCCGGCAGAAGAAGTGCTGGATGCCTGGGGAAAAGCTTACGACGTATTAGCCGGTGTTTTTATCAATCGTGAAGAAGAAATTTATCAGAGTGGTGAACTTTCGGCAGGAGGATGGCGTGGTCTGCGTCAGTTTCGTGTCAGCCGGAAACAACCGCAAAGCGATATTATTACCAGTTTTGAATTTGTGCCTGTCGATGGCGGTAAAGTCTTAGATTATAAACCGGGGCAATACTTGAGTATTTATCTGGAAGATCCTGCTTTTGAGCATCGTGAAATTCGTCAGTATTCATTAACTGCCGCACCAAATGGAACTCACTATCAAATCGCCATTAAAAGGGAATCTCATGGCAGGGTATCCAGCTATATGCACGATAAAGTACAGGAAGGGGATACTGTATTACTGTCCGCACCGCGAGGCGATTTCTTCCTTGATATCCAGCCTGATACTCCTGTTACGCTGATCTCTGCCGGTGTCGGCCTGACTCCGATGATGAGTATGCTGCAATATCTGCATAAACAACAACATCCTAGTACCGTCAATTGGTTTCACGCAGCAGAACATGGTGGTTATCATGCCTTCTCAGAAAAAGTAAAGGCGATTGCCAAATCCATGCCTAATATCAATTATCAGGTCTGGTATCGCGAACCCAGAAATGAAGATAATTACGGCGCAGATTACCAACAGATAGGGCTGATGGAACTGACTTCAGTAAAAGATGAAATAAATGTAGAAGGGATGCAGTTTTATCTCTGTGGGCCGGTCGCTTTCATGCAATATATCGCCGCTCAACTTCTGAAAATGGGCATCCATGAACAACATATCCATTACGAATGTTTTGGCCCGCATAAAGTCATTTAAATCAGCATCGTCATCTGGAACCCCGCCATAATGGCGGGGGATGAGGCACTTAGAGCTTAAATTGCTTCTTCGTCCTGTTCACCAGTACGAATACGTACAACACGAGCAACATCGAACACAAAAATCTTGCCATCACCAATCTTACCGGTTTGGGCTGTCTGCATAATAGTATCGACACAGGTATCAACAATATCATCCGGTACGATAATCTCTATTTTGACTTTGGGCAGAAAATCCACCATATATTCTGCACCACGATACAGTTCGGTATGTCCTTTCTGGCGGCCAAATCCCTTCACTTCTGTTACCGTCATACCTGTGATACCGACTTCAGCCAGAGCTTCACGCACATCATCGAGCTTGAAAGGTTTGATAATTGCATCAATCTTTTTCATGAAGTATTCCTGTTATTACCAGTTCTTACGCCCGAAACCAGACGTAATCGGATAGCGCCTGTCTTTACCAAAATCACGCTGTGTAATACGCGGGCCAATCGGAGCCTGACGACGTTTATACTCATTGATGTCCACCAACCGGATCACCTTACGGACAATCGTTTCGTCAAAACCTTCTGCTACCAGATCAGCCACGGATTTATCTTTTTCTACATATCCCTCAAGGATAGCATCCAGCATGTCATACGGAGGCAGGCTGTCCTGATCGAGCTGATCGGGAGCCAGTTCCGCAGATGGCGGACGATCGATAACACGCTGAGGAATAGCAGGAGATAATGTATTACGATATGTGGACAATGCAAATACCATAGTTTTTGGCACATCTTTCAAAGCATTGAAGCCACCAGCCATATCGCCATATAAAGTGGAATAGCCTACCGCTGATTCACTTTTGTTACTGGTTGTCAGTACCAGACGGCGGCGCTTGTTTGACATTGCCATCAGAATGACAGCCCGGCAACGAGCCTGTAAGTTTTCTTCTGTCGTGTCTTTTTCTGTACCGGCAAACATCGGCTCCAACTGCGCCATAAATGCGTCAAACATTGGTTCGATAGAGACAATATCAAATTCAACACCGAGCAATTCAGCCTGTTCTCTGGCATCATGAATACTCATTTCAGAGGTATAGCGGAATGGCATCATCACCGCCTGTACATGCTCTTTACCCAAAGCATCCACCGCAATCGCCAGTGTCAGGCCGGAATCAATTCCTCCGGATAATCCAAGTAACGCGCCTTTAAAACCATTTTTCTGTACATAATCCCGCACAGAAAGAACTAAGGCTTTATAAATTTGCCCCAGTGGCGGCAATGGAGGGATAGGATTTGCCATCGGCTCAATTGTCATATCACTCAAACGACACTGCTCGACCTGCTCTTCAAAAGCTGCCATGCGGTGTGTGATTTCACCATTCATATCAAAGACTTTTGAACAACCATCAAAAATCAGTTGATCCTGCCCACCAACCTGATTCAGATAGATGATTGGCAAATGGATACGCTGGCAGTGTGATTTGATAAGCGCACTGCGGATATTTGGTTTTTCGTGATTATAAGGAGAAGCATTCATTGATAGGATAATATCGGCTCCAGCCTGTTTCAAAGCATCAACCGGAGCATCAAACCATAGGTCTTCACAAATCAACAAACCCAAGTTATACCCTTTAAAGGGTATAACACAATTTCGCTCGCCCGCATCGAAATAGCGTTCTTCATCAAAAACGCCATAATTAGGCAGTTGTTGCTTGAAATAACGCGCAACGGTTTCACCTTTCCAGAACAGCGAAAGTGCGTTGTATATTTTTCCGTCCTGTTGCCACGGGTGACCAACTAAAATACCAGCCTGAGAGCTTGCCTCTTGTAAGCGTACTAACTGTTCGCGGCAACGCTGATGGAAATCAGAACGGAACAGTAGATCCTCTGGGAAATAGCCCGACAGTGATAATTCAGAGAACATGACGAGATCAGCGCCTTTTTCCTGCTGTTCCTGTACTGTATGCAACATACGCTCGCTGTTGCCTTCGATATCCCCTACCAGCCAGTTTAATTGGGCAAGGGCAATATTAAGAGTACGACTCATAGAATGCGGCTCTCCTGGGCCATTATTCACTTCTCTGTCTGGTTCAGACAGTTCAATACGGCTTTAAAAACGTTTCAATTATTTATGGGATTTAAATTACAGGAAGGTTATTCCTTAAAATCATTGGCATCCAGTTCATGGCGAGCCAATAATTTATAAAATTCTGTTCGGTTACGCCCTGCTACACGGGCGGCGTGAGTGACATTACCTTTAGTCATTTGTAGTAATTTACGTAAGTAATTCAGTTCAAACTGGCTACGCGCCTCGACAAATGTCGGTAATGCCGTGTTTTCACCTTCCAATGCCTGCATGACTAAGGCATCACTGATCACCGGAGCGGTTGTCAGGGCCACGCATTGTTCAATAACATTGACCAACTGGCGAACATTCCCCGGCCAGCTTGCTGCCATCAGACATTTCATCGCATTGGTGGAGAAACTGCGCACAAAAGGCTTATGGCGTTTAGCTGATTCCCGCAGCAAATGGTTTGCCAGTAAAGGAATATCTTCGGCACGTTCATTCAGGGTAGGGATTTTCAGGTTGACCACATTCAATCGATAATAGAGATCTTCGCGGAATTCATTGCGCTGCATCGCCTTCGGCAAATCCCGGTGAGTTGCCGAAATAATCCTGACATCAATATCTAAATCACGATTACTTCCCAGAGGGCGGATCTTACGCTCCTGTAATACCCTCAATAGCTTAACCTGAAGCGCCAGTGGCATATCGCCGATTTCATCAAGAAACAGCGTTCCTCCCTGAGCCGCCAGAAAAAGCCCTTCCCGGCTACTGACTGCTCCGGTAAATGCGCCTTTCGCATGGCCGAACAGTTCAGATTCCAGCAGTTGTTCAGGTAAGGCACCACAGTTAATCGCAATAAAGGGTTTCTTTGCCCGGGGGCTTGCACGATGAATAGCCTGAGCCAACACTTCTTTACCGGTTCCGCTGTGTCCGTTAATCAAAACGCTGACATCAGACTGTGCCACCATTTTTGCCTGCTCCAGCAAACGTAGCATCAGAGGGCTGCGGGTGACAATTTGCTCACTCCATTTACCATCTATGGCAGGTGTTGATAATTCCAGAGCATCATCAATGGCTTTGTAAAGTGCATCACGATCAACAGGTTTAGTCAGAAAACTAAATACGCCCTGCTGTGTTGCGGCAACAGCATCGGGAATAGAACCATGAGCAGTGAGAATAATCACCGGCATACCCGGATGCTGTTTTTGAATTTCAGCAAATAAGGCCATGCCATCCATCTCATCCATACGTAAGTCACTGATGACCAAATCTACTTTTTCTTTTAATAGGATGCGTAATGCTTCATGCCCACTTTCCACTGTCGTGACACGAAATCCCTCACTGATCAGACGCATTCCCAATAATTTCAGCAAGCTTGGATCATCATCAACCAGAAGGAGATGAGCAGGATTGCGTGCGGTCATTGTACTTCAGCTCCTTTTTCTTCTGAAAAATTATCTTCTGTCTTTGTTTCCGATTTTCTTTCCGGGTGGGATTCGTTGATTTTATTACCGCTTTCATCAACAGGGTGTTCTGTTTCAACTGACGCCGAAGAGCCATTCTGGCTTTGCTTGCGGGATGAAAGCTGACGTTCAATATCGGTCAGATTTTCTAACTTACGGGATATTGAATGTAATTCATATTCCAGCCGAGTTCGTGCCTCTTTCAGTCGATCAATTTTGTTATCACTATCTGATTGTAATCGCTGATATTTTGTCTTTTGCTCTGCCAGACTAATTTTTAAATATTGTTGGTCACGCCATAGTTGTAATAATGGCTGCAACGAAGGCGGAAATTGTGTGCTATATCGATTCAGGTTTTCTATGATACTGCGCCGTTCAGCAACTGAAGGTATCGAGTGGTTGATAAGAATACTCTGTTTGAAAACCTGTGACCAATCATCTGCCATGAACTGCTTGACCTTGTCACGGGCTTCCGTTGGAGACAGTTTCTCTGTGCAGTCGATCAGTCTTAGCCAGTAAAGGCTATTTTCCATTGCAGCTGTTTTTGTGATATTCCATATCACATCACACGCTTTGGGGTGATAATCGATGACACGCTGCTCCGGCATAATGGCTTCAGAAATTTTTGTCAACTCACCAGAAGCGGAATTTGAAACACACCCTGTCAGTAAATAGGGAACAAACAGTAACATCATAGTACGGAAACACCGGGACACAGCCCGTTCAGATAAATGCGGCATTACCGCTTTTTTTTTCACTGTCCGAGTCACAATATTCTGCTGCTCCGTCTTCATCATAAAGTGGTGAGTAAACCTGTTGTGCATATTATTTAATCATTCTCTGCGGTTAACGGCAGTTCAATCCGGAAACATACATCAGCAAAGTCGGATTCTATCAGATGAAGTTCTCCCCCCATCCGTTTAATACAATCCTGCGCAATACTCAAACCAAGACCACTTCCTTTGACCGCACCTTTGCGTTGAAGTTTTCCTTGATAAAATGGTTCGAAAATCATGCTTTTCTCTAACTCAGGGATAGGTGTTCCCGTATTGGCAATATCGATCTGAATATTTTTATCCACTTGCCGACCGGAAATCCAAATGTTACCGGATTCAGCGCCATAGTGCACTGCATTGGAGTAGAGATTATCAATAACTCTCATTAATAATTTAGGTTCAGCCCAACAATCATCAGTATCCAATTGAATTTCTGTATGAATATTTTTTGTCCGCGCAGGTAATTGATGTGACAAGACAACGCTGTCAATTATCTCTTTTAACGACACAACCTGTTGTTCGGCAGGGGCATCGACAATTTTACGATTATATTCGAGTAATTGTTCGATAAGTTGCTGTAAATGTTTACTGCTACTGTCCAGAATGGTGACCACTTCTTTTTGATCTGTAGTCAACGGCCCGGCAATTTCATCCGCCAACAATTCCGTCCCTTCACGCATACTGGCGAGAGGCGTTTTCAGTTCGTGGGAGATATGGCGTAAAAATTCGTGGCGCTGAGATTCAAGCCAGGACAGGCGTTCACTTAGCCAAATAATCCGCAATGCTAGTGAGCGTAACTCTCTGGGGCCCTTGAAGGATTCAATTTTGTTTTCAAGTGCCTGCCCTGCACCTAACCGATTAATCATGCGCTCAATGCCTTTGACCGGTCCAATAATCATTCGTGTAAACAGGGCAATTAAAAACGCACTTAACAGAAATAAGATTAAACTTTGCCAGCCAAAAAACTGTCCCTTATCCGCAATTTCTTTTTGTAATTGCTCACCGCGGATAAAGATGATATTGCGTGTTTCCTGTACTAACTGATTATTCGCGTTTGAGAATTGTTCAAGTAATTTAGCTGCGTCAGCCTCTGGCACACTGTTGCGACAAGTAATCTTATTCAACCCGGACAGGAGCTGATTAAACTTATCCTTATACTCTTTATTGGCCAGCATCGCCATCTGATTATTCAGCATCGTTGTGTACTGCTGATATTGGCGTTGATAGAGTTTTTCCAGCCGGACATCCCCCAGAACACAATACTGGCGATAGCTACGTTCCATTTCGAGGGCGACACCAATCATAGCTTCACTGCGTCGGGCATCAGATAAGGTTGTGCGGTTAATTTCTGCCGCCTGAGTACTCAGTTGGTCTAGGCTTTGATATGCCTGATATGCCAGAACTAATAGCGGTAATAACACCAGCCAGAAAGCCATTACAACTAATTGACGCAATGATCGGGGAAATAAACGCCTTTTTTTCAGAGAAATCATCTTAAAACCTGCAATTACGTTGATGCTAACCGATATAAGGTGGTAGAAAGCCAGCCAGATGATGGATTTTATCGCCGTTTTTCAGAAAAAATAGTTTTAGAAAAAAATAGTCTCAAATAATGGGTTATAACAAATGGGCTGGCAAGAACAAGAATAATGCAGGCGGATATATCAACACGATGGGCAAAATGAATCAGCAATAATGACGGCGGGATAGTATTTTTTCTACTATCCCGCCAGCGAGGAGCCTATAAAAATATAGGTGGTGCCTCACTCCACGTGTCGCCCGTTGCTTGATAAGGCCCGAAAGCGAATATCATAAATTGGACGGTAGGCACCTTACTTTGGCGTCATTCCGGGCTTATGTGGCATTTTTCCACCCTATTCTGTGGGCCGACATAAAAAATTGAATGAGCAACTGCCTTTTATTAAGCACATTGCGTGCCAACTTTTAAAAAACTTATTAATTAATTGATTTTATTATATAAAAATAAAAAACACTTTAATATTTATACTTTGTTATATGTTTTTTTGATGCGGGATATATATTTCTGTCGCTAATTTATGACACTTCATGATTTAAATTAATTTAATTAATTAAATCATAATATTAAGTGTCTCCATTTTGAGACAGAAAAAACAACCATTGTCGCTCTTTAGAGACACCATTTTAAAAATATTAATTTAATTAACTCATAAGACAACGCAAGTTAACCAAATAAAAACATTTCCACAACACTTCGTGTGTTATGGAAAATCTTTGCATTAATCTAAAATGGCTTCAGCTTCAATTTCTATTAGCCATTCAGGTAAAGATAACCCTGTTACAATGACCCAAGAAGAAGCGGGAGGCTCTGAAGGAAAATACTGCTGTAATAAAGATGATATGATCAACTGATTCTCATGCGATTCAGCTCCCTGCTTGATATAGATACGCAACATTGTAATATCGCTTAATTCACCACCAGCCTCTCGGATCACTGATTGCAAATTTTCTAACGCAAGTTTAGTTTGGGCAGGCAATCCTCCCGGAATTGTTTCCTCATCTTTATTAATTCCTACCTGACCAGACAAAAACAGATGTCGGGTTCCTGTTTTAATCACTGCCTGACTGAAACCATATTGAACAGAATTAAATACCGTTTCAGGATTTATCGTTTTTTTAGTCATAGATATATGCCTCGACAGTCAGAGTAAAAAATCGCAAATAAAACGATAAATCAAAAAGATAAAAACCACATGTAGAAAAAACATTATCTGTGATAACGAAATGAAAAATAAAGGCTCTGATACATATTCAGAGCCTTATAATGAAAAGTGAAAATTGGATAATTAAGTGATTAACCTAACTGCTTGCGGGCATTACGGAAGATACGCATCCACGGGCCATCTTCTCCCCATTCCTCAGGGTGCCAGGAGTTACTGACTGTACGGAATACCCTTTCAGGATGCGGCATCATTGCGGTAACTCGGCCATCTCGGCTGGTGACAGAGGTAATCCCACCAACAGATCCATTAGGATTGGCAGGATAATTTTCTGTCGGCTGACCATAGTTATCTACGAATCGCAGGGCAATTTGCTGATGTTTTTCCAATTCGGCCAGACTTTGACTACTTCTGAATTCTACCTGACCTTCACCGTGAGCCACTGCAATTGGCAGACGAGAACCCGCCATTCCCTGTAAAAACAACGATGGACTTTCTGTCACTTCAACCAGACTAAAACGTGCTTCATAACGTTCAGAGTAATTGCGGACAAAACGAGGCCAGTATTCTGTGCCCGGGATCAATTCATGTAGATTCGAGATCATCTGGCAGCCATTACATACCCCAAGAGATAGGGTATCCGGTCGGGAAAAGAAGTTGGCAAAATCATCACGCACCTGTGAATTAAACAGAATGGATTTAGCCCAGCCTTCACCAGCACCCAGAACATCACCATATGAGAAGCCACCACAGGCAACCAGTGTCTGGAACTGCTCCAAGGTCACTCGTCCACTCAGCAAATCGCTCATATGGACATCCACGGCTTCAAAACCAGCGCGATGGAATGCTGCCGCCATTTCGACGTGCGAATTCACTCCCTGTTCACGCAACACAGCAACACGTGGGCGTACCTGTTTTGATATGTAACAGGCGGCAATGTCTTCTGCCGGATCAAAGGATAATTTCACATTCAGACCCGGATCATTCAAATCCTGTTTTGATTGGTGTTCCTGATCTGCACATTCGGGGTTATCACGAAGGCGCTGCATCTGCCAGGTTGTTTCTGCCCACCATAAACGCAGAGTGCTCCGGTTCTGGCGATAAACTTCCATATTATTACTGGAGATGACAAAATCATCTCCTGCTTTGGCCTTACCTAAATAATGTACGCAATCACTTAATCCATAGTCAGTCAGTAGATTTTCAACCTGTTCCCTGTCAGTTTCACGAACCTGAATCACCGCCCCTAATTCTTCACTGAATAAAGCAGCCAGAATATCTTCATCAAAAGCACTGATATTGGCGTGCAGGCCGCAATGTCCGGCAAATGCCATTTCTGCCAATGTTACCAACAGGCCACCGTCAGAGCGGTCGTGATAAGCCAGTAATTTACGTTCTGCAATCAGTTGCTGAATAGCTTTAAAGAAACCTGCGAGTTGCTCAGTACTGCGAATATCCGCAGTCTTATCGCCAAGTTGACGATAAACCTGAGCCAGTGCCGTTCCTCCTAATGCATTTTGTCCCAATCCCAGATCGATCAGAATCAATGCGTTATCATCATCCGTTGATAATTCAGGCGTAACGGTATAACGCACATCTTCTACCCGCGCAAATGCAGTAATGACTAATGAAAGCGGAGACGTCATCTCACGCTCTTCACCCTCTTGTGTCCAACGGGTTTTCATCGACATAGAATCTTTGCCGACAGGGATCGTCAGGCCCAATGCCGGGCATAATTCTTCGCCAACCGCTTTCACTGCTTCATATAATCCGGCATCTTCCCCTGCGTGACCTGAAGCTGACATCCAGTTAGCAGACAGCTTCACTCGCTTCAAATCCTGTACATAAGCTGAGGCGATATTTGTCAGTGCTTCTCCGACAGCCATACGGGCCGAAGCAGCAAAGTCCAGCAGAGCAACTGGAGCACGCTCCCCCATCGACATCGCTTCACCATAATAGCTATCCAGACTCGCTGTCGTCACCGCACAATCCGCAACGGGGATTTGCCAAGGGCCGACCATCTGATCTCTTGCTACCATACCGGTTATTGAGCGGTCACCAATGGTGATCAGGAAAGTTTTCTCTGCTACTGCGGGTAAATGCAGAACACGTTTAACCGCCTCTGCCAAATCAATACCCTGACGCTCAAGCCCTTTTCCTTTTGCTTTCAGTGAATTCACATTTTTCAGCATCTTTGGTGTCTTACCAAGAAGCACATCCAATGGCATATCAATTGGCTGGTTATCGAAATGGCTATCATTCAACAACAGATGGCGCTCTTCTGTCGCTTCACCAATAACAGCATACGGCGCACGTTCCCGCTGGCAAATATCCTCGAACAGAGCAAGCTGCTCCGGCTCTACAGCTAATACATAACGTTCCTGAGACTCATTGCACCATACCTGTAATGGGCTCATCCCCGGTTCATCATTGAGGATATTACGCAGTTCAAAACGGCCTCCTCGTCCGCCGTCACTGACTAATTCTGGCATCGCATTTGACAACCCACCAGCACCAACATCGTGGATGAACAAAATCGGGTTATCATTGCCAAGCTGCCAACAGCAATCAATCACTTCCTGACAACGGCGTTCCATTTCTGCGTTATCACGCTGCACGGAGGCAAAATCCAGTTCTGCATCAGACTGACCAGATGTCATTGAAGAAGCCGCTCCGCCACCAAGGCCGATATTCATGCTTGGGCCACCCAGCACAATCAATTTGGCACCAACAGAAATCTCTCCTTTCTGGATGTGCTCTTCACGAATATTGCCGATTCCTCCGGCCAGCATGATCGGCTTATGATAGCCACGCAATTCAGTACCGTTATGGGATGTCACTTCTTCTTCATACGTTCTGAAATACCCTAATAACGCAGGACGGCCAAACTCATTATTAAATGCAGCGCCTCCCAAAGGGCCTTCCAGCATGATATCCAGCGCACTGACAATGCGCTCAGGTTTACCGAACTCTTCTTCCCACGGTTGTTCAAATCCGGGAATTTTCAGGTTAGAAACAGAAAAACCAACCAGCCCGGCTTTAGGTTTAGCCCCCCGGCCTGTAGCACCTTCATCACGGATTTCTCCGCCCGAACCTGTCGCCGCTCCCGGCCACGGAGAAATGGCAGTTGGATGGTTATGTGTTTCAACTTTCATCAATATATGGGCGGGTTCCTGATGATAATCGTACACACCATTTTCAGGATTAGGGAAAAAACGCCCCGCCTGAGAACCTTCCATAACAGCAGCGTTATCTTTATAAGCAGAAAAAACATGATCCGGCGTCTGTTCAAATGTATTTTTAATCATCTTAAACAGAGATTTTTCCTGTTCCTGACCATCAATCACCCAATCCGCATTGAAAATTTTATGGCGGCAATGTTCAGAATTTGCCTGTGCGAACATGTAGAGTTCAACATCAGTCGGGTTACGCTCTAATTTCTGGAAAGCACGCAGCAGATAGTCAATCTCATCCGCCGCCAATGCCAGCCCCAATTCAATATTGGCAGATTCCAATGCTGCGCGTCCTGATTGCAGAATATCAACCTGTTTCAACGGTGCTGGCTGTTGGTGAGAAAACAGCACTTCCGCCTGCTCAAACTGAGTAAACACGCGTTCCATCATACGATCGTGCAGTAAAGCCGACAGTGCCTGCCACTGCATATCATTCATTTCACCACATTGGATATAATAGGCAATCCCTCTTTCCAGACGGGCAATTTGTTTCAGCCCACAGTTATGAACTATCTCTGTCGCTTTTGAAGACCACGGTGATATCGTACCTGGCCGGGGAGTGACTAAAAATAGTTGACCTTTGGGTTCATGTTCAGCTAAAGAAGGACCATATTTTAATAGTCTGTTTAATTTTTCCTGTTCTTCTGCCGTAAGAGGTGAATTTATTTCCGCGAAATGGACATATTCCGCATAAATTTCTGTCACGGGAAGCTGTTGAGCCTGGCACTGGGAATGGAGCTTAGTAATACGAAACGCTGATAAAGCGGGCGAGCCACGCAGAATTTCCATAGTAATAGGTTCTCTCATCTTAGAAGCAAAGCCTGACTGATGCCTTAGGGGAAACGCCGACATTATAGAGGAATGTTCTCCTCGACGAAACCGTTTGCGTGAGCGTTAATTAATCTATCAACACATACAATGGACTTTTAAAACAGCTCCAATAAAGTTGCAGACTTCAATTTTGTTGCGCAAAATTCCTAAGTACTGGAAATTTAACCATGCTATTATCTGACTTTTCATACTGAGCCTAACCGTACTGACGAGAGATAACTGTTTGAGCAATATCAAGATAAATTATTTTGTCATCGTCATTATCGCACTCCTGTCTGCCACCATTATTGGCCTCAACATCAGTTGGCCTAATAAACAGCAGGAGCAAATAAACAGGATCTTGGCGCGGGGGGAACTTAGGGTTAGTACCATCAGTTCCCCTCTGATTTCACTTAATGATAAAAATGAACCTGTAGGATTTGATTATGATTTAGCCAAACGGTTTGCAGATTATCTGGGTGTCAAACTAAGCATTAAGTTTCGTTCTAACATTAACCAGCTTTTTGACGACTTAGATAATGACAAAGCTGATTTTTTAGCCGCAGGTCTTATCTACAATAAAGAAAGACTTAACCAGACGCGAACTGGCCCGGCCTATTACTCTGTA
Source organism: Xenorhabdus sp. KJ12.1 (assembly GCF_963876495.1). Classification (NCBI taxonomy): domain Bacteria; kingdom Pseudomonadati; phylum Pseudomonadota; class Gammaproteobacteria; order Enterobacterales; family Morganellaceae; genus Xenorhabdus; species Xenorhabdus sp. KJ12.1. Next base: position 91,426 of record NZ_CAWNQH010000059.1, read on the forward strand.
TCTCAACAGTTGGTTTATCGTAAAGGTACGGTACGCCCGCGCTCATTTGCAGACCTGGCTGGCTCACTGGTTGTGAGCGCAGGTTCAGCTCATGTCAGTGAGCTGAAGCAATTGAAAGAAAAATCTTACCCAGAATTAAGCTGGGAAGAATCATCACATAGTAATACTCAGGAACTACTTGAGCAGGTTTCTGAGGGTAAAATTGATTATACCATCAGTGATTCTATCAGCCTTTCCCTGCAACAGCGGATCCATCCTAATCTGGCGATCGCTTTCGATGTCAGTGAAGACAAACCGCTGACTTGGTATTTAAAACGTAATGATGACTATAGCCTCTATTCAGCAATGCTGGATTTTTTCAACATGCTGACCGAAAACGGTATAACCTCACGGCTGGAAGATAAATACTTCAGCCATATTGGTTCATTCGATTACTTCGATACTATTTCATTTATTCGTGCAATCAACAAACTACTGCCGACATATCAGCCTATTTTTGAAAAATACGCTGGCTCTCTGGACTGGCGGTTAGTTGCAGCTATCGCATGGCAGGAATCACACTGGGATCCACTGGCAACCTCACCCACCGGAGTTCGCGGCATGATGATGCTGACCCGTCCGACAGCAGAATGGGCAGGAATCAAAGATCGCCTTGATCCGGAAGAAAGTGTAAAAGGAGGAATGGCATATTTACATTACCTGATGGAACGTTTGCCGGATACCATTCCTGAAGATGAGAGAATTTGGTTCGCATTAGCGGCTTATAATATAGGGTATGGGCATATTCTTGATGCACGCAAATTAACCGCTATGCAAAAAGGAGATCCTAATCTCTGGATGGATGTTAAATCGCGAATTCCCCTGTTAGCTCAGAAAAAATACTATGCCAATACTACATATGGTTATGCTCGGGGCTATGAAGCCTACCGCTACGTCGGAAATATTCGTCGTTATTATCAAAGCCTGGAAGGATATCTGAGAGCCAGGAACAACCGCAACAAGACAGAAATTCCTGACACACAAGCTGAGCCAGCAACTGCCAGTAATTCTCATCCACCAGCAGAAGTCCCGGCATCTGCTCAGGTTATACAGTAAACGTTTATCACTCTTCCAGCTGTTGCTTTTTCAGCCGTTTTAATTCCTTATGCTGCTCCCTACGTTGTTTGAAAAATGCACTCAACATAGCGGAGCATTCCTGCTCCAGTACACCACCAGTAATTTCGATCCGATGGTTCATTCCGGGATGACGCAGAATATCGATCAAAGACCCGGCTGCTCCCGTTTTCATATCACTTGCACCGTAAACCAACCGCTGTATACGGCTGTGGATCATCGCTCCAGCGCACATGACACATGGCTCCAGAGTGACATACAGAGTTGTCTCCAACAGGCGATAGTTTTGTAATTGAGTGCCTCCACGCCGTAATGCAATAATTTCTGCATGGGCCGTTGGATCATGATCTGTTATGGGGTGGTTATAACCTTCAGCAATAATTTTATTATCCGCTACCAGCAGCGCTCCTACAGGGATTTCCCCTTTTGTCTGTGCCTGCATTGCCAAATCCATGGCCTGACGCATCCAGTATTCATCACTATATATTTCTGTCACTACATGTTCTCTTGCTGGTTATAACCTGTTAATTATACATTCATGTAATTAACACTGATTTATTCAGCCTGAATTTCGTCAAAGAACTCATTCAGAAACTGTTCCATGCGCTTCGTTCTTTCCCGAGCCATTTGTTTGCCAGTTTCCGTTTGAAAACCCGCTTCTATCTTGAATAATTTGGTATAAAAATGGTCAACTGCATAAGAGCGATCATCATATTCACGCTGCTTTGCCAAAGGATCATAAGCATTATATAAACCTGAACGCATACGCCCTGCTGTATAAAAACAACGGGCAACTCCCATCATGCCTATGGAATCAAGCCGATCAGCGTCCTGTACAATTTGAGCTTCCAGTGTCTCCGGAGTCAATCCGGCAGAGAAACTATGCGTCTCAATTGCATGGCTGACCGCAGCAATATCTTCTTCGCTCCAGCCAAGATCTTTTAATATCAGCGTGGCTTTTTCCGCGGCCATACGGGAGGCTAAATGCCGGTTCGGGTCATTTTTCTCAACGCTAACGCAATCATGTAATAAAACGGCTGCAAAAACTAACCTCAAATTACCACATTCAGCTTCACAGATTTTCTGGGCATTTCTCCAAACCCGGTATAAATGAGCTACATCATGCGCACCATCATCCCCTTCTATTGCAACCGGTAAAATTTGCTGAGCTAAATCATCAAACGGTGAAAAAGATAACATTGCCAAAACCTCTTAATGGGTAAAAAGGGTATCTTAACAAAAGCATTCGGAACATTTTATTAGATTTCAAAAGGAGGACACCAAGGAAAACTTGCCAGATATAATATCGTTTCCTAACATAGCGATGTCATTGCATGATCGCATAACATTATTTAATTATTTGTTTTAAAAAGATTATTTCAAGATAAAAATAGGCAAACTCTATGCTGACAGGGCTAAACCATCTGACACTGGCAGTCTCTAATCTCGAGCATAGTCTCGATTTTTACATTAATCTGCTTGGATTCACCCCACATGCCCGCTGGCAAAATGGGGCTTATTTAACTCTGGGAGAACTGTGGCTCTGTCTTTCCTGTGACGAAGCAAAACCAGCCCAGGATTATACGCATATCGCTTTTAATATCGAAGCTCGACATTTTTCTGCTTTCAGAGAAAAATTGCTCAGTGCTGGAGTAACACAATGGAAAGAGAACCGGAGTGAGGGAGATTCAATCTACCTGCTGGATCCAGACGGCCATCAGCTTGAAGTCCATGTGGGATCGCTGACAAGCCGCCTTGATGCGCTACGCATAAAGCCTTATGACGGATTAGAGTGGTATTGAAATTTAATATCCACTGCTGGATTGTTGTCTCCATAAATGAGCAGCAACAAGAGCCTTCCAGGGAGAAAAACCGGCTAGCCATTTCTCTGTTTGCTCAGCATCTACCTTGTTTTCTTGTTTCAGCAAGTACTGAAGATTACGCCTCACAGCGACATCGCCATGCAAAGAGCCATTCAGATAATTTAATCCCCTTAGCAGGGTATAATTGACCGTCCAGATACCGATTCCCTTAATCGCTAAAAGATTTTTGGTAAGCCGGCTAATTTCAGCTTCATCATTTTCAATAGACAAATCCAATTCACCAGAATCGATTAGTTGACAGACACTCAACAGCGCCTTCGCTTTACCCATAGAAAAACCACATTGATACAAATCCTGCTCTGTACACTGCATGACTTCTTTATGAGTCGGATGACACATTAACCCTGAAGTATGTTTAATTCCAACAGATTGAATAAATCGTCGCCGAATGGAAACTGCTGCACTGACACTTATCTGCTGGCCTATAATCGCCCAGCTCAACGCTTCAAAAGGCGATGCCGATTGATAAATACGCAAACCCGCCTGCCGTGTGATGAGTTCTCCAATCACTGGATTTTCCTGATATTGCTCTTCAAATATTTCAACAGGCTGCAATAATCCAAGCATGTGCGTGGCTAAAACAGACAAAGCATCTTTGGAATAAGAAACGCTGTCACCATCAATATCAAGCTGTACCTGAGCACGGTTTTTTTCCATTGAAATAGCCAGTAATGCTGGTTTTCCGTGCCAGATAATGCCTTTTTTAACCTGATCCAGCTGCACAATTTCAGAAACACACTTTTCATCCCGCTGATGAAACGCCAAAAAATCTAGCGCGAGATAATTATCTGGTAAGATAATTTCCGAAAAAAAGCTTGGTTTCATTACAAAAACTCCATCATAAATTTTCATAATAGATCGGAATGGCGCTACTGATGACCAAACACTATATCTATAGTGGTATGTGTGAACTTATCAAGTCCGCAAATAATCAAGGATAAATAAGTTTTAGTAAAGATTCTGAATGGATTCTTAGAAACTATGAGGATTATGAAGCGCCCATTATTTATATTTTACTGGGCATAAGAACTGACTATTGATAGCGTCAATCCCTGATAATGTAAGGAATTTGCTAAATAAATCAACGGATACAAAAAAACCGTGAAGCGCATCAACGCTACACGGTTTGAAGTGAAAACAGTTATTCAATAAACCCTATATTTGCGGGATTTAATTATCTGGATGTATACCTATCTGAATAGGTAGCATAACTGTTTTGCAAAAAATAGATGTTGTGCCTTAGAGGATCACTACATTGGCAGCAGCTGGGCCTTTCATACCATTTTCAATGGTAAAGGAAACTTCTTGCCCTTCATCTAAGCTTTTGAAGCTATTACTTTGGATTGCAGAATAGTGAACGAACACATCTTTGCTGCCATCTTTTGGAGAGATAAAACCGAAGCCTTTATCGTTGTTAAACCATTTTACTGTGCCAGTCATTGTATTAGACATACGAATTCCTTTGAATTGTTTTATTAATTGCCATGAGGCAAGATGATATTTTTGATTTGATTTATACGTACTTATGGGAACTAAATTAGAAGGAATTCGCTATGAAGGGATATCAAAGATAACGCTCACTGCTGAACTGCTTGAAACTTGCTTATCATAAATAGGTTTGTACTTCCAAACCAGTGGCGATATTATATCCACATCTTCACTGTGATAGCAAACTTTATTTTCTGTCTCACTTTAGTTTACAATAATAATTTGCGTAATATATTGAAATGGCACTACTAATTACCAAACGCTGCATCAATTGTGATATGTGTGAACCTGAATGCCCTAATCAGGCCATTACAATGGGGGCTGAAATCTATGAAATTGATCCAGAGCGCTGTACTGAGTGCATAGGGCATTATGAGAAACCTACCTGCCAGTCTGTATGTCCGATAACCAACACTATTATTATCGACCCCGAGTATAAAGAGACAGAAGAGCAGCTATGGGATAAATTTGTACTCTTACATCATGCTGACAAAATATAAATTCAGCTTGTTCATGGAATTCAAAATAACTTTTCTGCTGATACCTCGTCCAAATAGAACGAGGCCATAATATTTTTCTAACTCTCCAATATCACCGTTGCACAGGCATATCGCCGTTCATCTGCCAGTGTGACATGCATAGATTTCACATACAGTTGGCTCGCTAATATTCTTGCTTCGCCATGAAGTTTTTACGTTTTGCCAGGCGTTCGCTAGAACGCCCGACAATCTCCTCTATACGGAGAATTTCAACGATATCTGTACCCAGTCCGATAATGGCCATTAACGGCGGGCTTCACGCAACAATGTTTTCATATCAGAAACCGCAGCAGACAAACCACTGAATAATGCACGCCCTATAATGGCATGGCCGATATTCAATTCATAAATTTCCGGCAATGCTGCAATGCGCTGTACATTATGATAAGTCAGCCCGTGGCCTGCATTGACTTTTATACCTTTAGCGGTGGCATAAGTTACAGCTTCTTTAATACGCTGAAACTCTTTTTCCTGTTGCGCATCATTTTCTGCATCAGCATACGCACCAGTATGGATTTCAATATAAGGTGCTCCCACTTCAGCCGCAGCATCAATCTGTTGATGGTCTGCATCAATAAACAGGGAAACAAGAATACCGGCATCTGATAAACGCTTAACTGCCGCACCAACATGTGCTTTCTGCCCGAAGACATCCAATCCCCCTTCTGTTGTGACTTCCTCACGTTTTTCAGGGACTAAACAACAAAAAGCAGGTTTGATTTGGCAGGCTATTTCTACCATCTCATCAGTCACAGCCATTTCCAGATTCATACGTGTCTGGATGGTTTTTGCTAATAACTGAACATCTCTGTCTGTAATGTGGCGACGATCTTCACGCAAGTGAACTGTTATCCCATCAGCACCAGCCTGTTCAGCAACAAATGCAGCCTGTACAGGATCAGGATATTGCGTTCCACGGGCATTACGTACTGTTGCAATATGGTCAATGTTGATGCCTAACAATACCTCAGCCATTTTTAGCTCCTGCAATTATATATTAGATAAAACAACGTACTCACTCTCCATTATTGAGAGCGATCCCATCTTAATTTTTTTGGTTCGTGTTACCTGTATTTCTGCGCACAAATTGATGAAATAATTCACGGCTCTTTAACGGTTTTCCCCCGAGATAAGGCTGTAAGGCAATGCGAGTAAATCGCTTGGCCGCTTTCAATGTGGCCGGATCAGGAAATTCACGCGCAGCCAGTGCCTTTAGTTCATTGCCAGTAAAGCTGTAGTGATCAACAACCAGACTGGCAATAAATCCTTTTTCTTCTCGATAGCGGTATGTCATTGTGTCTGTGACAGGCTCACCACTGCCGGCACAATGGAGGTAATCCACGCCATACCCCATGTTATTTAGCACCGATAATTCAAAACGGCGCAGGGCGTATTCAGGCGTGTATTCACTTGCAGCCAACACTTGCAAGCACTGGAGATAATCAAAGAAAAGGGCAGGATAGGCGGTTCCCTGTTCAAGGACTCTGGATAAGAGTTCATTAACATACAGGCCGCTGTATAACACGCTACCGGTTAAAGGAAGAGCTAACGAGACGGGTTCAGCATCCCGTAATGTTTTGATTTCACCCCGCCCACTCCAGCGAACCAGTAGCGGGGTAAAAGGCTGAAGACAGCCTTTCAGATTGGAACGGCGGCTACGTGCTCCCTTTGCTAAAACACGCACTCGCCCTTCATGTTCAGTAAAAAAATCCAGTAATAAACTGGTTTCACTGTAAGGGCGCCCATGAAGCACAAAGGCTCTCTGCCAGCCGTCCACGATTAACCTTATAAATCGTCAATATAGCCAAGGCTACGCAGAGCACGCTCATCATCCGCCCAGCCGGCTTTCACTTTGACCCAAAGTTCTAAATGAACTTTAACATCAAACAGCTTTTCCATATCCTGACGGGCTTCTGTTCCGATTGTTTTGATTTTGCTGCCTTTGTTACCAATGACCATTTTTTTCTGGCCATCACGCTCTACCAGAATCAGGCCGTGGATCGTATAACCTCCACGCTCATTAGTGACAAATTGTTCAATTTCAACTGTAACGGAATAAGGTAATTCTTCACCCAGAAAACGCATCAGTTTTTCACGGATAATTTCAGATGCCATGAAACGCTGTGAACGATCAGTAATGTAATCTTCGGGGAAATGATGTTCCGCTTCCGGCATGCGCTCACGCACAATTTTAGCGATGGTATCAACATTTGTGCCTTTTTCTGCGCTGATCGGCACAACATCAATGAAATTCATCTGCTGGCTGAGAAAACCGATATGCGGCAGTAAAATGGTTTTATCCGTAACGTTGTCCACTTTGTTGATAACCAGCATAACCGGGCAACGCAGGTCACGCAGTTTATTCACAACCATTTCGTCATCCGGTGTCCAGTGAGTACCTTCCACAACAAAAATGACCAGTTCCACATCACCGATTGAACTGCTTGCAGCACGGTTCATCAGGCGGTTAATTGCTCGCTTTTCTTCGATATGAAGACCCGGGGTATCAACATAAATAGTCTGATAAACCCCTTCCGTATGGATCCCCATAATACGATGGCGTGTCGTCTGAGGTTTACGGGAAGTAATGGAGACTTTTTGACCCAGTAACTGATTCAATAAAGTCGATTTACCGACGTTGGGTCGTCCGACTATTGCAACGAATCCGCAATAGTTTTTTTCTTTGCTCATTCAAGCTCCAGTTGTTTTAATGCTTGTTCCGCAGCCGCCTGTTCTGCCTTGCGACGGCTGGAACCTATTCCTCTGACAGGCTGCTCAAATCCACTGACCTGACAGTGAATTGTAAATTCCTGATCGTGTGCTTCCCCACGAACCTGAACAACCAGATATGATGGCAACGGCAGATGGCGCCCTTGCAAATATTCCTGTAAACGCGTTTTGGGATCTTTCTGTTTATCACCCGGACTTATTTCATTCAGACGACTTTCGTACCAATTCAGTACAATTTGTTCAACAGTCTGAATATCGCTATCCAAAAAAATACCGCCAATCAAGGCTTCAATGCTATCCGCTAAAATAGATTCACGGCGATGACCACCACTTTTTAACTCGCCCGGCCCTAAACGCAGACATTCACCCAGTTCAAATTCTCTGGCAAGTTCCGCCAGTGTATTACCTCGCACCAATGTGGCGCGCATCCGGCTCATATCGCCTTCGTCAACCCGGGGAAAACGGTGATAAAGCGCGTTAGCAATGACAAAACTCAGGATTGAGTCGCCAAGAAATTCCAAACGTTCATTATGTTTACTGCTGGCACTACGGTGAGTTAACGCCTGAAGCAATAAATCATTCTGCTTAAAGGTATATCCCAGCTTACGCTGTAACCTGTTCATTATTATGGAGTTCATGTGCTACCAATTCAGTTAGAATCCGTCAAATAAAAGCACACGCAACAGACCTGTGAGGCTACCTGACTTCTGCCTTAATGATATGCCTTACAAAACTGTTGCGTTTGCACTGGCTTCCTAAAAAGCTAATCATTTCAGGAAGCCAGTCATCTCGTTTGAGAGAATATTCTACACTGAGAGATAAATTAATGCTTCGCTAATATATAAATATTAGTGAATTCCACCTATTCGGCTGAAACGTACCCATGGCCAGTCAGGCCACTCACCTTCTTGTTTATTGAAGCTGATCCAGATAGCGGTTGCACGTCCGACCAGATTCTTCTCCGGAACAAATCCCCAGAAACGGCTATCAGAGCTATTATCACGATTATCGCCCATCATGAAATACTCTCCTTTAGGTACAACCCAAGTGCCTACCGGTTGGCCTTCCTGAACAAACTCAGGTTCACGTTGTGGCGGAAGGGTTAAAATATGGTGCGAAACATCACCCAACGTTTCAACCCGCTCCCCTTGACGCAATGTGCGAGGGCCTAATGTTTGCCCAACAGGAATTTGATGCACTTCATTAGCAATCGTACCGTCTTTCTTTATCTTCTCTGAGATAGTCCAGTCACTAAGATACACATCCCCATAAGTAATCGGGAGAATGTCTTTACATTGCTGAGCGTAACCACAGCCAGGATAAATCTGAAGCTCTTTATCCCAATAGTTGTAAACAATCTTATCCCCGGGTAAACCAATCACCCGTTTTACAAAATCTATACTTGGGTTTACGGGATATTTGAAAACAGCAATATCACCGCGTTTAGGCTCACCGGTTTTAATCAGGGTGGTTTGTGTGATCGGATCTTTCAAACCATAGGCAAATTTTTCTACCAGAATGAAATCACCGATCAACAGGGTAGGCATCATTGAACCGGAAGGGATCTGGAAAGGTTCATACACAAATGAACGCAGGATCCAAACAATGGCTAACACCGGAAAAACAGATGCAAATGTCTCAGCCCATGTAGGCTTGTTTATTTCTTTAATTGCAGCTTCCTGAGATTCGTTGCCCGCTGCCTGTTTCTGAGCCTGAGCCAGTTTTCTCTTACGCTCAGGGGCGAGTTTAAAGCGATCTACACACCAGATAATCCCGGTGATTAACGTTGCAAACGTTAAGATCAAGGCAAAAGTGTTAGCCATTTAGACTCCTTACGACCTTGTTAATTAATCTTTTCCGACATGCAGAATTGCTAAGAAGGCTTCCTGAGGCAGTTCAACGTTACCAACCTGCTTCATGCGTTTTTTACCTTCTTTCTGTTTCTGCAACAGCTTTTTCTTACGGCTGACATCACCGCCATAACATTTCGCCAGTACGTTTTTACGTAACTGTTTAACCGTAGAACGAGCGATAATGTGAGTGCCGATGGCTGCCTGAATGGCAATATCAAATTGCTGGCGAGGGATTAATTCCTTCATTTTTTCCACCAGCTCTCGACCACGGTATTGCGAGTTATCACGGTGAGTGATCAACGCCAGAGCATCGACACGCTCACCGTTAATCAACACATCCACACGTACCATGTCAGAATGTTGGAAACGAACAAAATTATAGTCCAGCGACGCATAACCACGTGAGGTAGATTTCAGGCGATCAAAGAAATCCAGCACCACTTCAGCCATTGGGATTTCGTATGTCAGCGCAACCTGATTACCGTGATAAACCATATTGGTCTGAACACCACGCTTTTCTATACAGAGTGTAATGACATTACCAAGATATTCCTGTGGCAACAGCATGTGACATTCTGCAATAGGTTCACGCAGTTCTTTAATATTGTTTAATGGCGGTAATTTGGATGGGCTATCCACATAGATGACTTCATCACTAGTTGTCTCAACTTCATAAACAACCGTTGGCGCAGTGGTGATCAAATCCAGATTATATTCACGTTCCAGACGCTCCTGAATGATCTCCATGTGCAGCAAGCCGAGGAAACCACAACGGAAGCCAAAGCCTAAAGCAGTAGAGCTTTCTGGCTCATAGAACAAAGAGGCATCGTTCAGGCTCAGTTTGCCCAAAGCATCACGGAATGCTTCATAGTCGTCAGAGCTGACAGGGAACAATCCCGCATAAACCTGAGGTTTAACCTTTTTGAAACCCGGTAATGCTTTTTCTGCCGGATGACGCGCTGTTGTTAACGTATCGCCGACAGGTGCACCAAGGATATCTTTTATAGCACAGACCAACCAGCCCACTTCGCCGCAATTTAATACGTCACGGTCAATGCGCTTCGGTGTGAAAATACCTAAACGATCAGCGTTATATACCTGACCTGTGCTCATTACTTTGATTTTGTCGCCTTTACGCAGCGTACCATTCTTAACACGTACAAGTGAGACAACACCCAGATAATTATCGAACCATGAGTCGATAATCAATGCCTGTAATGGTGCTTCAGGATCACCTTCCGGTGCTGGAATTTCCTTAACCAGACGCTCAATAACATCCTGTACACCCACACCGGTTTTTGCGGAACAACGAACAGCATCTGTTGCATCAATACCGACGATATCTTCAATTTCTTCTGCTACGCGCTCTGGTTCTGCAGCTGGCAGGTCAATTTTGTTCAGAACCGGAACAACTTCCAGATCCATTTCAATCGCGGTATAACAGTTAGCCAACGTCTGAGCTTCAACGCCCTGCCCTGCATCCACAACCAACAGAGCACCTTCACAGGCAGCCAAAGAGCGGGAGACTTCATAGGAGAAGTCAACATGCCCCGGCGTGTCGATAAAGTTTAATTGATAAACGTTTCCGTCATGTGCCTTATAATCAAGAGTCACACTCTGCGCTTTAATAGTGATACCACGCTCACGTTCAAGATCCATTGAATCCAGTACTTGCGCTGCCATTTCACGGTCTGACAACCCACCACAGATTTGAATAATCCGGTCAGATAGCGTGGACTTACCATGGTCAATGTGGGCGATAATGGAGAAATTTCTTATTTGCTTCATTATTAAATCTTTTTTGCCTTAATATTTCTGAATCATTCGCCTATGGACACACTGATGGACATAAAGCGACGTTTATTAGATACGGGTTTGGCCACTGGCCTGAAAAGCCGTATTCTACATGTCAACACAGTGAAAACCTAGTCATGCCTACGGTTTTCAACCTATACCCTTCATCTTTCAAGCCGCCTCTTTGTTGGCTACGCTCATTCACCCCGGTCACATAGTTGTCTATGCTCTTGGGGATTCATTCTCCTGCTGCAACGATGCAACTTGAAATCTATTGGGTACAACCCATACAGTATGACCAGAAAGTGAAAATATTCGTAATAAATCGTGAAAGCGATTATGGTAAAACAGATTATTCCTGATGTAGAACCTTAATCGTATCGGGAGGTAAACCAATTTGTAACACCACGGGTTGGTATGCCTGCTGATTATCCCAATATGTAGCAATTTTACGGGCAAAAGCAAAACCGGCCAGACCACCAGCAATACCACCTATACATACCCATAACTGCTCAGCAGTCCAGTATTGACTAAGCAACCCGCCTAAAAACAGACCTAATAATGGGGTTAAATAAACTAGCATAGCGGAACGTAATAAACTACTTTCCGGAATACCAACTTCGACTTTTTGCCCCGGTTGAAGTGGTTGAGTAATCTCCAACTCCAGTTGGTGGATATTTTCCGGCCCCAGTTTTTCCAGCAAATACGACCCACAGGCTGTTTTTGCCTGACAACTGCCACAACCCGAAGAGGAGCCATAACGCAATATTGCCCGGCCTTGCTGCCAACGGACAACCGTTGCCCATTCTTTAACCATCAGTTACCCCCCGTAAATGTGACACTTCCGGCAATCTGTTTAATTGTGGCGAAGGGTAATTCGCCAATAACAGAAATGCTGTGCCTGCCATTCGACACAGTATAAACTGTTCGTCGCCCCTGTCGATACAGTGGCTCATCAGCAGCTTTTGCGTCAGTATTTACCACATTTACAGAAAAACTAAATACCCCATCACTGTACATAATGGATTCCAATAATTCTGTCTTTGATAACCGACTCCGATTACGGGAAATTTCCCGAAAGCCTTCAGGCAACTTACTAACTTTCCAGTTAAATGCTACTTTTTCAGCTTTTGGAATAACTAACATCGGTGGTAATTTCAAATCCACAATGGCGTTCAATTCCTGCTTGATATCGTCATTCACCCTTGAGGATATAACACGGAACTGTTCAACAACCACCATTTTTTCCTGATCAAATAACTCAATCAGCAAAGGCAGATAACTTTTTTTGTCTATCAATAAATTATAATTATAACGATCGTTATCTTTGGATGTTATACGCACGAAATAGACAGGACGATCGCCAACATGGGTAGAGCCTGCATCAATGAAATTGTAGAATTTCTGTATCTGAGAAAAATCGGCAAAGATGATCGGAGGCAGGTAATCCACAATATGATCACCACGCAGACTAAATGAATCCAAGCCTGATTCGTAATAGCTTATCTGATCACCACGCTGAATAATCTCACGGCGCGTGTTATCCATTTGAATAAGTTGTGCGATGGGCTGATTATCAATAATAACGTGGCGATAACGCAGAGGAATAATAAATTGCTGGCTCAGGTTAATAAAAGCAAGTTCATAAGGCAAGGTCTGTACGGAGTGCCCCATAACCTGTAACAAAGCCTCGGTACTATTTTTTTGCTGAACCGAGGCTTTTGATAAATTCAGGAAGCTCCCGAATAATAAAATGAAAAAAACAGTATATTTCATTTTTATTACTTATTTGAGATTACAGGTCTTTGTTCTCCCGAATGTATTGCGTTAACCTCCGGCAACCCTTGTTCATTTTCTGCATTAATACGCCGGAAAAGTTCATACTGTTGCAACATTGCATCAATACGCTTATTACTTTCCCTCACCTGCGTACTCAAGTCGCCACCAAAAGCATCATGTTCAGCGGGAACCGATAACCCAACAGGTGAAGCAGAACCCATCACCGGTAATGTATTGAAGACCGGGTTATCAAGCTGAGCATCAGTGTCAGACCCATTATATTGCTGAACACCGATGATAACTGCCATTGACACACAAGCCGCAACACCAATCTGAGTTATCTGACTAGCCCAGGGCCGAGTCACTAACGGGCGGAGTTTATGCCAGAACGGCAATTCCTGCCACGTATCAGGTTTTGGCTGAGATTCCGGAATAGCTGCTGGATTAATATGGACAGGTTCTTTTTCAAGCGCCTGTGCCACTTGACTAGCGATATCCAAATGTAACACTTCACCCACATCACCACGTAATGTATCCCGGATGAGGTGATATCTTTCCCACTGTTTCTGCATTTCAGCATCTTCAGAGATTAAACGAACGATTTCACTATCAAGAGCTTCTCCATCCATTAACGCGGAAAGTTTCTCTCTTTGCATGCCAGTACCCTTCAATATTATTTTGTTCCACTACTACTGTTTCCACTGCTGCTGGTGCTTCCACTACTGCTTACTGCTGGATCAGGGGTTGAACTTTATTGTCGATGGCTTCCCTTGCACGAAAAATTCGCGAGCGAACAGTACCCACAGGACAATCCATAATGACGGCTATTTCCTCATAGCTCAGGCCATCAAGTTCCCGAAGCGTAATTGCTATCCGCAAATCTTCTGGCAGTGATTCAATGGTACGAAATACCACTTTCTTTAATTCTTCTGACAACATTAAGTTCTCAGGGTTCGAAATTTCTTTTAATGAACTTGACGTATCGTAATTTTCTGCATCATTAGCATCCAGATCATTGGATGGTGGACGACGCCCCTGAGCTACCAAATAATTTTTCGCAGTATTAACGGCAATACGGTACAACCACGTATAAAAAGCACTATCACCCCGAAAAGAAGACAGTGCCCGATAAGTTTTAATAAATACCTCTTGTGCAACATCAGGAACATCGCCTTGAGGTACGTAACGGGCAATTAAGCTTGCCACTTTGTGCTGATATCTGATTACCAGCAAATTAAACGCTTTTTGGTCGCCTTTTTGTACTCGCTCGACCAGCATTTGATCCGTTAACTGCTCGCTCATCCGAGGCTCACTCTCCTGAGGTAAAACTCCACATTTACACTTACATTACACCAGCCATGACACTTTGCTACTCGAACAAGCACCACTTTTGAGTGTTCATTACATGTGAAGTTCAACTTTGATTGTAATTTTGTGTTACAACCACCGATTATTCTGCATTGCACTTTTTATTTATAGTACAAATCATAGCCTCTATTCAGTGGCTCACTCGATTTTAGATTCTGAAAAACAGAAAGATTTATCCCAATCTTCCGTAAAAAAATTTAAGGTTTTTATGAACGATAACCCTATCAATAATAAAGATAAAAATCTTTCACTAACTGCTGAAACTCGTTTGAATATGTGCCATCAGCAGCACGGATCATCAGCTCACTAACCTGTATTTCCTGCCTCTGCCGGGATAATCCCAACAATAAACGATGTAACGGCTTATCCAGCCTATCACGAATATTGAGCCGATAATGGGGAAACCAACCACATTCTATCGCCATTTTTTCGAAGAGCTCTCCAATCCCATAAGGAAGCACCACACAAAATAACCCGTTGGGGGTAATCAATTGTTCAACACAGTCCAATAACCCTTGATGAGTCAGTGCTTCGGTATAACGAGCCTGATTGCGCGCCTCATTACGACAGGCAATGGCAGGTTCGAAGTAAGGAGGGTTGCTCACAATCAAGTCATACCGGATTTCGCTTCTCACAGCGAAATCATGAATATCCTGCCGGTATACCCTGATGCGGTCAGGCCACGGGGATTGAGCGATATTTTCAATAGCCTGCATTGCTGCATCTTCGTCCAGCTCCACGGCATCAATAGCTGTATCGTTTCCGGATCTCTGGGCTATCATCAGTGCAATCAGTCCACTGCCACAGCCGATATCCAGACAATTTTTTCTATTATCTACCGGTGCCCATGTCCCCAATAGCACGCCATCAGTTCCGACTTTCATGGCACATTTATCATGCCCGACAAAAAATTGTTTGAATGTGAAACCACCGCGACGCAAAGCAGGTTTGTGTATTAACGTCATGAATTATATCTGTTGAAAACCAAAGTTCTTCATAGCATAAATCTTATGACTCGAGGATAAAAGCCACACGCACGCCTGATACTTTTAACACTGGTGCATGTTATAGGGTGAAGAATGAGCCTAACCTGTTTATAATCATCGGCCCAAACAGAGGTATATGATGACTGCGACAAACTTTTCCGACTTCGAACTTGATGAATGCCTGCTTGATGCGTTAAATGATAAAGGCTATGAACGCCCGACCGCAATTCAGGCGGCAGCCATTCCTGCGGCCATGGACGGGCGGGATGTATTAGGTTCCGCACCAACGGGGACAGGCAAAACAGCTGCCTACCTGCTACCGGCTATACAGCATTTGCTGGATTTCCCACGTAAGAAATCAGGGCCACCACGTATTTTGATTTTGACACCAACCCGTGAACTGGCGATGCAGGTTGCAGAGCAGGCCAGAGAGATGGCTGCACATACTAATCTGGATATTGCCACAATTACTGGTGGTGTAGCCTATATGAATCATGCAGAAGTGTTCAGTGAGAATCAGGACATTGTCGTCGCAACTACAGGGCGTCTGCTGCAATATATCAAAGAAGAAAACTTTGACTGCCGTGCAGTAGAAACCCTCATCCTTGATGAAGCCGATCGCATGTTGGATATGGGTTTTGCCAATGACGTTGAGACGATTGCCGGAGAGACCCGCTGGCGTAAACAAACCATGCTATTTTCCGCAACGCTTGAAGGCGAAAGTATCCGTGATTTTGCGGTGCGCCTGCTGACAGATCCTGTTGAGATCGATGCAGAGCCTTCCCGTCGTGAGCGTAAGAAAATTCAGCAATTTTATTATCGTGCTGATAATCTGGCACATAAAACAGCCTTGTTATGCCACTTGCTGAAACAAGAAGACGTTACAAAATCGATTGTTTTTGTACGTAAACGGGAGCGTGTCCGCGAATTGGTTGAATGGCTGCATCAGGCCGGTATTCAGTCCAGTTTCCTTGAAGGTGAAATGGTACAGGCTAAACGAACAGACGCTGTGAAGCGCCTGAATGATGGCCGAGTTAAGGTACTGGTTGCAACCGATGTTGCTTCCCGTGGGCTGGATATCGAAAATATCAGCCACGTTTTTAACTTTGATTTACCACGCACAGCAGATGTTTATCTGCACCGGATTGGCCGAACTGCCCGTGCTGGCCGCAAAGGAACTGCAATTGCGCTGATTGAGTCCCATGACCATCCATTACTTGGAAAAATCAGTCGCTATCTTCAGGAACCACTGAAAGTGCGAGTTGTTGACGAACTTCGTCCACAAACCAAAGCACCAAGTGAGAATAAAAGCTATAAGCCATCCAAGAAAGTGCTGGCTAAGCGTAAAGAAAAGAAAAAAACAGAAGAAGCGAAGAAAAACCGGGTGAAAGTGCGTCATCGTGACAGCAAAAACATCGGAAAGCGCCGCGCTCCTTCAGGAAACCCTAAACCAAAATTGCCAGAATCTACTGACAATTAACCCATTTTGGTATAAGCGGGCTATTTGCCCGCTTGTTATCGGTATTGTTCTCAACGCATGAATTCTTAATTAACCTCAGCTTCGCTTAAAAATAGCGATCTCATTATCCCGTAGATTCAAGCTCGGTTTTTTAGGTTGGAATGTATAAGCAATAAGGCCGGCAGTAACTTCCAATAAAAAACCGAGTTGACTGCGATGCCTTGAATGCTCTATCTGAGAAATATTCTTGAGCTGATCGATGACGGTTTCTATCAAAAACCGCCGCCTTAACATCAATCTATCCCAGAGAGATAATGCCTTGGATTTCATGTTACTCCGGACATTCGTGATTAACGTGAC